>NZ_JBXWPN010000003.1:0-535235 GCF_059611885.1 Ruegeria sp. CDSA193 | reverse complement strand
GGCGTAGTGTCGAAAATCGTCGAGTAATTCGCGTAAGCGAATGATCAAATGGAAAGGGCGCCCATCCGGCGCCCTTTCTCGTTTGATCTCGACAAGCCCGCGACGCGCCCATGTCGTACACCAAAGAGTGTTGAGTGATCGGAGGCGGTGATGGGATCGTTCGCCGAATAGTCTCAGACCTAACCGTCGAAACAAAAAAGCCCGCCCCAAACCGAGGCGGGCTTTTTCTGTTTGAATTTGGTAATTCAAGACGGGGAATTCCTAAAGAAGCAGCATGCTTTAGTCGTATGCGGCGTCCACTATGAATTCCACCTTCAGTTCGGGCCGCGCCAGTTTTGCTTCGCCACACGCCCTCGCAGGTGCGTATCCTGCAGGAACCCAAGCATTCCAGACCTCGTTCAAACCAGCAAAGTCCTTCATATCGGCCAGCCAGATGGTCACACGCAGCATCTTTTCCCGTGATGAACCTGCGCGCTCTAGAAGGTCGTCAATTTTCCCAAGGCAAATACGCACCTGTTCCTGAATGGTATCACCTTCGGCGACTTGCCCGGTCAAATAGGCCACACCATTATGTTTAACGATTTTGGACGATCTCTCGCCGGTTTCGATGCGTTCTATCATTGGAGTGATCTCGCTGTTTCCTGTTTGATGCACGCGTTCATGGTCATAAGATGCCCCGCATGGCAAACGGAAACCGCTTGAGTAACTTTCAGAAAAGTTGAACTGGTCGGGGACGGCCCGGGTCGATAGCATTTTGCCGCGCCTAGGCTAGCTTGCCAGCGACACAGTATACCAGATTGCGCTTTTGCCGTTGAAGTGCTCTCTAGTTGGTTTCAGTGGATTGCATCGGGCGAAACCGCAAGAAGGATACTTCGACATGGACGAAACCGTAGAACGACTGTCCAAACGCCTGAAGCGGCGAGGATATCAGGTTTCGCCAATGAAGGAGACGGGTGCCTATATCGGTAATCTGGGTTTTGAGGTCGAGACAGTATTCGATGTCGGGGTGGCCTCGGGAACCGAGCATTTGTACGAAGCTTTCCCTGCAGCCAAGTTTGTGTTGGTTGAGCCCATTTCGGATTACGAAACCAAGGTACGGAAAAACTGGGGCGACAAGATCGATTTTGATTTCCATGCTTGCGGAGTTGGTGCCGAAAGCGGACAGACGACTCTTCGAATTCCAACAGTTGGCGATCGTTGGCTCGGCACACGGGCAACGATGCAGGAGTTTGACGAAGCGGCAATCCAGCACACCTCGCAAGTTGAAGAGCGACAAGTCCCGGTAAAAACACTGGATGAGATTGCGTCTTCCTACAAGGAACCTTTCGGATTGAAAATCGACACGGAAGGTTTTGAAATCGAGGTTATTAAAGGTGCATCGGAGATGCTAAAAAAATGCACCTTTGTATTGGCTGAAGTCTCTGTACGGCGTCGGTATCATGGCGGTTATAGGTTCAGCGATTTTGTCGCCGCGATGGCAGATCACGGGTTTGAGCTGCACGAATTCGTCAGGCCACCGTCTGCAGAAGCGACCGATTGCGATGCCATCTTTGCCCCTTTCGAAAGCTCAGTGTTCGACTATCAGGATACCAGACTGTCACGTATGGCGGCACGCGTAGCCAAGACATAGTCTAAGGGCATCTTTCCGCATGCAACGCGAGTTGTGTTGTCCGCGAAGGCGTTGAGCCAATCGCGATGGAAGATGGCCTGCGCATTGCGATCCACGAAGGCGGCCGCACCGTCGGCGCCGGTGTTGTGTCGAAGATTGTTGAGTAAGTCGCGCAAGCGAATGATCAAACGGAAAGGGCGTCCCTCGGGGCGCCCTTTCCTGTTTCCGTTTTCAACTTGATATTTAGTTGGCGTTTTGACTTAAGCTCACTCAGCATTCTGCTTTTGGACCGTATATACGAACAAACACTGACGAGAAAATTTTGAACAAAACAACGTTTTTGATCCTCTCTTGCCTCGTATTGTGCGCTTGCACCACGCTTGAAACGACACAAGGTTCTTCAAGAAAAAAGCTGACCATCCTGGGGGGCGTTGCTTTGGATGCCGATTGGCATTGCGGCGCAGGCTTTTCAGATCCGAGCTTCAAACGTATCAGTTTGCCTAGCGTTTTCGAAGTTGATTTCATTAGAAACCGGTATCAAGGAGCGCTTAAACCTGACGGTAAAGCGCTTGCAGTATTCGATAGTGAGGAGAACTGTTCGCTATTGATTGAAGCCAATGAAAAGTTTGTTCTTGCGAACGGTGAATTTCCGCTGAAAGAACACATAGGAAAAAGCATGTATGCAGAAATTGTCGCTGCGACTGAAGAGTTCTATCGGAAATGCGAAAACGCTGAGATCAATTCGCGTGTTGACGCCAGCAAAGTCGAGTACCCTTCGTATAATGGCCCGGGTTCAGTTGTCCTAGAGCCGAAGTCCATTTGCGAGATGGAATTGGAAGCCGCCTCTCTAAGGTTTGGAGTTGTCGTTGATGACAAACCTACTGGCCTTTACATTGTGGACGGCAATGCTTTTCTTTGGCTCCCGTATACTGAGTGTTTTGAGCATTCAATTGATACCAATCTGATAAAATGGTGTGAGTAGCTGGAGCGGCATCGATTACACGTGTCGAAATACATTAAACCCCCTTGCCAAACCCCACCAACCCCTGTAGTTCGCGCGAGTTCTCTGTAAGAACATCAAGGCGGGGTGATTCCCGCCTTTTGGGTTCGATGAGGGTTGGCGATGCGCGCTTGTCCTCCTCTCAACCTCAACGCCTGATAAAAGGCTGTTATTATGCAAAGCCAAAATATCCGTATTCGGCTGAAGGCATTTGACTATCGCGTTCTGGATGCCAGCACGCAAGAGATCGTCAACACTGCTAAGCGGACCGGCGCGAATGTGCGCGGCCCGATCCCGCTGCCGAACAAGATCGAGAAGTTCACGGTTCTCCGTGGTCCTCACGTCGACAAGAAATCCCGCGACCAGTTCGAGATCCGTACGCACAAGCGTCTGCTCGACATCGTTGATCCGACCCCCCAGACCGTTGACGCGCTGATGAAGCTCGACCTCGCTGCTGGTGTGGACGTCGAGATCAAGCTGCAGTCGTAAGATCGGAGGGTATAGATTATGCGCTCTGGTATTATCGCAAAAAAAGTCGGCATGACCCGCCTGTTCATGGAAGACGGCAAGCAGATCCCTGTGACCGTTCTTCACCTGGACAACCTGCAGGTTGTTGCACAGCGCACGGACGAGAAGGACGGCTATACTGCTGTTCAGCTGGGTGCCGGTGCTGCCAAGGCAAAACGCACCTCGAAAGCCATGCGCGGTCACTATGCCGCTGCCAAGGTTGAACCCAAGCGTAAGCTGGTCGAGTTCCGCGTCTCTGAAGATGGCTTGATTGAAGTTGGCGCCGAGATTTCGGCAGAACATTTCCTGGAAGGTCAGAAAGTTGACGTTTCGGGTACTTCGATCGGTAAAGGCTTTGCCGGTGCAATGAAGCGCTGGAACTTCGGTGGTCTTCGCGCCTCGCACGGTGTTTCGATCAGCCACCGTTCGCACGGTTCAACTGGCCAGTGTCAGGATCCGGGCAAAGTTTTCAAAGGCAAAAAGATGGCCGGTCACATGGGTGCTGCCCGTGTAACCACCCAGAACCTGGAAGTCGTCAAAACCGACGCCGACCGTGGTCTGGTCTTCATCAAAGGCGCCGTTCCCGGACCGAAATCCGGTTGGGTTACCGTCAAGGACGCCGTCAAGAAGAAAGCACCGGAAGGCCTGCCTTTCCCGGCTGCTGTGAAATCGGCTGCAACCGAAGCACCTGCGGAAGAAGTTCCCGCGGAAGGTGGTGAAGCATGAAACTTGATGTAATCAAACTGGACGGCGGAAAAGCCGGCAACATCGAGCTGGATGCAGACCTGTTCGGCCTGGAGCCGCGCGCGGACATCCTGCACCGTGTGGTCCGTTGGCAGCGTAACAACGCGCAGGCTGGCACCCACAAGGTCAAGACCCGCTCGGAAGTGTCCTACTCAACCAAGAAGATCTATCGCCAAAAAGGCACCGGTGGCGCACGCCACGGCGCCCGTTCGGCACCGATCTTCCGGGGTGGTGGCGTTTACAAAGGTCCGGTCGTACGTTCGCATGGTCATGACCTGCCGAAAAAGTTCCGTAAACTTGGTCTGCGCCACGCGCTGTCTGCCAAAATGGCAGCTGGTGAACTGGTCGTGATCGAGAACGCCGAAGCCGAAGGCAAGACCGCCGCTCTGGCCAAGCAGGTTGCAAACCTGGGTTGGAAACGCGCTCTGGTCATCGACGGGGCGACCGTGAACGAAGGGTTCCTGAAGGCGTCGCGCAACATCGAAGGTCTGGATATCCTGCCGTCGATGGGTGCAAACGTTTATGACATCCTCAAGCGTGACACTCTGGTGCTCACCAAAGCGGCTGTCGAAGCACTGGAGGCTCGACTGAAATGAGCGCGAAGGCAGAACACTACGACGTGATCCGCAAGCCGATCATCACCGAAAAGTCGACCATGGCGTCCGAAAACGGCGCGGTTGTCTTTGAGGTTGCGATTGACAGCAACAAGCCACAGATCAAAGAGGCCGTTGAGGCACTGTTTGGTGTGAAGGTCAAAGCGGTGAACACCTCTGTGACCAAAGGTAAGGTCAAGCGGTTCCGCGGCCAGTTGGGCAAGCGGAAAGACGTCAAAAAAGCATATGTGACCCTTGAAGAGGGTAACACCATCGACATTTCCACCGGTCTTTGATCGGGCCTGTCTTTGGACAAACCATTAAAACCCCCGCGAAAGCGGGGGTTTTTCTTTAGGTAGTGACACCAAAAGTTGAGCGCCATTCCCAGCGTCTCGAACAGAAAATGATTGCTATGCCGGTGGGGTCGTCTATCCGGTATGGAACAAACAAACGATATGGCAGGCGCATGACCCAATCCACTCTCTCGACCCGGGACAACCCGGATGTGACTGTCGCGCGGGACTGGGTGTCGACGCTGGCCAAATATCGGGAGCCAAGCCAACCGCGTAGCTGGTTCGAGCTGGGGGTTACCTGTGTTCCCTTCATAGCGCTTTGGGCCTTGGCTTGGATGTCTTTGTCGGTGAGCTATTGGCTAGCGCTTGCGATCTCGGTTCTGAACGCGGCCTTTCTGCTGCGCCTGTTTGCCATTCAGCATGATTGCGGTCACGGGGCATTTTTTACGAACCGGACGGTCAGTGACTGGGTCGGTCGGGGGCTCGGGGTGCTGACGCTGACGCCTTACGATGTTTGGCGGCGCACACATTCCTCGCATCACAACTCATCTGGCAATCTGGATAAGCGCGGGATGGGAGACATCCATACGCTGACGGTGGCCGAATACCGGGCGCTGACGCCTTTGAACCGGTTATTTTACCGGCTCTATCGCCACCCGATCACCCTGTTTGGCTTTGGGCCCGGCTATCTGTTCCTGTTTCAAAACCGCCTCCCGCTTGGCTTGACCGGTATTCCGAAATTCTGGGTCAGCGCGATGGCGACGAACCTGGCCATTCTGGCCGCACTGGGGGCCATCTACTATTTTGGTGGCCTGATGCCGGTTCTGCTGATTTTCCTGCCTTCGACCCTGATCGCTGCAACGGCTGGCGTCTGGCTGTTCTACGTCCAGCACCAGTTCGAAGAGACGCAATGGGATCCGGATCAGGACTGGCAACTGCACGAGGCCGCCCTGCACGGCAGCTCGCACTATATCCTGCCATCCGTCTTGCAGTGGTTCACGGCCAATATCGGCATCCACCACGTACACCATCTGTACAGCCGCATCCCGTTCTATCGCCTGACCGAGGTGCTGCGGGATCATGATGAACTGGCCAACAGCAACCGGATGACCATCCGCGAGAGCCTCGCCAACGCGCGGCTGCACCTGTGGGATGAGAAGAACCGCCGCCTGTTATCCTTTGCCGAAGCGCGCGCGCTGTATGGGTGACGGGCTTGTTCAGAGGATGTGAACGATAGCCGGAAATCCGGTCGTTGCCCCCGGCGTGTGATGCGGATACGGTCGCTGTTATGAAACATGTCCCCAAAGAAACAACAGATGAGGCCCTTATTCAGGAGTTCCTGGATAAAGGAGGCAAAGTCAGTGTTGGAAAAACCAAACCCGCGCCCGCTGAGCTGGGTTTGAGCAAGAATGTCTGGAACGCCAAGCTGACCAAAGAAGAGAAGGCCGCGCGCGACAAGAAATGATCGTGTGTGGCCAGTCGGGCAGGCGGAAAGACGTCAGGAAGGTATATGTGACCCCGGAAGAGAGGTGCACTATCGACGTGAGCGCCGGTCTTTGATCGGGTGACGTTGGTGGATAGAGATGGAAGCTCCCGCGAAAGCGGGTTTTTTTGTCTGTATATGTTTGCTTGCCTCGGAGAAAATGCTTGTATGACTACCGAGTACGGTTGAACTTCAAAAGTTGTGAAGAACGGCCCATATTTTCGATGGCAAATTCGGAGGATGTAGATTGATTGATACCATTACTGGTTTTGGAGCCGTAATTGCAGCATTTGCCGCTGTAGCATCCCTCGTTTGGGCAGTGCTCTTGTGGAAAAAACAACGCCAACACGAAGACCTCCAAAATTTTAGGCGTGATCTGTCAGACTTTCGCGCCGCAGTTCAGTCTTATTCGAATAACACCGGGGATTTGTCGGCGATTGAAGCAGGGAATTTCTCAGCACTTTGGGTAATTGATATATCGGGGGCTCAAGATGGTGCTAGCTTGAAGAAATTTCTGAGAAATTGCGATCCTGTGGAGGTTATCCTCGGCGCATTGGTTCGTGGACATCAGAAGTCAGGCTTGTTTCAAGCTAAAGTTCAGGCTTGGGCAGATATTCAAGCGTCAACTGGTAAACACAATGAGCCTTTCCCTGTGACGAACGGGTTTATGGTTACCGTTTCGTCCCTAATTGGACGAATCTCTGATGTTAAGACGAGAGCTAACGTGCTTTCGAAAGCGATTTCTGAAGACGATTTAGTTGAACAACTCATTTCTAAGATTGATGACGAATTCGAAAGAGGGATGCTTTTTTCAACCCTATCAGATCTCTTTTCTCAGATTGGGGCGGCTGGCGCTTCGGTTGATTCAAAGACGGCGGATGTTCTCCTATCGCTGACTCAACTCGTGTCTTCTAATTATTTGGACCGCTCGGACGATGAGCTAACTAATGCGTCAAAGCAAGAAAGAAGAGCGCGCAGCAGAATTCATCATGACAGCAGTGATACTTTCAACGGTGTTATTTTGAATCTTTCCAATCATTACGAAGGTATTCTGACTAACAGCGAATGGACAAGCCTTGTCGAGCTCAGAACACGGTTCGACGAAATCTTTAGCTGAGCTTGAAATGTAAAATCGGGAGTGACTGTACCCAACTACTTCGGCAAGAACATTTCACCTATAGACACCCACCCCCAACACAGCTATATGCACCCAATCTTGCGGCCTCGGATTCGTTCCGGGGCTTCTGATATTTGTAACCGGGGACCTTCGGGGCCCTATACCCTTGGCACCTACGGGGGCCTATCACATAGCGGGGCAATGCCTCGCACTTGCTAAACGGAAGACAGAAAGCATGGCACTCAAGTCGTACAAGCCGACGACGCCGGGCCAGCGCGGGCTGGTGCTGATCGACCGTTCGGAGCTTTGGAAAGGACGTCCGGTCAAGTCTCTCACTGAGGGTTTGACCAAATCGGGCGGCCGGAACAACACCGGACGGATTACTTCACGCCGCCGCGGCGGTGGCGCAAAGCGTCTCTACCGGATCGTTGACTTCAAACGGAATAAATTTGATGTCGCGGCAACCGTTGAACGGATCGAATATGACCCGAACCGGACCGCATTCATCGCACTGGTAAAATACGAAGACGGCGAGCAGGCATATATCCTGGCTCCGCAGCGTCTGGCTGTTGGTGACAAGGTTGTGGCTTCGGCCAAGGCCGACATCAAGCCGGGCAACGCAATGCCGTTCTCGGGTATGCCTATTGGTACCATCGTCCACAACATCGAGATGAAGCCTGGTAAAGGCGGTCAGATCGCACGTGCGGCCGGTACTTACGCGCAATTCGTAGGCCGCGATGGCGGTTATGCTCAGATCCGTCTGAGCTCGGGCGAGCTGCGCATGGTCCGTCAGGAATGCATGGCCACCGTTGGTGCCGTGTCCAACCCCGACAACAGCAACCAAAACCTCGGTAAAGCCGGTCGTATGCGCCACAAAGGCGTGCGTCCGTCGGTTCGTGGTGTCGCTATGAACCCGATCGATCACCCGCACGGTGGTGGTGAAGGTCGTACCTCGGGTGGCCGTACACCGGTTACGCCTTGGGGTAAGGACACCAAGGGTAAGCGTACTCGCAACAAAAACAAAGCGTCCCAGAAGCTGATCATCCGCTCGCGGCACGCCAAGAAGAAGGGACGTTAATCCATGTCTCGCTCTGTTTGGAAGGGTCCTTTCGTCGATGCTTACGTGCTGAAAAAAGCCGAAGCAGCGCGCGAGTCGGGCCGCAACGAAGTCATCAAGATCTGGTCGCGTCGTTCCACCATTCTGCCCCAGTTCGTGGGTCTGACCTTTGGTGTGTACAACGGCCAGAAGCATATCCCCGTCAACGTCTCGGAAGACATGATCGGTCAGAAGTTTGGTGAGTATTCGCCAACTCGTACCTATTACGGTCACGCCGCTGACAAAAAAGCGAAGCGGAAGTAAGTCATGGGCAAGGAAAAGAACCCCCGCCGCGTGGCTGAAAACGAAGCAATGGCGAAAACGCGCATGCTCCGTACCAGCCCGCAGAAACTGAACCTGGTTGCGCAGATGATCCGCGGCAAGAAAGTTGAGAAGGCTCTGACCGACCTGACTTTCTCGAACAAGCGTGTCGCGCAGGACGTCAAAAAGTGCCTGCAGTCCGCAATCGCCAACGCCGAGAACAACCACAACCTGGACGTCGACGAGCTGATCGTTGCCGAAGCATGGGTTGGTAAAAACTTGGTCATGAAACGCGGTCGCCCTCGGGCCCGTGGCCGTTTCGGCAAGATCATGAAGCCGTTCTCGGAGATCACCATCAAGGTGCGTCAAGTTGAGGAGCAAGCCTAATGGGTCATAAAGTAAATCCGATCGGCATGCGCCTTCAGGTGAACCGCACCTGGGACAGCCGCTGGTACGCCGACACCAAGGACTACGGTGATCTTCTGCTGGAAGATCTGAAGATCCGTGAGTTCATCAACAAAGAGTGCAAGCAAGCCGGCATCGCCCGTGTGATCATCGAACGTCCGCACAAGAAGTGCCGCGTTACGATCCACACAGCACGTCCGGGTGTCATCATCGGCAAGAAAGGCGCGGACATTGAAGTTCTGCGCAAGAAAATCGCCCTGATGACAGACAGCGAACTGCACCTGAACATCGTCGAAGTGCGCAAGCCCGAGCTTGACGCACAGCTGGTTGCCGAGTCTATCGCTCAGCAGCTGGAGCGCCGGGTTTCGTTCCGTCGCGCGATGAAGCGGTCTGTTCAGAACGCCATGCGTATGGGCTCTCTGGGTATCCGGGTGAACGTCGCTGGCCGTCTGGGTGGCGCCGAAATCGCACGGACCGAGTGGTACCGCGAAGGCCGTGTGCCTCTGCACACGCTGCGCGCCGACATCGATTACGCACAAGCCGAAGCGATGACTCCTTATGGAATCATCGGGATCAAGGTCTGGATCTTCAAAGGTGAGATCATGGAGCACGATCCGCAGGCACGTGACCGTAAAGCACAGGAACTCCAGGACGGCCCTGCACCTCGTGGTGCTGGTGGCGGTCGTCGCTAAGGAGGGAAAGATATGCTTCAACCAAAGCGTACTAAATTCCGCAAGATGCACAAAGGCCGGATCAAGGGTGAAGCCAAGGGCGGCTCTGATCTGAACTTTGGCACCTATGGACTGAAAGCTCTTGAGCCTGAGCGTGTAACTGCACGCCAGATCGAAGCTGCACGTCGTGCCATGACGCGTCACATGAAGCGTCAGGGTCGCGTCTGGATCCGCATCTTCCCCGACACTCCGGTTACGGCTAAGCCGATCGAAGTTCGTATGGGTAAAGGTAAAGGTTCGGTCGACCGCTGGGCATGCAAAGTCAAGCCTGGCCGCGTGATGTTCGAAATCGACGGCGTCAATGACGACATCGCCCGCGAGGCCCTGCGCCTGGCTGCGATGAAGCTGCCGATCAAGACTCGCGTCGTGGTTCGCGAAGACTGGTAAGCGACCCGGGGGCGACCCCGCTCGCGACAAGATTGACCCCCGTCGGGAATCCGGCGGGGGTTTTTGGTTTGATGGCGCTGCCCCCGCGACAGCCTCGCAAAACACCCATCGCCTTCATCGAGAGGCTGGTTTAAGACAGGCCCATGGCACAGATTGAATCACTTTTTGTCACCCGTCTCTATCGCGCAGCTTTGTCCGAGTTTGATCCCAAGATCGACCCGGAGGAGCTGGAAAGCTCCTGTCTTGTCATCGCCGAGGATGATGAGGCCGGGCAGGAATGGTGCGAAGAAAACGGCTATCCCGGTTATACCAGCTATGCCTCGCTGACGGATCTGCCTTGGCGGTTTCCGATCTTTGCCGATCTGGTTAAGGTGCTGGACCAGCACGTTGCAGCTTTTGCTAAGGATCTGGAGTTTGATCTGGGTGAGGGTGAACTAAAACTTGAAGACCTTTGGATCAACATTTTGCCCGAGGGCGGAATGCACTCCAGCCACCTGCACCCACACAGCGTGATCTCGGGCACGACTTATGTTTCGATGCCCGAAGGCGCTAGCGCGCTGAAGCTTGAAGACCCGCGCTCGGGCCGCATGATGGCAGCGCCCACGCGTATGAAAGGGGGCCGTCGGGACCTGCAGCCATTTATCTATGTGAAGCCTCAGGTTGGCGATGTTTTGCTATGGGAGAGCTGGTTGCGCCACGAGGTGCCGATGAACATGGCCGAGGATGAGCGGATTTCCGTCAGCTTTAACTATAAATGGGACTAGCACGGTCGTTTAAGGGACTCTGATTCAAAGGAATGTGTGAAAAGTTCTTGCATTGTGTCGTCAGATAAACGATGTGGAGGGCGCTTACGTTTTTCTTTTTCGACCACTGTCTCCCGAATATCGGCGTTCAGTCTTTCGATCCAGACCGACAACGCCGCGCTGTCGCAATTCCGCGGACAGCAATTTACTAGGAGACTACGGATATGGCCAACGGCACCGTAAAATGGTTCAACACAACTAAAGGTTTTGGCTTCATCGCACCGGAGACCGGTGGCAAAGACGTGTTTGTACACATCTCTGCTGTCGAGCGCTCGGGTCTGACCGGCCTGGCCGACGACCAGAAAGTAACGTTCGACATCGAACCCGGCCGTGACGGTCGTGAGTCGGCTGTGAACATCGCTCTGGCGTAAGTCACTCAGACTTAGACAGTTGAAGACGCGGTCTCGTGCAAACGAGGCCGCGTTTTGCGTTTGTGAGTGGGATGTCTACATGCTGTAATGGCTGGTGCATTCAACGCACCTGTCAACGAGGCCTAGGGTGGCGGGATTAGTGCCAGCTTTTCTATTTTGTGGGGGTAAACCATGGGCGCGCCAAAACCAGCAAAGGTTGTACTAGCGGTTTCACTTTTTTTGGCGTTGGCCGTCGCACCTGCACTTGCGACGTGCCCAACCCGTGTAGATGTCGGTAAAGGCGTCTGGTTGGACTATGGCGGAACATGGCTTTTACGAGTTCAAACCGTTGTTGAGACGGGGTTTGTCGTTGAGTTAAGAACCGAAGACTCTAGGCGCATAGGTTTCGCTAGCCACTACGCGCATCCTTTGCTGTTCGGCGAGACCTTTATGAAGTTCACCGCCTCAAAGCGTTCATACGAGCAATCAGTTAGTTCCTTAGATGACCTAGAGCAGCAAAAAGAGTGGCAGTCAGGCTTCACGATACAAGATGGCGATAAAGAAGCCTTACTCGGCACTGTAACGGTTGAGTTCCAGAAAAATCGAATTGAACGGGTTGGAACGTGTAAATACAAAGTTTGGGAAGTTCTGGTGCGTGAGCATGTATCAGGGGATGACGAACGAACGGTAAAGGTGTTGTATTCTCCAGAGCTAAAGATAGTTTTGAAGCAGGCGCATATGCTGCCGAACTCTGGATTGGTTTGGGGAAGAGGTTTCGATGGAATTCGCTCCAAGAGCGAATAGGCTTCCAAATTCGGTTCAAACATCTCGTGCCCGTCGCTGGTTGCTCAAGTGAGCAGAGCGCTAAAAACGGCCTCTCGATCAATCCTCCATACTTTCCCTTGCCACCCACCCCAGAACCCCCTATAGAGCGGCATCTTGCGTTCCCCCGGCCGAGTCGGGGGATTCGTATGTCTATCATTCATCCACCAGGTCAAAGGTGACCCTGCATAGGGGCCTTCTGGTGTTTTGAGCAAAGGAAAAGGCGATGAACGCCCAAGAACTGCGTGACAAGACCCCTGACCAGCTCCGCGAGGAACTGGCCAACCTGAAGAAAGAAAGCTTTAACCTGCGCTTTCAACAGGCAACCGGTCAGATGGAAAGCACCGCTGGCATCAAAGCGGCCCGCCGCAACGCCGCCCGCGTTAAAACCATCCTGAACGAAAAGGCCGCTGCTGCGGCATCGGAGGAGTAATCCTATGCCTAAGCGTATCCTTTCCGGCACCGTAACGAGCGATGCCAACGCACAGACTGTAACCGTATCCGTCGAGCGCCGCTTTACGCATCCGGTTCTGAAGAAAACCATCCGTAAGTCCAAGAAATACCGGGCTCACGATGAAAAGAACGCCTTCAAGGTCGGCGATACAGTTCGCATCATCGAATGCGCGCCGAAATCGAAGACGAAACGTTGGGAAGTTCTGGAAGCGTAAGCCTCCGGGATTTTCCCATTTGTCGAAACCCTGGGGGATCTAACAAGACCAGCCCCCACAGGTCGGGAGAAACCACATGATCCAGATGCAGACCAATCTGGATGTCGCTGACAACTCCGGCGCACGCCGAGTTCAGTGCATCAAGGTCCTGGGTGGTTCCAAGCGTAAATACGCCTCTGTAGGCGACATCATTGTCGTCTCGGTGAAGGAAGCCATCCCACGCGGCCGCGTAAAGAAAGGTGACGTCCGTAAGGCCGTCGTCGTACGCACCGCCAAAGAAGTCCGTCGCGAAGACGGCACCGCGATCCGTTTCGATCGCAACGCCGCCGTCATTCTGAACAACAACAACGAGCCCGTAGGTACCCGTATCTTTGGCCCTGTTGTTCGTGAACTGCGCGCGAAGAACTTCATGAAAATCATCTCGCTTGCTCCGGAGGTGCTGTAATCATGGCTGCTAAACTCCGCAAAGGCGACAAGGTCGTCGTGCTGGCTGGCAAGGACAAGGGCAAAGAGGGAACTATCACCTCGGTCGACCCGAAAGCCGGTAAAGCCGTTGTTGATGGCGTGAACATCGCCATTCGCCATACCCGCCAGTCGCAGACCTCGCAAGGTGGTCGCCTGCCTCAGGCAAACCCGATTGAGCTGTCGAACCTGGCTCTGCTGGACAAAAACGGTAAAGCAACCCGCGTTGGCTTCCGCATGGAAGGTGACAAGAAGGTTCGTTTTGCCAAGACCACGGGGGACGTGATCGATGCTTGATACCGCAACCTACACCCCGCGTCTGAAAGCTCAGTACGCTGAAACCATCCGTGCCGCTCTGAAAGAAGAGTTCGGTTACAAGAGCGATATGCAGCTGCCCAAGCTGGAAAAGATCGTTCTGAACATCGGTTGTGGTGCAGAGGCCGTCAGAGACTCGAAGAAGGCGAAAGCCGCTGTTGAAGATCTGACCGCGATTGCAGGCCAAAAGGCTGTTGCAACACTGGCGAAGAAGTCGATCGCGGGTTTCCGCGTCCGTGAAGACATGCCGCTGGGTGCGAAAGTTACCCTGCGCGGTGACCGGATGTATGAATTCCTGGATCGTCTGATCACCATAGCGCTGCCGCGCGTTCGTGACTTCCGCGGTGTTAAGCCTTCTTTCGACGGTCGTGGCAACTTTGCCATGGGCATGAAAGAGCACATCGTGTTCCCGGAAATCGACTTCGACAAGGTCGACGAGGTCTGGGGCCTGGATATCGTAATTGCCACCACAGCGAAAACCGACGCTGAAGCGAAAAGCCTGTTGAAAGCGTTCAACATGCCGTTCAACGCTTAAGCGCCGGGAGGATTGAGACATGGCTAAAAAAGCAATGATCGAACGCGAGAAGAAGCGCGAACGCCTGGTGGCCAAATATGCCGCAAAGCGTGCCGAGCTGAAAGAAATCGCGAATGACGAGAGCAAGCCGATGGAAGAGCGTTTCAAAGCGCGTCTGAAACTGGCGAAACTGCCGCGCAACAGCTCGGCAACTCGTCTTCACAACCGCTGTCAGCTGACAGGTCGTCCTCATGCTTACTATCGTAAGCTGAAGGTCAGCCGTATCATGCTGCGCGAGCTGGGTTCTGCAGGTCAGATCCCCGGCATGGTGAAATCGAGCTGGTAAGGGAGACATAGATATGAACGATCCTATCGGCGATATGCTCACCCGTATCCGCAACGCGCAAATGCGCGGCAAGTCCACTGTAAACACTCCGGCGTCGAAACTGCGCGCCTGGGTTCTGGACGTGCTGGCGGACGAAGGTTACATCCGTGGCTACGAAAAGATGACTGGTGAAAACGGTCATCCGGCCATCGAAATCAGCCTGAAATACTACGAAGGCACCCCTGTCATTCGCGAGTTGAAGCGGGTCTCCAAGCCCGGTCGTCGCGTATACATGGGCGTCAATGACATCCCGCAGGTCCGTCAGGGTCTGGGTGTGTCGATTGTCAGCACTCCGAAAGGTGTGATGTCGGACCAGAATGCACGCTCCAACAATGTTGGCGGCGAAGTGCTCTGCACCGTCTTCTAAGGAGGTCTGTCAATGTCTCGTATTGGTAAACGTCCGGTCGAACTGCCCAGCGGTGTAACCGCCTCGGTTTCCGGCCAGACCATCGAAGTCAAAGGCCCGAAAGGTGCCCGTAGCTTCACTGCGACTGATGACGTTACGCTGTCGGTCGAAGACAATGTGGTTCAAATCAACCCGCGTGGCATGTCCAAACGTGCCCGTCAGCAATGGGGCATGAGCCGCACCATGGTTGCCAATCTGGTAACCGGTGTGACCGAAGGCTTCAAAAAAGAGCTGGAGATCCAGGGTGTTGGTTACCGGGCTCAGATGCAGGGGAACACCCTGAAGCTGAACCTGGGCTACAGCCACGACGTTGATTTCGTTGCTCCGGAAGGTGTCACCATCACCGCACCGAAGCAGACCGTGATCATTGTGGAAGGTAACGACCAGCAGCAGGTGGGCGAAGTCGCGGCGAAAATCCGCGAATGGCGCCGTCCCGAGCCGTATAAAGGCAAGGGTATCCGCTATAAGGGCGAATTCATCTTCCGCAAAGAAGGCAAGAAGAAGTAAGGACGCAAACAATGGCAAACAGCAAAAGAACCCTGTTTCTGAAGCGCCGCCTGCGCGTTCGGAACAAACTTCGCAAGGTCAATGCAGGTCGTGTACGCCTGTCGGTTCACCGTTCGAACAAGAACATCAGCGCTCAGCTGATCGACGACGTTCGTGGCGTGACCCTGGCCTCGGCCTCGACCCTGGAAAAAGATCTGGGTGTAGTTGGCACAAACAACGTCGAAGCGGCTACGAAAGTGGGCGCAGCCATCGCCGAGCGTGCCAAGAAGGCAGGCGTCGAAGAGGCTTATTTCGATCGTGGCGGCTTCCTGTTCCACGGCAAAGTGAAGGCTGTCGCCGACGCTGCGCGTGAAGGTGGTCTGAAGATCTAAGACTTGCGGGCAGCGCCTCAGCTGCCCCGATGATCCGGGGGCCTCGGCAATAGTCGAGGCTCACTTGGATTGAAACAACGGCGCCGCAATGCGCCACATGAGAAAAGGGATGCCAAATGGCAGAACGTGAAAACCGTCGGGGCCGTGGCCGCGACCGCGACGAAACTCCGGAATTCGCAGACCGTCTGGTCGCGATCAACCGCGTGTCGAAAACCGTAA
Organism: Ruegeria sp. CDSA193; assembly: GCF_059611885.1. Taxonomy (NCBI): domain Bacteria; kingdom Pseudomonadati; phylum Pseudomonadota; class Alphaproteobacteria; order Rhodobacterales; family Roseobacteraceae; genus Ruegeria; species Ruegeria sp. CDSA193. Next base: position 519,187 of record NZ_JBXWPN010000003.1, on the reverse strand, counting down.
AAGGTGGTAAGCGCTTTGGCTTCGCCGCTCTGGTGGTTGTCGGCGATCAGAAAGGCCGCGTCGGCTTTGGCAAGGGTAAAGCGAAAGAAGTGCCCGAGGCCATCCGTAAGGCAACTGAACAAGCCAAGCGTCAGATGATCCGCGTGCAGCTTCGCGAAGGTCGGACCCTGCACCACGATATCGAAGGCCGTCACGGCGCCGGTAAAGTGGTTATGCGCTCGGCACCTGAAGGTACTGGTATCATCGCCGGTGGTCCGATGCGTGCTGTGTTCGAAATGCTGGGCGTCAAGGACGTTGTGTCCAAGTCGTTGGGCTCGCAGAACCCGTACAACATGATCCGCGCCACCATCAACGGCCTGCAAAAAGAGCAGAGCCCGCGTTCGGTTGCACAGCGTCGCGGCAAGAAGGTTGCTGACATCCTGCCCAAGCGGGACGAAGCGCCTGTTGCTGCTGAAGCAGAAGCATAAGGAGAGCGACCCATGGCAAAAACCATCGTCGTCAAGCAGATCGGTTCCCCGATCCGCCGCCCCGCCGAACAGCGCGCGACCCTGATCGGTCTGGGCTTGAACAAGATGCACAAAACCCGTGAGCTGGAGGATACTCCTTCGGTCCGCGGCATGGTCAACAAGATCCCGCATCTGGTAGAGATCATCGAAGAACGCGGCTAATCGCGAGTTCTTTGAAGACTTAAAAACGCCTCCGATCTGATCGGGGGCGTTTTCTTGTTTGGCCGGTCGTCTTTTTTCCGGCTCGTCATATGGTGCTGTTCAGTGCCTCGGCGCAAACTCGGCTATGACCCGAGCGCCTTTTTTTCTGCAAACTCAATGTCGACTTCATGGCGCAACGGGGGTTCTCTGCCTGGTTTTTCGTACAGCCTGGGGCATCCATCGCAAAAACTGGCTGCTGCTTCGCGTTTGGAATGAGCACGCGGGTTCCAGACCTGCCGGCGCAGAGCTTTGTATTTTTCGTTGTTCCAGATGGCTTCAAGTGGTTGGTCGAAAACATTTCCCAACACATGCGGATCACGGTTCTTGTCGGAAACATATTGGCGGCCGGATCGCCAGAGACAGCAGGGAATCACATCGCCATCAAAGCGAATGACCGTGCTGCTGTGGGGCCAATGGCACCTTGGGGTGAGGGATGATGACAGGGGCGGGCCATTTTCAATCCGATCGGGATCGTCGTCTACGACGTTGTACAGATCTCCATTTGCATCGAACCGTAGCCCCTCAAACGTGGTAAAGGCGTCGATACCAATCTCGTCTACGATGGCCTTCACCTGATCCAGTTCATCCTCGGCGTGATGGGGGAAAGAGATATGCTGTATTTCTATGAACGGAGATTTCAGACCCTTCCTCTTTTTATAGCCAGCCAGTAGTCGCAGGTTGTTCAGAACGAAATCCAGGCGTCCGCGAACACGGGTAACCTGAAAGCTTTCCTGCGTCGCGCCATCAACTGAGATTGTGATATGGCTAAGCCCGGCATCGACCAGGTCATGAATCCTCTCGGCTTTTAGCCGATAGCTGAAATGGGTGGTGATATGGCTTTCCAAACCGGCTGCGGTCGTGGCCCGGATCATGTCGTTGAGGTCCGGGTGTGCCAGAGGATCGCCATAGTAGAACAGGCTTACACCAAGCGCGCGATCTTTGATCTGGTCAATGATATGCCGGTACTGCTGAAGGCTGAGTTTGTCCTGCTTTCCGAACTTCTGATCGCTGAGTAATGGCCGGTTGCGTCGGGACGGGTTCGCATGAACGCAATGTGGACAGGCTAGTGAGCACAGCGGCGAAATATCAATTTTCACCAGAGACGGCAGCGGGGCGGCTTGTTGAGAGTGAAGAAGATAGCCCCGAACGTTGCGCAACAGGTTTGCCGATTGCTTCAAGGAAGGACGGCGCTGAATCCAGCGCAACCTTCTAATAACGCTTGAAACCAAAGGCATGGAGTATCCTCATTCATGAAGTCGAGGACGCCCTAAACGTGCGAGGCGAAAATGGTAAAACAGGCCGAAATAGCCCGATAGTTCACGGATATGTGATAGAATAGTGAAAATATGGGTCCGTAAAAGAAAAAAGATATTAAAATATATAAATTTGATAAATCTTATCTTTAGCCGAGAAATCCAAAGGTCTATTTCAAACGAAGCCTGTAGTGGGATGTCTAAACAGTGTTTTCACTGCCATTCCCCCAATGCATACCGGCCAGACCAAATCTTCTGTTGTTAGCGTTATCTGGCGTTCTTATTTGAGCTTTGTCCCAAATAGGAACGCAAACGAAATCTGGAGAATACGCTCCGGTTTAGAAAGGAATATAGAAATGGCAAACACAGCAACTTTTTCCCGCGAAGGCTTTGGTCTGACCGCCCGCATCACAACTCTGATCGCACGCGTGAAAGAGGCCTATGCCCTGCGCGCCGAATTCGGCCGCACCTATTCAGAGCTTCAGAACCTGACTGATCGTGAACTGAACGACATTGGTATCCGCCGGTGCGATATAAGTGATATTGCGCATAAGCACGTCTACTGCTGAAAACCTGGCAGGATGAACAACACCGAGGCGCCATTTGGCGCCTCTTTTGATTCTGCGTGCTTGAAAGGCACAGGCACGGTGAAATTGGTCGCTCTGCATTGTGGATCGTTTGGAAATTTTCCATGAGAATTATTAGAGGGGGCTATGTCCCAATAACGCGATGACGAGGCTGACACAGTGCGAGACTACCAGATCGGCATGTTGTGGGTGGATGGCCCGCTGAGCTTTCTCGAGCAGCTCTGCATCAAATCCTATCTGGATACCGGTCAATCCGTTCGCCTCTACACCTATGGGAATGTCTCCGGGATACCTGAAGGTGTGGATACCCGCGATGCGCGCGATGTGATGCCTGGCACAGAATTCATTGCGCATAGCCGTACTGGTAGCCCGGCGCCGCATTCGGACAAGTTCCGATACCGCATGTTGGCGCAGGAGCCCGATTTGATATGGGCGGATACGGACGCCTATTGCATGCGTCCTTTCACAACGGAGACCGGGCATTTTTACGGAATGCTCGAAGGAGAGATTGCGATCGGCGTATTGGGCATTCCGTCAGACAGCCCGGCGCTGGATCTGCTCATCGAATATACAACGGACCCATATCGGATTCCGCCATGGCTGCCCAAACGATATCAGGAACCCCTTCGTGCGGCACAGGATGCAGGTGATCCGATCAATGTGCCCGCGCAATATTGGGGCGCATGGGGTCCGTCAGCCTTTGCCTGGGCTTTGCGGCAAACCGGCGAACACCAATTTGTTCTGCCTGAGCATGTGTTCTATCCGGTGAACTTTACCAGACGGCGCGCTTTGGCACGCCCAAACGCCGATTTATCTAGGTTCTTCCACGAGGACACAGTTTCCATTCACTTTTATGGTCGCCGGATGCGTTCGATCCTGAGGAACAGGTATAATGGCCTGCCAGATCCAGATAGCCTGGTGGGTAAGCTTCTGGCCAAACACCGGATTAATCCACTGGACGCGCCAATCCAAAATGCTGAAGGTTAGACAGTTTGGGTGTTGTTCACTTCAAAACTTGCATCCTCAGCCACAAAGCTGTATCGGGCTCCGGTGGCGTACTGCGCCGCAAGAATCAAAACCAAGAAATGCCGTGTTTGACCCATCACGCTTCGGGGTCATTTCCGGCGAAGGAGAAGCGAAATGAAACTGAATGAATTGCGCGACAACCCAGGCGCCACACCGAAACGGACCCGCGTCGGCCGTGGTCCCGGTTCCGGTAAAGGTAAAATGGGTGGCCGTGGTATCAAAGGTCAGAAATCCCGTTCGGGTGTGGCCATCAATGGCTACGAAGGTGGCCAGATGCCGCTGTACCAACGCCTGCCCAAGCGTGGCTTTAACAAGCCGAACCGCAAGGCGTTTGCCGTTATCAACCTGGGCCTGATCCAGAAATTCGTCGACGCCGGTAAGCTGGACGCCAAAGCCGCGATCACCGAGGACGCACTGGTTGCATCCGGTCTGGTTCGCCGTAAACTGGACGGTATCCGCGTTCTGGCCAAAGGCGAAATCAGCGCCAAGGTGACCCTGGAAGTAACTGGTGCTTCGAAAGCTGCCGTTGAGGCAGTCGAAAAAGCGGGCGGTTCACTGACGGTCACAAAAGCCGCTGCGGCAGAGTAAGCGCTTGTGAGCGGGCCAAGACCCGCTTACATAGACCTCAGAGTTTTCCAAGACGCCGCCCGAGCCGGAAAACGGTTCCGGGCGGTGTTTTCATAAGAGAGACCGATTTATGGTATCAGCAGCAGAACAAATGGCAGCCAACACTAGCTGGGCTGCTTTGGGCAAAGCCACCGATCTGCGCAACCGCATCCTGTTCACACTGGGTTTGTTGATCGTCTATCGCCTGGGCACTTTTATACCGGTGCCGGGGATCGACGGACAGGCCCTGCGTGAGTTCATGGAGCAAGCGGGGCAGGGCATCGGCGGTATGGTTTCGATGTTCACCGGCGGGGCGCTTGGGCGGATGGGTATCTTTGCCCTCGGCATCATGCCTTACATCTCGGCCTCGATCATCATTCAGCTGCTGACCTCGATGGTTCCCGCGCTCGAACAGCTCAAGAAAGAGGGCGAGCAGGGTCGTAAGAAGATCAACCAATATACCCGTTTCGGCACCGTGGCGCTGGCCACCGTTCAGGCCTATGGCTTGGCCGTTTCGCTGGAGTCGGGCGATCTGGCGACTGATCCGGGCCTCTATTTCCGTCTGTCGACTATGATTACACTGGTTGGCGGCACCATGTTCCTGATGTGGCTGGGTGAGCAGATCACCGCGCGCGGCATCGGCAACGGTATCTCTCTGATTATTTTCGTTGGCATCATCGCCGAGGTTCCGGCAGCGTTGGCTCAGTTCTTCGCAAGTGGCCGCAGCGGCGCAATCAGCCCCGCAGTAATCATCGGGGTGATCGTCATGGTCATCGCCGTGATCACCTTTGTGGTGTTCATGGAGCGCGCTTTGCGCAAGATCCATATTCAATACCCGCGCCGTCAGGCCGGTATGAAGATCTATGAAGGCGGCTCGAGCCACTTGCCGGTCAAAGTGAACCCGGCTGGCGTTATCCCGGCGATCTTTGCCAGCTCTTTGCTATTGCTGCCTGTGACGATCTCAACCTTCTCATCGGGTGCGACCAACGGGCCGATCATGTCCTGGCTGCTGGCCAACTTTGGTCCGGGTCAGCCGCTGTACCTGCTGTTCTTCGCGTCGATGATCGTGTTCTTTGCCTATTTCTACACGTTCAACGTCTCGTTCAAACCGGATGACGTGGCGGATAACCTGAAAAAGCAGAACGGTTTTGTGCCGGGTATCCGTCCGGGTAAGAAAACCGCCGAGTATCTGGAATACGTGGTCAACCGCGTGCTGGTTCTGGGTTCGGCTTATCTGGCGGCGGTTTGTCTGCTGCCTGAAATCCTGCGGGGCCAGTTTGCCATTCCGTTCTATTTCGGTGGTACTTCGGTTCTGATTATCGTCTCTGTGACCATGGATACGATCCAACAGGTTCAGAGCCACCTGCTGGCGCATCAATACGAAGGGCTTATCGAAAAGTCCCAACTGCGCGGGAAGGGTAAGAAACGCGGCAGGAAGGGACCCGCTCGTCGATGAACATCATTCTTCTGGGCCCCCCGGGGGCGGGTAAAGGAACGCAAGCGCGTCATCTTGTTGAAACACGCGGCATGGTGCAGTTGAGCACCGGAGACATGCTGCGCGAAGCCAAAACCTCGGGCACCGAGATGGGCCTGAAGGTCGCAGCCATCATGGATGCCGGCAAGCTGGTCACCGATGAGATTGTCATCGGCCTGATCGAAGAGAAGCTGACCACCGAAACCGGTGCCGGTTTCATCTTTGACGGTTTTCCCCGCACATTGGCACAAGCCGACGCATTGGCGGCTTTGCTGACCAAGTTGGGTCAGTCACTGCACACTGTGATCGAGATGCGGGTGGATGACGATGCCTTGGTGGATCGGATCACCGCACGTTCGACCTGTTCGGGCTGTGGCGAGGTCTACAATGACAAGACCAAGCCGATTCCGGCAGATGGTCGCTGCACCAACTGTGGTGAGCAAAAAGAGTTCACGCGTCGCGCCGACGACAACGAAGACAGCCTGCGCACGCGGTTGATGGAGTACTACAAAAAGACGTCGCCGCTGATTGGTTATTACTACGCCAAAGGCGATCTTCGCCCGGTCAATGGGTTGGCCGATATCAAGGAAGTGACTGCGTCGATCGAGGCCGTACTCGGCTAGCTCCAATATGGCCTTGACGCCAAGCGCAAAAGCCCATATCGACCCCCATCCCTAAAGGGAATCAAGATCGCAGGCGGGATTCGTCCTAACTGCCCCGACCACCTCGAATAATACTGGGCCCTCTGGCGTCACTGCCACGGTCAAGTGTTGTGAAAAAAGGTTCCGGAGCTACGGAACCGCAACAAAAAGGAAAGTGACACGTGGCACGTATTGCCGGCGTAAACATCCCGACTGCAAAGCGGGTACCTATCGCCCTCACATATATCACCGGTATCGGCAACACCTCGGCGCAGGCCATCTGCGAAGCCGTAGGCATTGAAGCGCACCGTCGCGTCAATGAGCTGTCGGATTCCGAAGTTCTGGCCATCCGCGAACATATCGACGCAAACTTCACCGTCGAAGGTGACCTGCGTCGCGAAGTTCAGATGAACGTCAAGCGCCTGATGGATTTGGGTTGCTACCGCGGTCTGCGTCATCGTCGTAACCTGCCCGTTCGCGGTCAGCGTACCCATACCAACGCTCGTACCCGCAAAGGCCCCGCAAAGGCCATTGCTGGCAAGAAGAAATAAGGAGGGTCTGACCGATGGCACGCGAAAAGACTCGTACCAAGAAAAAAGAGCGCAAGAATATCGCATCGGGCGTGGCCCATGTGAATTCGACCTTCAACAATACCAAGATCCTGATCTCAGACGTGCAAGGCAACGCCATTGCATGGTCGTCGGCCGGGACCATGGGGTTCAAAGGGTCGCGTAAATCTACACCGTATGCTGCTCAGATGGCTGCGGAAGACGCAGGTAAAAAGGCGCAGGATCACGGCGTCAAGACGCTGGAAGTCGAAGTTCAGGGCCCCGGTTCGGGTCGTGAATCGGCTCTGCGCGCACTGGCTGCAGTGGGCTTCAACATCACGTCGATCCGCGACGTGACGCCAATCGCTCACAATGGCTGTCGCCCGCCGAAACGCCGCCGCGTCTAAGCGAATTAGAATTGAGCTGGGGCCCGCATTTTCGCACGGCCCCAGCACGTCATTTTGAACCTCGGGCGTCTGCACCTTGTTGGTCATGGGGCGCGGACAGGAATGGAGGGATTACATGATCCACAAGAATTGGGCAGAATTGATCAAGCCAACCCAGCTGGAAAGCAAGCCGGGCAACGACCCTGCGCGCCAGGCAACGCTGGTTGCAGAACCGCTGGAACGTGGCTTTGGTCTGACACTGGGCAACGCCCTGCGCCGCGTTCTGATGAGCTCGCTGCAAGGTGCGGCCATCACCAGCGTTCAGATCGACAACGTCCTGCACGAATTCAGTTCGGTTGCAGGCGTGCGTGAAGACGTCACCGACATCATTTTGAACCTAAAGCAGGTCGCTCTGCGCATGGAGGTCGAAGGCCCCAAGCGTCTGTCGATCAATGCAAAAGGTCCGGCAATCGTCACCGCAGGGGACATCAGCGAAAGCGCTGGCATCGAGGTTCTGAACCGCGATCACGTCATCTGTCACCTGGATGATGGTGCCGACCTGTTCATGGAACTGACCGTCAACACCGGTAAGGGCTATGTCTCGGCTGAAAAGAACAAGCCAGAAGATGCACCTATCGGCCTGATCCCGATCGACGCGATCTATTCGCCGGTTAAAAAGGTCGCCTATGATGTTCAACCGACGCGTGAAGGTCAGGTTCTGGACTATGACAAGCTGACCCTGAAGATTGAGACTGACGGTTCGATCACCCCCGAGGACGCGTTGGCCTATGCTGCGCGCATCCTGCAGGATCAGCTGTCGATCTTCGTCAACTTCGATGAGCCGGAAGCGGCTGGTCGTCAGGACGAGGATGATGGTCTGGAGTTCAACCCGCTGCTGCTGAAGAAAGTAGATGAGTTGGAGCTGTCGGTCCGTTCGGCAAACTGTCTGAAGAACGACAACATCGTCTACATTGGCGACCTGATCCAGAAGACCGAAGCCGAGATGCTGCGCACCCCGAACTTTGGCCGCAAGTCGCTGAACGAGATCAAAGAAGTGCTGTCCGGCATGGGTCTGCACCTTGGCATGGATGTCGAGGATTGGCCGCCCGACAACATCGAAGATCTGGCGAAGAAATTCGAAGACGCGTTTTAAGCGCGTCTTCCCCAATGCTCGGGCTGCCGGGGAATCAAGGGCGATCTTGCCCCAAGGAGAGTCGGTGACACGCATCGCCGGCCAGACAAAGCAAAACGCTAAAGAAGGAACTAGAAAATGCGTCACGCACGTGGTTACCGCCGCCTGAACCGTACTCATGAGCACCGCAAGGCTCTGTTTGCGAACATGGCTGGCTCGCTCATCGAACATGAGCAGATCAAAACAACTCTGCCCAAGGCAAAAGAACTGCGCCCGATCGTTGAAAAACTGATCACTCTGGGCAAGCGCGGCGACCTGCACGCCCGTCGTCAGGCCGCATCGCAGCTGAAAGAAGACAAAGACGTCGCAAAGCTGTTCGAAATCCTGGGCCCCCGTTACGCCGAGCGTCAGGGCGGTTATGTACGGATCCTGAAAGCAGGCTTCCGCTATGGCGACATGGCCCCGATGGCGATCATCGAATTCGTTGACCGCGATCTGGACGCCAAAGGCGCTGCAGACAAAGCGCGTACCGCCGCCGAAGAGGCCGCAGACGAAGAATAAGAAAGCCTGGCTTTCATGTGAAAACCCCCGTGTCTCGGACGCGGGGGTTTTTCTTATGGAGCCAGTCGCAAGTCCGCTCTGCTCTTGGTATGTGTCAGCTTTAGTCAGGGCCCGAGAAGCGTTTGCAAATGTCTGGTTGCTGCTTCAGCGCGCCTTGCCAATGTTCCCGGATCGGGCTTTTGTGTGCGCCCGATCGCGCGCTGGATCTGTAGATCACCAATCAACAATCCCAAATACAAATCAACCACGTCCGATATATCGTTTCTGACTAGCTCTCCATTGGTTCTGGCAGCTTCAAACAGCTGTGCCAGGAGAGGAAAAATTGTTTCCCGGCCTGCCTCTGACAAGGCTTTACCTAGTTGGCCGGTTGGGTCAGCTGCGGCCGCGCGATTCAGAGAAACCGCCTTCTCGCCCAATATGATATCCAACAATACCGGCCCAAAGGCGTCGAGTGTTTCGATCGAGGCTTCACGCTGTGCAAGCGCGTTTTCAAGCAACGTTTTTGCTTCTGCAGCGTTTCGTGACACCAAGGTGCGGAACAAGCCAAGCTTATCGCCATACCAGTTGTAGAGTGTTTCGTTTGAGCAGCGGGCACGTTTGGCGATGCTCAGCATCGAAGTTCCCGCGAAACCTTTTTCTGCGAGCAGTTCATAAGCCGCTGTTTCGATCTGTTCCTGCCGGGCAGTGCGTAGGTGATCTTTCAATCTGGCCTCCTGAATGGTGTTGACACTAAGCCGTACATTGGGTTACGGCTTAACGCAACCGTACACTTTGTTACGGAAAAAGGAGGCGAATTTGATTTATGAGAAAGATCGGGCGGCCAATGCTGCTTTGTTGACACTTATCGTTTTGCAGATCGTTATGCTGAGCGCTCTCTATGCCGGAGTACCGCCACATCCGCCCACAGCTACACCACTGTTTGGGATCGCGCCTTTTATTGGAGCCGCACTCAGCGCAGCCTGCGCTGCGATCCTCCTTGGCGCCACGGAAACAAAGGCCGGTATATGCCTGACACTTTTAGCAGCACTTCTTGCTTCGGTTTCCTTCGGACCGCAAAAGTACGCAGACGCGCAGTTTCCCCTGATCTGGCCCGCAGTACTCGTAGGGCAGGGGGCCATACTTACGCTTGTCGTTTTGGCATACAGATCGGTTCGCTTGAAACCGAGACAGCTCAGCTAATACCTAACCGTCTGACTATGAACGTCGTAGTCAGGCGGTCGGACATGTCAAATGTGGCTGGACTGGCTTAATCTTGTCTGGGTGGTGATGACTGAAGTCTGGCAGAAACTCCAATACCGCGCTTGCAAACCCAGACATCGCGCCGCATATCCAAAACAGTCCAAAAATTTTCGGGAACTATGATGCTTCGCGCCACGGCCTTCGCTTTATCGCTTTTGTCTGCCTCTGCCGCGGCGGAAACCAGGGTGCCACGTTCTCAGGCCGAAATCAGCCTAGGGTTTGCGCCGGTGGTGAAACAGGCCGCGCCGGCTGTGGTGAATATCTACGCCAAGATCGTGCGCGAAGGGCGCTCGAATTCACTGTTCTCTGACCCGTTCTTTCAGGATTTCTTTGGCGGCGGCTTTGGCGAACCGCGACCGCGCGTTCAGAATTCGCTGGGGTCGGGTGTGATCCTGACGGATGACGGTTATGTGGTCTCTAACTATCATGTTGTTGGTTCAGCGACAGAAATACGGGTCGTCACGACGGACCGGCGCGAGTTTTCGGCCGAGGTGGTTCTGGGCGATCAGGAAAGCGACATCGCCATTCTGCGTCTGAAAGATGCCGAGGCGTTGCCTTCGATCGACATGCGGGATTCCGATTTGGTTGAGGTGGGTGAATTGGCTCTGGCCATCGGCAACCCGTTCGGCGTCGGGCAGACGGTATCATCGGGCATTATCTCGGGGCTGGCGCGGACCGGTACGGCGACGGGCAATGCGCGGGGCTATTTCATTCAGACGGACGCGGCGATCAATCCCGGCAATTCGGGCGGGGCGCTGATCGATGTAAACGGTGATCTGATTGGCATCAACACCTCGATCCTGACACGTTCTGGCGGATCGAACGGGATCGGCTTTGCCATCCCTGCCAATCTGGTTGCCGAATTCCTGCGGCAAGCGCAGGCCGGCAATGACAGTTTTGTCAGCCCCTGGGCCGGAATGGCAGGGCAGCACATGAGTGCGGATATCGCTGAGTCTCTGGGCTTGGTCATCCCGCAGGGTGTGGTGATTTCGGATCTCCATGCGCTCAGCCCGTTGGCCGAGGCAGGGTTGCAGGTTGGGGACGTCGTGACCCATGTCGACGGGGATGAGGTCAACTCGCCGGCAGAGATGAAATTCCGCATGTCAGTGGCCGGTGTGGGCGGCACGTCGGTGGTGACGCGACTGCGCGGCGAGGACCGAGCTGAACTTGAGGTCGCTTTGGTCAAAGCGCCCGAGGTTCCGGCAGCGGAAGTGACGACGCTGAACGATGAAACCGTGATGCCAGGCCTGACCGTGTCGCGGATCAACCCTGCTGTTATCGCGCGGCTGGGGCTTTTGCTGTCGCAGACGGGGGTGGCTGTGGTCGACGCGGGCCGCTATGGTGGTCGGTCCGGGCTGCGTCCGGGCGATGTGGTCGATAGGATAAACGGCGCGCGGGTCGAGCGACCTGCTGATGTCGTGAAGGCGCTGACCGATCCGGGGCGTCGGATCAATCTGGATATCCTCAGGGGCGGGCGGCCGGTTTCCCTGCGGTTCAGGCTGTGACCGGATGAGTGACCTTTTCGATACCGGGTCATCTGACCCTGCGCCGCCTGTACATCGCCCGCTGGCCGACAGATTGCGCCCGCAAACGCTGGCCGAGGTGATCGGGCAGGAACAGGTGTTGGGCTCGGATGCGCCTTTGGGCGTGATGCTGGCCTCGGGCAGTCTGTCGAGCCTGATATTCTGGGGGCCGCCCGGTGTCGGCAAGACCACGATCGCGCGGCTTTTGGCGCAAGAGACGGACCTGCATTTTGTGCAGATCAGTGCCATCTTTACTGGTGTTCCCGACCTGAAGAAAGTGTTCGAAGCTGCGAAGATCCGGCGTCACAACGGGCAGGGGACGTTGCTGTTCGTTGACGAAATCCATCGCTTCAACAAGGCGCAGCAGGACGGGTTTCTGCCGCATATGGAGGATGGCACGATCCTTCTGGTCGGGGCGACCACGGAAAATCCATCGTTCGAGCTGAACGCCGCTGTGCTCAGCCGGGCACAAGTGCTGGTGCTGGAACGGCTCAGCCCTGCCGATCTAGAACGCCTGACGCAACGTGCTGAAAAAGAATTGGATCGCGCGTTGCCACTGGACCCGGCGGCCCGAGCTGCGCTGCAAGAAATGGCCGATGGCGACGGGCGCGCGCTGTTGAACCTGATCGAACAGGTGGCCGCGTGGAAAGTTGAGGGCCCGCTGGACCTTGAAGCCCTGTCGACCCGGCTCATGCGCCGTGCCGCGAAATACGACAAATCTGGAGATGAGCATTACAACCTGATCTCGGCCTTGCACAAATCGGTGCGAGGATCCGACCCCGATGCCGCCCTGTACTGGTTCGCGCGAATGCTGACGGGAGGCGAGGACCCAAGGTATCTGGCACGCCGGATCACGCGAATGGCGGTCGAGGACATTGGTCTGGCTGATCCGCAGGCTCAGGCGATCTGTCTGCAGTCATGGGAAACCTATGAGCGGCTGGGCAGTCCCGAAGGCGAGTTGGCTTTGGCGCAGGCGCTGGTCTATCTGGCTCTGGCTCCGAAATCGAACGGAGCCTATGTGGGCTACAAGGCAGCGATGCGTCTGGCCAAGCAATCAGGTAGTGAGCCGCCGCCCAAACATATTCTGAATGCGCCGACCTCTTTGATGAAAGATCAGGGCTATGGTGCAGGCTATGCTTATGATCACGATGCCGAGGATGGGTTTTCTGGGCAGAACTACTTTCCCGAGTCCATATCGCGCCCTGTTCTCTATCAACCTGTCGAGCGTGGGTTTGAACGTGAGCTAAAGAAACGGTTGGACTACTTTGCCAAGCTGCGTTCGCAACGGAAACCAGACTAGCACCGGCTTGACTCTTTGGCCGATGCGCGCGACAGACGCGCATGTTTTCTGGGACAATGTTTACAGCGTGGTCCGGGCGGGTCTGCCGCGCGGCGCAAGGGGCAATGGCATGAGTGGCGTGCAGATGATAACGGTTGCGGATGGGGATGGCGATCAGCGGGTGGACCGCTGGCTGCGGCGTCTGTTTCCGCATGTCAGCCAGGGGCGCATCGAGAAAATGTGCCGCAAGGGCGAACTGCGTGTGGATGGCGGACGGGCCAAGGCCTCGACCCGGCTTGAGGTCGGCCAGGTCGTACGCGTGCCACCTCTGCCGGATGCGGACCACAAACCGGTCGAGGTGAAACCGCGGATCACAGATGCGGATGCCAAGATGATGCAGGCTTGCGTGATTTATCGCGATGATCACGTGATCGCGCTGAACAAACCGCAAGGCTTGCCGGTGCAAGGCGGCAGCGGCCAGACCCGCCATGTGGACGGCCTGTCCGAGGCGCTGCGCTTTGGATATGACGAAAACCCGCGACTGGTGCACCGACTGGACAAGGATACCTCGGGCGTGCTGTTGCTGGCCCGCACACGCGAGGCCGCCAAAGCACTGACCGCCGCTTTCCGTCACCGGGACACGCGCAAGATATATTGGGCTCTAGTCGCTGGGGTGCCGACCCCTTATCTGGGCGAGATCAAGACCGGTTTGGTCAAGGCCCCGGGCCATGGCAGCCAGGGCGAGGGCGAAAAGATGATCCCCGTTCATCTTAACGAAATCAACGATACGCCAGGCGCGAAGCGGGCCCATACACTTTACGCTACGCTATACCGCGTGGCCGGACGCGCCGCCTGGGTCGCGATGGAGCCGATCACCGGCCGCACTCATCAGTTGCGTGCGCATATGGCAGCGATTGGGCATCCAATCATCGGGGATGGAAAATACGGCGGTTCGGGTCAAGAGAACCTTGGCGATGGCTGGGGTGCGCAGTTGGGCGGTGTGATCAGCAAAAAGCTGCACCTGCATGCGCGGCAGGCTTCGTTTCAGCACCCGGTGACGCGTAAGAAGATCACGGTCACCGCACCCTTGCCTGATCATATGAAACACAGCTGGGACACATTCGGATGGGCCGAAGACCTGGCTGCGGATGATCCGTTCGAGTCTCTGCAATGAGCAGACCCTTGCGTCTGGTACTATTTGATGTGGACGGTACCCTGGTCGATAGCCAGGGCAGCATTATTGCGGCCATGACCGCCAGCTTTGATGCCTTGTCTCTTCCGGTACCGGATAGGGCGGGGATCTTGTCCATAGTCGGATTATCTCTACCACAAGCCATGGCACAGTTGGTGCCCGAGTGTTCTGCTGTGGATCAGGCACGGTTGGTAGAGGGCTATAAACAGGCCTATCACGCGCATCGACTGGAACAGGGAATGGCCAGCTCGCCGCTTTATCCCGGCGCGCGCGAGGTCGTCGAGGCGCTACATGCGATCCCCGAGGTTCTGCTGGGCGTGGCGACGGGCAAATCGCAACGCGGTCTGGATGCCCTGATCGAGGGGCACGGCCTGCAAGGCTATTTCGTGACCCGGCAGGTCGCGGATCACCACCCGTCAAAACCGCACCCTTCGATGATCGACACGGCACGGGCCGAAACCGGCGTCAACGCTGCTGATACGGTCATGATCGGGGATACCCGGTTTGACATGGATATGGCCGCCGCCGCCGGTGTCACCGGAATTGGCGTAACCTGGGGGTATCACGAACAGCCTGCCTTGGCCGCTGCCTCTCGTATTATCGAAACGTTTGACCAGTTGCCGGGCGCACTGGACGATATCTGGACCTGAAGACATGAGTGACTGGAAACCGAAACGATTTTGGACTGCATGTCAGGTGGTAGAGGCCGATGGCGGATTTACGGTCGAATTGGACGGTCGTAGGGTCAAAACACCTGCGCGGGCCGGACTTATCCTGCCGACCTTGCCGATGGCTCAGGCCATTGCGGCCGAATGGGACGCGCAGGAAGAACAGGTTGACCCAGGGACGATGCCCTACACGCGTTCGGCCAATGCAGCCATCGACAAGGTACAGATTCAGCACGCCGAAGTTGCAGACATGCTTGCCGATTATGGCGATTCGGATTTGCTGTGCTATCGCGCCGCCCACCCGCAAGAGTTGCAGCAGCGGCAAGCTGAACAGTGGGACCCGGTGTTGGACTGGGCCGCGGAAGCCATGTCGGTTCGCTTGCAGCCCGTCACAGGTATCCTGCATCAGCCGCAAGACGTGGCGGCGCTGGATCAGTTGCGCCGGCGAGTGCATGATTTCAACAACTTCCAACTGGCTGCCTTCCACGACCTGGTCAGCCTTTCGGGCTCGTTGATCCTTGGGTTTGCGGCCACTTCCGATTGGTGTGATGCGCAAGAGATCTGGCGGATTTCGCGGTTGGACGAGCTGTGGCAAATCGAACAATGGGGCCATGACGACGAGGCGCATGAAGCAGCCGAAGTCAAACGTTCTGCCTTTTTACACGCTAAACGCTTCTACGACGTCTCTGATTGATCTTAGATTTCTGAATTTTTACCGCTCTGATGGACATCTGTGAGTTGATCCATCGTTTTCCCTGATCCGACCCTTGACGTTTGTTTATGAATGCGACCAAACTCGTGCGCACTAAAGGGGAGACACCTTTGGGGAAACCTTTCTGGTACCTGAGGTGCCGGATAGAACCGTCCCTGAACGGGATGGACAATCAGGAAGAGGTAAAAATGAAAAAATCCGTAATCTTGGGCGCGGCCACAGTTGCCGGTCTGGCCGCAGGCGCAGCCATGGCGGGAACCGTGGACGACGTCAAGGCGCGCGGTAAGCTGAACTGCGGTGTGACCACCGGTCTGGTCGGCTTTGCCGCGCCCGACGCAAATGGTGAATGGCAGGGCTTTGACGTTTCGTTGTGCCGCGCCGTTGCCGCTGCGGTTCTGGGTGACGCAAGCGCCGTTGAATTCGTTCCGACCACAGGTAAGACACGCTTTACCGCGCTGGCTTCTGGCGAAATCGACATGCTGGCCCGGAACACCACCTGGACCTTCAGCCGCGACGTAGACCTGAAGTTCGAATTCGTCGGTGTAAACTATTACGACGGTCAGGGCTTTATGGTTCCCAAAGCGCTGGGCGTAAGCTCGGCCAAGGAACTGGACGGCGCGACTGTCTGCATCCAGACCGGCACCACCACCGAGCTGAACCTGGCGGATTTCTTCCGCTCGAACAACATCAGCTACGAGCCGGTTCCGATCGAAACCAACGCAGAAGCGCAGCAGCAGTATCTGGCTGGCGCATGTGACGTCTATACCACCGACGCATCGGGCCTGGCCGCAACGCGCGCCACGTTCGAAAACCCCGGTGATCACATCCTGCTGCCCGAAATCATCTCGAAAGAGCCGCTGGGCCCGCTGGTCCGTCATGGCGACCACGAGTGGGGCGACGTTGTTCGCTGGACACTGAACGCACTGGTTTCGGCTGAAGAGCTGGGTGTGACCTCGGCGAACATCGACGAGATGTCTGCTGGCACCGACAACCCCGAAGTGAACCGTCTGCTGGGCAGCGAAGGCACTCTGGGTGAGATGCTGGGTCTGGACGCACAGTGGGCAATGCGCGCTATCAAGGCGGGTGGTAACTATGGTGAGGTCTTTGCCAAGAACATCGGTGAAGAAACCCCAATCGGTCTGGCACGCGGCCTGAACGGTCAGTGGACCGATGGCGGCCTGCTGTACTCGCCGCCGTTCCGCTAATATCCATTGAAGAGGGCGCAGTTCATCCTGCGCCCTTTTTCAATCCATAAGAAACAGTCCCGGTTAGATTGAACAGAGATCAACTCTGTCTGCGAATAACGGGATGACACGGGGATATACATAGGTCATGTCGACTCTCACTGACCCGCCAAAGGAGCAGTTCCGGCTGTCCATGCTCCTTTACGATACGCGGTACCGATCTGCGACCATCCAGGTCATTGCAATGATCGGTTTCATGCTTTTGGCAGCCTGGATCATTTCCAACACCATTCAGAACCTCGAAGCACTTGGTAAACCCGTAGAATTCGGGTTCTTCGGCGAACCTGCAAGTTACGATATCAACCAACGCCTGCTGGAATACGATTCTCGAGACAGCCACTTGCGTGCTGGGCTTATCGGATTGCTAAACACACTTGTTGTTGCAGTTCTCGGCTGTATCACGGCGACGATTATCGGTGTTTTCGTTGGTGTATTACGGCTTTCAAACAACTGGCTGATCGCGCGGATCATGACTGTTTATGTCGAGATGTTCCGTAACGTGCCTGTGCTGCTTTGGATCGTTCTGGCTATGGCCATTCTGATCGAAGGTTTACCGGCACCCAATGCATTCCGAGGCGAAACCCCGACGGCCACGATGGATTTTTTCAACTCTGTCGCCGTCACCAATCGCGGTGTCTATATCCCAGAGCTCCTGTTTTCACGCAGTCTTGGCGATATCCACTTGTTTGGTGCGTCCAGCTTACGCTTCGACATTTCATTGGATCTGGTTGCCTTTCTGGTCGTTTTGGCGGGCAGCATTTTTGTAATGCGCAAAGTATCCGCTAATGCCGCTGCAAAACAGGAAGCAACTGGTGATCGCCCAACCATCTGGCATATTCAGTTGGGCATACTGTTTGTGCCGATGTTGATCCTGCTGACTGCGTTGGGATTCCATTTGGGATACCCGGAACTGAAAGGGTTCAACTTTAAAGGCGGCACTCATTTGCGGAACTCGCTTATCGCATTGTGGTTGGCCCTGTCCCTTTACACTGCAGCTTTCATCGCTGAGATCGTGCGGGCCGGAATTCTCGCCATTTCCAAGGGGCAGACCGAGGCCGCCGCCGCGCTGGGTATACGCCCGAGCCGGATTATGCGTCTGGTGATCCTGCCGCAAGCGTTGCGCGTGATCATCCCGCCAATGATCTCGAACTACCTGAACCTGACCAAGAACTCGTCTCTGGCGATTGCGGTGGGATATATGGATATCACAGGTACCTTGGGTGGCATCACCATGAACCAAACCGGCCGCGAGCTGGAATGCGTTCTACTGCTGATGCTGGTCTATCTGTGCATCTCGCTGAGCATCTCGGCAGTGATGAACTGGTACAACAATAGTGTCAAATTGGTGGAGCGGTAATATGAGTGATGTTTCATTTGTCCGCGCGGAAATGTTGCCGGAGAAAGCGCCACCAGCGTCTGAAGTGGGAATAGTAGGTTGGGTTAAGCACAATCTGTTTTCTGGTTGGTTCAATTCGATCCTGACTTTGGTTTCGCTCTATGCGATCTACTATGTGTTGTCGGGCGTTCTGCCATGGACGTTCCAATCCGTCTGGAATGCCAATTCACTGACTGAGTGCCGTGAGATCATGATGGCAACCTGGGGAGACACCCATGGTCATGCTTGCTGGGCTGTCATCAATGATCGCTGGCTGCAGCTGTTGTTCGGATTCTACCCGAGCCATCTGTACTGGCGGCCGATTCTGGCGCTTGTTCTGTTGCTGGTTGCTCTGGCACCAGTGCTGTATTCGGACCGTGTTCCGAGCAAGTTGCTGATCTTTAGCGCGATCTATCCCTTCCTGATGCCTTGGTTGATGTGGGGTGGTACCATCTGGGGGCCATTGTCGGCGGCACTTGGATTTGTTGCCGGCTGGGCCGTCTACACCGTCGTCAGCAAGCAACAAAGCGAATTGCTCGGGATGATCGGTGGTGCAGTGGCTGCGTTGATCTGGTGGCTGTTTCTATCGAGCCACTTCGTTGGTGCCATGGATTCGATCCTGCCGATCGGTATCGAAGCCGTGCAAAGTCGTCAGTTCGGTGGTTTCATGCTCGCGATCCTGCTGGGTGTTGTCGCCATCGGTGTCTCGCTGCCGATCGGTATCGTGTTGGCGCTGGGCCGTCAGTCGGACCTTCTTATCGTCAAATACATGTGTGTGGGCTTTATCGAGTTCATTCGCGGCGTGCCGCTGATCACGCTACTGTTCGTGGCCTCGCTGCTGTTGAATCTGTTCCTGCCACCAGGCACCAATTTTGACATCATCCTGCGGGTGATGATCATGATGACCCTGTTCTCAGCCGCCTATATGGCCGAAGTGATCCGGGGTGGCCTGGCTGCATTGCCACGCGGTCAGTACGAGGGCGCCGACAGTTTGGGCCTGAACTACTGGCAGGCACAGCGTTTGATCATCATGCCGCAAGCCCTGAAAATCTCAATTCCGGGCATCGTGAGCACATTCATCGGGATCTTCAAGGATACGGTTCTGGTGTCGATCATCGGACTGTTCGACGTGCTTGGCCTTGCCAACGCGATCCGCGCTGATACCGCTTGGAACGGCATCTACTGGGAACTGTTCGCTTTTATCGGCGCGCTGTTCTTCGTCGTCTGCTTCTCCATGTCCCGTTATTCCATGTATCTGGAGCGCAAGCTTCAGACTGGCCATCGTTAAGGAGTTCAACACATGTCTGAACTTGCAATAGACCGCGAAATTGACCGATCCAAGATGCAGGTGAGCGACGAGGTCGCCATCGAAATCAACAACATGAACAAGTGGTATGGGTCTTTCCATGTGCTGCGCGACATCAATTTGACCGTCAATCAGGGCGAGAGGATTGTTATCGCGGGGCCGTCAGGGTCGGGTAAGTCCACCCTGATCCGCTGTCTGAACGCGCTGGAGGAACACCAGCAAGGCACGATCATGGTGGATGGGACGGAACTGTCGAATGACCTGAAAAACATCGACAAGATCCGGTCCGAGGTCGGGATGGTGTTCCAGCACTTCAACCTGTTCCCGCATCTGACCATTCTGGAAAACTGTACGCTGGCCCCGATCTGGGTGCGCAAGACGCCCAGGAAAGAGGCTGAAGAGCGTGCGATGCACTTCCTAGAGAAGGTGAAAATCCCAGAACAGGCCGACAAGTATCCTGGCCAGCTTTCGGGTGGTCAGCAGCAGCGTGTTGCGATTGCCCGTTCGCTCTGCATGATGCCGCGGATCATGTTGTTCGACGAACCTACATCGGCGCTGGACCCTGAGATGATCAAAGAGGTGCTCGACACTATGATCGAGCTGGCCGAAGAAGGCATGACCATGCTTTGTGTGACCCACGAGATGGGTTTTGCCCGTCAGGTCGCCAACCGCGTGATCTTTATGGATGCCGGTCAGATTGTGGAACAGAACGAACCAGAAGAGTTCTTCAACAACCCACAAAGCGAGCGGACCAAGCTGTTCCTGAGCCAGATTTTGGGTCACTGATCCCGATCGGAAGAACCATGAAAGGCGGGGTTTTTGCCCCGCCTTTTTTATTCCGGCAACTCGCGTGGAATGACGAATCCCAAGACATCCCCACTGTGCCACCGAAGCGCGGCCCAGGAGTTGATCTCGAACTGTATGACTGTTGTTGCACAGGTCGGGTAGTCATCGAAACGGCCGTGATCTGGCGCCTGCCGCACAAGCTGTCTAGCGAAGTCGGCGATACCGGCGTTGTGGCCCAGCATCAGCACGGTTTGACCCGTAGCCTGCGACAGGACCCGCATCATGAGATCAGGACCAGCCAGATACAGCGCGCGCTCGAACCGGATCGGATCGGCGTGCAACCCCATCCTGTCCCATGTCTCGCGGGTTCTGACAGCGGTAGAGCTGAGAACCTCATCCGGCAGCCAGCCGTTGCTGCGCAGCCAGTCGGCCACGGCGGGTGCTGATTTGCGCCCACGCTTGTTCAATGGCCGATCATGATCGCTGAGCGTCGGCTCATCCCAACTGGATTTCGCATGGCGGATCAGGATCAGAGTGCGGGTCATGACGGGTGAAAAGACCTCATGTGGTGGGCGGATTGTTCCGGATCGCGTCCGGCCCCGGCGCTGAGAGGGCAGGCGAGGCGCGCAAGGCAGCCACCGGTCATGCAGGTTTGGCCCTGCTCTGTGTTCAGATGCCCGTGGCAGGCCTCAACGTCATAGAAGCTGTGGGTGTTCAGGGCTCCGACTGGGCAGGTCTGAGCGCAAGGGGAATCGCATGTAACACAGGGCGATGAGTTATGGGCACCGGGAATCTCGAATTCCTCATCAAAATGCAGCGCGCCGCGATACGAGATCATCATACCGACCGTGTCATGCACCAAGGCGCCAACAGGGCTGCTGAATGTACGCCCCGATTTCAGCGCCCAGTCGATAAACGGCACATAGGGTGGGCCACCGAATGGGAAATAGGCTTGCGCCCCCAAATCCTGCGCCATCTGATTGACGACGCGGTACGACCACCGGTCAACAGGGTCGGGACCTTGCCATTCAAGGGCTGATTTCAAAACAGGCCAGAACGTGGGCCCTGCACCTAGCAGGATCAGGGTGCCGCTGTCCAATTGCTTGGCATTAGCGCGCCCAGGATGCAACGCACCCATCACGATAAGCCCAACCTCAGCTGCCGCTCTGTCGACACGTTGATAAATGTTCGGAGAAGGTGCGGTTTGTTCTGTCATGTCACCTCCGTCGCAGTCGATCAATCGGGTCGGATCAGCGACCCAGCCCCGTGTTCGGTGAACAGTTCCAGTAGCACCGCATTGGGCGCGCGCCCATCCAGAATGACTACGGCCCGCACCCCACTATGTAGTGCGTCCAGCGCCGTTTCGGTCTTGGGGATCATTCCGCCTGCGATGGTCCCGTCCAGGGTCATCTCGCGGATCTGACCGGCTTTTAGCTCGGTCACGACCTCTCCGGCAGCGTTCTTGACGCCTGATACGTCGGTCAGCAACAGCAGACGGTCTGCCTTCAAGGCCGAGGCGATGGCACCGGCGGCGGTGTCACCGTTGACGTTGAACGTCTCACCTTCGCGCCCGGCGCCCAGAGGCGCAATTACCGGGATCACGTCATGCGTAAACAGATCGTGCAGGATTTCGGGTTTCATCTCGGAAGGAGAGCCAACAAACCCCAGCGAGGCATCGGTTTGATCACAGATCATCAGGCTGGCGTCCTTGCCCGACAGGCCAACCGCAGTCCCTCCCTGTCCGTTGATGGCCTGAACAATGCGTTTGTTCACGAGGCCGGACAGGACCATCTCGACCACTTCGACAGTCGCCTTGTCCGTCACACGCTTACCGTTCACGAAATCGGATTGGATATCTAGCTTGTCCAGCATCGCGTTGATCATGGGACCGCCGCCATGTACCACAACCGGGTTGATGCCCACCTGGCGCATCAGAACCACGTCACGGGCAAAGCTTTCCATCGCTTCATCGCTGCCCATGGCGTGCCCGCCCAGCTTGATAACGACAATGGCCCCATCATAGCGCTGCAGATAGGGCAGTGCGCTGTTCAATGTGGCGGCGGTGGCAATCCAATCCCGGTTCATGTCTCTTGTCTTCATGGCTAAGGTCCCTCTGGCCCACCGTGTTAGGGCCTTTGAAAGGTGCTGCCAAGGGCCAAGCTATTCCAGATGCGTGATGATCGAGCGCAACGTTGGGATACCATCGCCTTTTTCGGACGACGTCAGCACGATTTCGGGGAAAGCGGCGGGGTGTTTTGACAGGGCCGAGCGGACCTGGTTCAGAACCTTTTCGCGTTCATTGGCCTTGACCTTGTCTGCCTTGGTCAGCACGCATTGAAAGGTTACGGCACTGGTGTCCAGCAGCTTCATAATCTCGGCATCAACAGGCTTTACCCCATGGCGCGCGTCAACCAGGACAAAGGCCCGGCGCAGGGTCTGTCGGCCACTGAGATATTGTTTCAGCAACCGCTGCCACTTTTCCACCACCTTAACCGGCGCATTGGCATAGCCATAGCCGGGAAGGTCGACCAGATACAGCTCCGGCCCTTGGGTGAAAAAGTTGATTTCCTGCGTGCGGCCCGGCGTGTTCGATGCACGCGCCAGCCCCTTGGTGCCGGTCAGCGCGTTGATCAGGCTGGACTTGCCAACATTGGAGCGGCCCGCAAAGCAGACCTCAAGCCGGTCAGGGTCGGGCAGCCCACTCATGGCGACGACACCTTTGACAAACTCGGACGGGCCTGCAAACAGCTTGCGCCCGCGCTCCAACGAGAATTCATCGGGATCTTGGGCCAGAGGGAAGGGTAGGGTGCTCATAACGGTATCACCTTGTCACCGACCGAGATTACCCCGCCGCGAACCACTTCGGTATAGATGCCGAAATCCTGATGGCCCCAGCTGTTCAGCGCGCCCAAAGTGTCGGCATCGCGGTCGCCGGTATCGGGGTTCGCAGTGGTCGCCAAACAGCGCACAATCCGCTCGCGGCCACGGAACACGGCCTCACCGATTTGCAACTCGCGGTCGAGCCAGTCGAATTCTTCCCATAGGGGCAGGCCATCGAACCAGATGTTACCGCGCCAGCGTTTGATTGATAGGTCTTGCCCCAGTTTTTGTTCAACCGCCCGGTGAGAGGCCATGTTGCATAGGCTGATTGACGGGAAATCGCTGTCTGTCATCCCACGCCCTGGTATTCGAACGATCCGGGCAGATGCCGCCCTGTCCGCGGGCATCAGCGGGCGCACCCAATCCAGAAAAACGTCCTGTTCCCGATCCGGGTCAAAGGTTAGATCGGGGCGATCGGGGTGGGTCAGGGTCAGCAGATCCGCATCCAGCTTGGCGGAAATGGCCATCAGAACTGGGGCTTTTGACCCTCGGCTGAAATTGACGCAAGGTACCCATTTCGTGCCATCGGCCTTTGACGCTTCGTGCGCAACTGCCCAAACGCGATCCCCGGGCATTGTCTGCCCGGGGGTCACTGTCACGGTCTGCACGGCTTCGTGGCCGTGGCTTTTCATAGGATGCCGCCAAATATGGGTGACTTCAGCCGTCATTTGTCATCCGTCTTGGCGGCGCGCTTGAAACCGGATTTGATGTTGCCAAATACATCCGGTTTATAACCTTGGCTGCGCATGATCAGATACTGTTGGGTAAAGGTGATCGTGTTGTTCGCGATCCAGTACACCACAAGGCCGCTGGCAAACCCACCGAGCATGAACATGAAGACCCAGGGCATCCAGGCAAAGATCATTGCCTGTGTCGCGTCTGTTGGTGCCGGGTTCAGCTTTTGCTGCAGCCACATCGAAATCCCCAGCAACAGTGGCAGGATGCCGATGAAGATCAGCGCCATAAGGGTGTCAGGTTGCGGCCCGGCCCAAGGCAGCCAGCCGAAGAAGTTCATGATTGACGTTGGATCCGGTGCGCTGAGATCCTGAAACGGGCCAAACCACGGTGCTTGACGCAGTTCGATGGTGACAAAGATCACCTTATACAGCGAGAAGAAGATAGGGATCTGCATCAGGATCGGCAAACAGCCCGCGGCGGGGTTAACCTTTTCCTTCTTGTACAGTTCCATCATACCTTGCTGCATTTTCTGACGATCGTCACCAGCGGCCTCTTTCAGGGCCTCCATCTGCGGCTGCAGTTCCTTCATCTTCGCCATCGAGACATAGGACTTGAACGCCAGCGGGAACAAGATCGCCTTGATGATCAGGGTCAGGCCGATGATCGACCAGCCCATGTTGCCGATCTGGGCGTTAATGTTGTGCAGCAGCCAGAAGATCGGCTTGGTCAGGAAATAGAACCAGCCCCAGTCGATGCTGTCGATGAACTTTTGAACGCCTTCGGCCTGATATTCACGAATGGTTTCCCATTCTTTGGCACCGGCAAACAGCTGGGTTGTGACCTCTTCAGTAGCCCCAGGTGCGACAAGCAATGTCGGCAGTACAGTTTCCGTCTGATAGATCTTGCGACGGGCATCGTATTTGGCTGCTGCCTTGAAGGTCGTGCCCTCAGCCGGGATCAGGGTGGTCATCCAATAGTGATCAGTAAAGCCGACCCAGCCACCGTCTTTGACCTGAAAGACCTCGGCTTGCGCCCGTTCGTTCGGATCAATATCAAAGTCGCGCACATCGCCATAGTCGATTTCATCCAGAACACCGTCGGCCATGACCATCACGCCTTCATGCAGGATGAAGAAATTCTTCAGTCCGGGCAGGTCGCCATCTTCGCCGATGCCATGGCGGGCGAGGATGCCATATGGCGCCATGCCGACCTCGGCTTGTGTGTTGTTTTCCACCGCTTGTGTGACTTCGAACATATAGTTCTCGTCTACCGAGATGGTACGGCGGAAGGTCAGGCCATTGCCATTCTCCCACTTCAACGTAACTGGAGCGTTCACCCCAAGTGTTTCACCATTTTCGACCATCCAGACCGTGTTCGGCCCGGGTACGTCCGTGCCGGTGACACCAGCGCCAGGCGCCCATCCGTAGAGCGCATAATATGCAGATTCAGATCCGACCGGAGAGAACAGTTCGACAATCGGTGCGTCGTCCTGGATCGAGACTTTATAATCCTTCAGGTACAATTCATCGATGCGGCCACCGGACAACGACAGGCTGCCCTCAAGGCGGGGCGTGTCGATCTTGATCCGCGCGGCCTCGGACCCGGGCAGCGTTTCTTCTGCGCTCGCCGTGGCTTCGCCTACGGTGCCCGCGCTCGAGGCGCTGGGGGTCTGAACCTCATCGCTTTTGATGGCGCTGATTTCAGCCTGATCAGTAATGGTGGTTTGCTCGGGCGGTGGAAACAGCACGAACCAAACCAGGATCACGACAAAGCTGAGCGCGGTTGCGAGGATGAGATTCTTGTTCTGATCGTCCATCTGGGACAGCCACCTTAAGCAGTGAAACACACCCGGTGGGTTCAACAGAGTGCAGCCCCAAAGGTCAAGCGGATTCGCCCGCCTTATGGTTCCAGATTGGGCTTTTGTGGTGAAAACCTGCGATCAGGAACCCGCTTGCCGTCCAATCTTGGGAATGCCTTTGACTTTGTTCTGGTGGGCCGAGATCCAATCCATGGTCTTTTCGAACGGCATGGGCTTGCCAATGCCAAAGCCTTGAACGTGGTCACAACCTAGCTGTGCCATCAACGCGTGCTCACCGGTGGTTTCAACACCCTCGGCGAGTGTTTCCACATTCAACCTTTCGGCCATAGTCAGAATTGCACTGACCAATTGTTGTTGCGATGCATCACTGTCCGCCTTGGCCACAAAAGTTCGGTCTATCTTGATCCGCGTCACATCAAACCGTTTGATCGAGGCGATCGAGGCATGTCCAGTGCCGAAATCATCCAGATCGATACAACAGCCAAGTGCTGCAAGGCTGGTCACGTTGCGGGTAATCACATCGTCCGGACGTCGCGAAAACACGGTTTCCAGAATTTCGACAGCCAGTCGGTCGGGCGTCAGGTCGTTTTGGTCCATTTCCCATTTCAATCGGTCCAGCAGAGCGGGGTCTCGTAGCTCGTCCGAAGAAAAGTTGATTCCGATTCGTGGGACGTGAATCCCGTTCCGGCCCCAGTCGCACATCGCGGAGAATGCATGATGCCGCATCGTCTGGCCAAGCCTCTCCATCAGCTCGGCCTGTTCGGCAAAAGGCAGAAATATCTGTGGGTTCAAGATGCCTTTTTGCGGGTGCTCCCAGCGGGCCAGGGCTTCAAACCCCGTAACCCGCCCTGTATCTGTGGAAACCTGAGGCTGAAACCAGGGGCGGATTTGTCCGTTGTCCAGCGCAGCCTCGAACTCTTTGCGAAGGTTGGCCCTGATATTGGATCTACGGCGGGTTTCGTTTGAAAAGGCGCGGATCGTTGAGGGCCCATTACGCTGAGCTTCGCATAGCGCAGCAGATGCGGCATCAATCCAATTTTCAAACCCGGATCCGCGAATTGCGGATTGCAGGCAAAAACCGATTGAACACGAGACATAGGCAGTGGTGCCGTTTAGGGTGATCGGCTCTTCAACGGCGGATTGGATGCGGCCCGACATCTGAATACAGGCTTCGAGATCGAGATGCTGTGACGGGCGCAGGCCGATGGCAATTCTGCACTCGTCTAATCGTGTCGCAATATCGCCGGTTCGAATGACCGAGAAGATGCGGTCACAAAATTGGCTGGACAGATGGGTCGCGGCCGCATTTCCGTGCAGGTCAACAAATTCTGTGAACCCGTCTAAGGCCATAATCATACAAGCCGATCCCATGTTATCGTGATCGGTACGGTCAAAGAAATTTTCAAGTTCGGCGGCAAACTTATCCGTTGGCGCGAGTCTTCCGTGATGGTGCAGTGGAGAGATGCGTGCAGTTTGCGTGCGTCTGACTGAGGCGAAGGCGACGATCAGCAACGGAAGGCTTAGTGCCACAACGACAAGCGCACGTTCTCCACCGATCCAGAAAGCCGCAAGCGAAATGGCGGGAGCAAAGGCCAGCACCGGCGGGCCACTCAGATATGTGGTGAGAGTATCGAGAAATTGATCAACGGAAACAGATTTCCTCATCGGTTCGTCTTCGCCTTTACCTTGAGCATCTTGCGCTCAGGTCAAACCGTAGAAAATCAGTCTGAGTCACTCGTTAACGCAGCTGTGGAATATCATCCGTTTTTTCAGTTTTTTCGTTCGAATTGATGGAAAGATTAACAAAATCACACAATTTCGGGTCCAAAAGGTGCGAAGGGCGCGCATTGGTTAAGGCGCGGAACATCACTTGCCGCCGTCCGGGGCTGTTTTTTTCCCACTGATCGAGAATCTGTTTGACCTGTTGGCGTTGTAACCCGTCCTGGCTGCCGCACAGGTCACAAGGAATGATCGGGTAGTTCATCGCATTGGCAAATTTCTCGCAATCCGCCTCGGCGACATGGGCAAGGGGGCGAAAGACGAACAGGTCGCCTTCTTCGTTCACCAGCTTTGGCGGCATCGTTGCTAGACGGCCGCCGTGGAACAGGTTCATGAAAAACGTCTCAAGGATGTCGTCACGGTGATGACCCAGCACCACGGCCGAGCAGCCCTCTTCCCGCGCGATGCGGTACAGGTTGCCCCGGCGCAGGCGCGAACATAGCGCGCAAAAGGTGCGGCCTTGGGGAACCTTGTCCATGACGACCGAGTAAGTGTCCTGATATTCGATGCGGTGCGGTACACCCATGCGTTCCAGAAACTCGGGTAGGACGGTAGCGGGAAAACCCGGTTGGCCCTGATCCAGATTGCAAGCCAGCAGATCGACCGGTAGTAGGCCGCGCCATTTCAGCTCGTACAGAACCGCTAGCAAGGTATAGCTGTCCTTACCGCCTGACAGGCAGACCAACCAACGGGGTGGTTTGCCGTCTTTCTCATGCGCGGACGGGTCCACCATGCCATAGTGTTCGATGGCTTCGCGGGTGTGGCGCACGATGCGTTTGCGCAGCTTCTTGAACTCGGTGGTCGAAGGCGCGCCGGCAAACAGCGGATGGATATCGTCAGCTTCGTCAAACATGCGCTGCCCCTACAGCAGATGGCGTATCCGGGCAAGTGTGCGGGTCAGCCCAACCGCGCAAGCAGGGCACCAGTGTCCAGCCCGGACACCGAACCGGGGATGCGGCCATTGTTACCTGTCAGCCGAGACGCCACAAATCCATCAGCGACCGGCTCGGGCGCTTGGCGTATCAGTTGAGAGGCCGTCAGCAGCAAGGCAGTGCGCTCCGCAAACCAGCGCGCCTCGGCTTCGGGTGGGATATTGGTCCAGCGGGCGCGGTGGTCCCTCAGCGCCGCATCATAGTGGCGGTTCACTCCGGTTGCCGCCTCAAGCTCGGCCTGCAGGACCTGGGCGGCCAAGGGGTCGCGCGCCAGGGTGCGCAGGATATCCAGACAGATCACATTGCCCGAACCTTCCCAGATGCCGTTCAAAGGGGCTTCACGGTAGAGCAGGGGCAGGGGGGTGTCCTCGACATAGCCCATGCCGCCCAACACCTCCATGGCTTCGACCACGACGGCTGGACAGCGTTTGTTGTTGAGGAATTTGGCGAGTGCAACAGCGATGCGGGCAAAGGCTTTGTCCTCGGGTGTATGACTGTCAAAAGCCTGCGCCACACGCATTCCCAGTGTCAGCGCCCCCTCCCAGTCCAGCACGAGATCGGCCAGAACGATGCGCATCAGGGGTTGGTCAATCAACCGGCGCTGAAAGGCGCTGCGATGGCTGACCCAGTAATGCGCTTCGCTGAGGGCCGCCCGCATCAGACCTGCCGGGGCCATTGCAGTGTCGAGCCGTGTGTGATGCACCATCTCCAGGATTGTGCGCACACCCGCGCCCTCATCGCCAAGCTGATAGGCCAGCGCATCATGGTATTCAATCTCGGCCGAGGCGTTGGACCGATTGCCCAGCTTGTTCTTCAGCCGCATCAGGTGGATTGCGTTGCGTTCGTCGTCCAGCCAGCGGGGCACAAGGAAACAGGTCAGACCGCCGGGGGTCTGGGCAAGTGTCAGGAAACCGTCGGACATCGGGGCCGAGCAGAACCATTTATGCCCGCGCAACCGCCAGTGATCTCCGTCGCGTGTGGCCGTCGTGGTATTGGCGCGAATGTCCGAGCCGCCCTGTTTCTCAGTCATCGCCATACCCAGCGTGGCGCTTTTTTTGGAGGCGATAGGAGCGATAGAGGAATCGTGGTTCCATTCTGTCAATCTGGGAACCCAGATCGAGGCAATCTCTTCATTCGCCGCAAGTGCTGGAACGGCGGCGTAAGTCATGGTCAGCGGGCAGCAATGTCCGGGTTCGACTTGACTGGCAAGGTAGACCATGGCGGCGTGGGTTGCGTGACCATTCGGTAGGTCAGACCAGGCAACGGCTGCGTATCCGGATGATTGACTGAGTTGCATCAGGTGATGGTATGAATGAGTGAAACGCACTTCATCCAGGCGGCGTCCACCTTGGTCAAACAGAACAAGTTCTGGGGAGTGGAAATTGGCCTCGCGCGCCATGTCTCTCACTGCAGCACGCCCAAGGTCTGCACCATAGTTGCGAAGAATAGAGCTTCGCGCGCCTGCCACATTTTGCAGTACTGGGTCAGAGGCCCAAAGGTCTAAATCTGCTCGCACAGGCGGCTGGTTCAGAACGTCATGCGTGGGTAGGGAATGGCGCGCGTCAGATGTCATCTGGCCCTCGAATTGAACAGCACAACTGTTCAGCGAAGGTGCGCTCCGGTCAAGTCCGACGACGGGTCAGGAGTGATCTTCACGGTCCGGAACCGGATCATACCCCTCACCACCCAAAGGGTGGCAGCGCCCAATCCGTCGCGCGGCCAGCCATGTGCCTTTGATGGCACCGTGTTTTTCCAGTGCCTCCAACGCATAGGCCGAGCATGTAGGCTGATAGCGGCAGTTGAACCCGACCCAAGGGCTGAACATCAACCGGTACGCCCGAATGGGTAAGGCAAGGATATGCGAGAGCAATGTCATTTCCGCGCAGCATGGACTTTACGCAGAGCATAGCGCAAATCATCCAGCAGCGCCGCATAGGGGCGTCCGGCTGTGACATCGGCGCGACCGATCAGCACGTAATCCCAGCCGTCCTGCCCCTTCTCAGGCAGTACCGCGCGCGCAGCTTCGCGCAGGCGTCGCTTGGCCCGGTTGCGAGCCACGGCATTGCCGACCTTTTTGGAACAGGTGAAGCCGACGCGAATCCCGTCCGCCTCGCCCTCGGCGCGTTTGCGCGCCTGCACCATCATTGATGATGTGCCCTGCCGACGCGCACGCGCAGCGTTCAGGAATTCGGATCGTTTCCTGAGAATGGTCAAAGTTTCGGATGCGCAAACGGACGCCGCCGGGGGCGTATCCCCAGGTTGGTTCTTACCATCCTCAGGGGCCTCCGGCGGCGTCATGTTCATAACCTGATCGGTGAGCGGTTTATGCGCTCAGCGACTTGCGGCCACGTGCGCGGCGCGAGTTCAGGATCTTGCGGCCGGCCTTGGTGGCCATGCGCGCGCGGAAACCGTGGCGGCGTTTGCGAACCAGGTTCGAAGGCTGATAGGTGCGTTTCATCGCTCCGTCTCCAATCTATTCGGTCGGGTGCAGCGCGGATTCGCCTGCCCGTGGTGTTCGAAGCCCGTCCTCTACTGCCAAGCGGGGGGTAAGTCAAACCCCTTGGTGGGGGTTTTGCAGCCTTTTGCAACAATTCTATAATCCCGCGCGTTAAAAGATTTCAAAAATACGGATTTTAGGCACAAAACCCTCACATTCACTGTCGAAAAGATCAAGGCAGCGTGAGGCCCCTGTTGCCCGGGCGCGTGACGTCGCATGTTGAGGCCAGAATGAGACGCACAAAACCGGACACCATTATGAGCGATACAACTCAGGCCCCGCGCAGCGGGCTTGCGCGACATATTCCTTTGCTGGTGATTCTTGCCGTAGCCGCTGTGGGTTACTTTACACTGGGTGAATACCTGACTTTTGAAACCCTGCGCGACAACCGAGAGGCCCTTTTGGGTTGGCGTGATGCCAATTACTGGGCAATGGCAGGTGCGTTCATAGCGATTTACATTGCCATCGTTGCGTTCTCGCTGCCCGGCGCTGCGGTGGCATCGATGACCGGAGGGTTCCTGTTTGGCCTTTTCGCAGGCACGGTCTTCAACATTTTTGCAGCAACCATCGGCGCCTCGGTGATCTTTCTGGCGGCGCGCTGGGGGTTGGGGGCGTCCTTGACGGCGCGTCTTGAGGCCTCGGAAGGCACGATCAAAAAGCTGAAGGACGGCCTGCGCGAGAATGAGATCTCGGTCCTGTTCCTGCTGCGCCTTGTCCCGGTGGTTCCGTTCTTTGTGGCCAATCTGGTGCCGGCGCTGGTGGGGGTGAAGTTCCGCAACTTTCTGTTCACCACGGCGCTGGGCATCATTCCCGGTGGCATCGTTTATACTTGGATCGGCGTCGGGCTGGGCGGTGTATTCGACCGAGGTGAAACGCCGGATGTCTCACTGCTGTGGGAGCCTTTTGTCATCGGCCCCATCATCGGCTTGTGTGTGCTGGCGGCTCTGCCCATTCTGATCAAAACGCTGCGCGGCCAAAAGGACAGCTGATCATGCAAGAACTGAAATCCGATATCCTGGTGATCGGGGCCGGGTCAGGTGGGCTGTCGGTCGCCGCGGGGGCGAGCCAGATGGGTGCGGATGTGATCCTGCTGGAAGGTCACAAGATGGGCGGCGATTGTCTGAATTTCGGCTGCGTCCCGTCCAAGGCCCTGATTGCCAGCGGCAAGGCCGCCTATGGGCAGGCGCATGCCTCGGCGCTGGGTGTGGCGGATGTGGTGCCACAGGTGGATTACGCCGCCGCCAAGGACCACGTGCATGATGTGATTGCGCAGATCGAGCCGATGGACAGCCAAGAGCGGTTCGAAGGCTTTGGCGTCAAGGTGATCCGGGAATTTGGCAGCTTCGTCTCTCCAACACAGGTACAGGCGGGGGATCACCTGATCGCCGCGCGGCGGGTTGTGATTGCAACAGGTTCATCCCCCTTGGTCCCGCCGATACCCGGTTTGGACAAGGTGCCGTATTATACCAACGAGACTATCTTTGATCTGCGCGACAAGCCCGATCATCTGCTGATCATCGGCGGTGGCCCCATCGGGATGGAGATGGCGCAGGCGCATATTCGGCTCGGTTGCAAGGTCACAGTCATCGAAGGGCAAAAGGCGCTGGGCAAGGATGACCCCGAGGCGGCAGAGGTCGTGCTGGACAGTTTGCGCGCCGAGGGCGTTGCGATCCATGAACAGGCGATGGTGGCACAGATTCGCGGCTCCGATGGCGCGGTTGAAGTGGTGACCGAGAACGGCGAGATCTTCTCGGGCACGCATCTGCTGCTGGCTGCGGGGCGAAAGGCCAATACCGACCGCCTCAACCTTGCCGCTGCCGGGATCGAGCCCATCCGAACCGGCATCAAGGTCGATGACACCCTGCGCACCACGAACCGCAGGGTCTATGCGATCGGAGATGTCGCGGGTGGGCTGCAATTCACTCATGTGGCGGGCTATCACGCGGGGATTATCATTCGTTCGGCGCTGTTTGGGCTGCCCTCCAAGGCGAAAACCGCACATATCCCCTGGGCGACCTACACCGACCCCGAGCTGGCGCAGGTTGGCCTGACCGAGGTGCAGGCGCGCGCCGAGCATGGCGATAAGATGGAAATTGCGCGGTTTGACTATCACCACAACGACCGCTCCATTTCCGAGCGTAAAACGAATGGTTTCATCAAGGTCATGGTCGTCAAAGGCCGTCCGGTAGGGGCCACAATCGTTGGTCATCAGGCGGGCGAACTGATCAACTTGTGGTCGCTGGCCTTGGCCAATAATCTGAAGATGGGGCAGGTCGCCGCGATGGTTTCGCCCTATCCGACGATTGGAGAGCTTAACAAACGGGTGGCGGGCGCTTATTTCTCTCCAAGGCTGTTTGAGAATCAAACGGTTAAACGTGTGGTCAGGTTCGTCCAGCGCTGGATGCCCTGACCTGGAAGGGAGAGCAATGTGAACTCGCTGTCAGGCCGATTTCTGATCCTGACGACGGTCTTCGTGATGTTGGCCGAGGTTCTGATTTTTGTCCCTTCGATTGCGCGATTCCGCGAAGATTTCCTGCTGAACCGGCTGGAGCGCGCTCAGATCGCATCGCTCGCTTTGTTGGCCGATGATATGCTGGCCGAGGACCTTGAGGCTGAACTGCTGGCCAATGCGGGCGTCTATAACGTGGTTCTACGGCGAGACGAGATGCGCCAGTTGATGCTGTCCTCTCCTATTCCAGGGCAGATCAGCAAGACCTATGACCTGCGTGACGCGCGACCATGGGTTTTGATCCGGGATGCTGTCGTGCGGTTGTTCACGCCGGAAAATGAAGTCATCCGTGTAATTGGCGAGCCTGTGAAAGGCGCAGGTCTGCTGATTGAGGTGACGACTGACAGCATGCCTTTGCGTATGGCGATGACGGATTATGGGTTACGCATTCTGGGCCTGTCATTTGTGATTTCGATCATCACGGCTTTTTTCCTGTTTCTTGCGGTTCGGGTGGTTCTGGTAAAGCCCATCAAAAGCGTTGTCGGATATATGCAGCGCTATGCCAGCGCCCCCGAAGATGCCCGTGGAATCATCTCACCGGATTCCAAAGTGACCGAGCTGCGCGAGGCCGAAGAGGCGCTGAAACAGTTGCAAACCGAACTGACCCAGGCCCTGAAACAGCGCGAGCGTCTGGCGCAGCTGGGCGGGGCTGTGGCCAAGGTAAGCCACGATCTGCGCAACATTCTGACCTCGGCCCAGCTGTTTACCGACCGGATCGAATCCAGCGAAGACCCGTTGGTGCGTCGCATGGCCCCTAAGCTGGTGAACTCGATCACCCGAGCGGTAACCCTGTGCGAAAGCACATTGGCATTTGGCCGCGCTGAAGAACCTGCACCGTCGCTTACACTGGTTCCGCTCCGCACTGTGGCCGAGGATGTGGTTGCTAGCGAGAAACTTGCCGTTGCCGATGCCTGTGTCGAGATCATCAATGATGTGCCGGAAGAGTTGGTCGTACGAGCTGATCCTGAACAGATTTTCCGTGTCATGATGAATCTCGTTCGAAATGCCCGTCAGGCGCTGGTTGCATCAGGAAAGCCCGGTCGGATCACCCTGTCCGGGCAAGAGCAGGACGCCAACTGGTGTATTCAGATCAGCGACACAGGGCCGGGCCTGCCGGCCAAAGCGCGTGAAAATCTGTTCACACCCTTTCAGGGTGGCGTCCGCAAAGGCGGGTCGGGTCTGGGCTTGGCGATCTCACAGGAACTGTTGCGGGGCCATGGGGGTGACCTTGTTCTGACCGAGACAGGGTCAACAGGTACCACCTTTGAAATTCGCCTCCCGCGGGGCGATGGGGCTTTTTGAATTATTTTTACAGAATCAACTTGCACGTCCCGAATACCGGGTCTACATAGCGCCTCACCAACGCGGACCGATAGCTCAGCTGGATAGAGTACTTGACTACGAATCAAGGGGTCGGGGGTTCGAATCCTCCTCGGTCCGCCACTGGTTTCCTGTTGAACGTCACACGAACCTGACCCAACCGTCATAGTTGGACCAGAAAAGCAGTGAACGTTCGACATCAGAAGGCGCCCCAACGTTGGACATCAGTTGAATTTGACCTTTGCGTCATCAACTAGCACGCCGCCCCCATTTCATACTCCCGCAGACAGTTTGGTTTGATCTGATCCCCCCTCTAGGAAAATCAAAGCTGATTTGTAGGTCTGACAGCGAAGCTGCCTATTCCTGCTGATCTGCCACGTGGCGAACGCGGATGGAGGCGAGGCAATGCTATTCGACGGGGGTGGCGCGGCCCGCAGGCACAGCCGAGGACACGGTTCTGTCTAATAGGGTTGCCCGAGGGGGAAGGCAGCGTCTTTCCCCTGATGGCCAGGGGCGTTTGGCTAGTCCAAATCCCGCTGGCCCCAAGACAAGTGCGACGGTGTGGGCTGCGCCGTAACTCTTTGCGCCAGAACACGTTGTTTTTCTAAAGAATGGGCGGAATGCGGAAGTTTGCCGCAGACGCCAAAGGCAATTAGTACGGGAGTGGAAGCAGACGTTAACGGGAAGATGGCTCGACCAATTGAAAGCGAAGCGCCGACTGATTGAAAGTCCTAGCTGCCAGGGCGGAAAGCAGACGTTCGCCGCGTATTCGAATTTCAAAAACCACAACGGTCAAAGTGGCCACTCGCTTGTATCGCTTCTTTGGCAGCTGGGCATGTTCGAGAGACGACTGCTGCCAGGATCAGGTGTTTAGGATGTAGCAGTATTTGCGATAACGAAGCGTTTTGCGTGTGGGCTTCGTTTTTTTCGGAAGGGTGTGTAAGGGAAAATCAAGCCCTTCTGATTAGGGGCGGCTTGCCATTTGGGATAGAGAGTGCAGAGGGAAAACTAGAAACTTAAAATGTCTTCAAGTTGTTTCCATATTTGCTCTGCGTGATCTGGCTGAGATTCTGCCAAGCGGACTACCCTGATTGCCAGAAGCTGTGTGGGCAGCACGTCGTCAATACACACAAGCGCGCCCTCAGAAAGGTGGGTCGCCACTAGAGAGCGGGGCAACCACGCGATGCCGATTTCATTCAAGGCGTATTGTAGTATGGCCAACGTAAGTGCGGTTTCAGCTCTGGGTACTGCGGTTTTACCTTCAGGTAATCGCGGCGCAATCATTCTGGAATAGACCTGCCCGAGAAAGACTTCGGGCGGGTAGCTGATTGTAGGAATTACGTCTTCCGTCACTTGCGTGCGCACAGTAGGCGCACAGACTGGAATCAAAGTATCCATCCCGAGTGTTTTGGTTTCAAACGCGTTAGCGGGTTCTTGAATACTGTCATCAGGCACCGCGTACATGATGGCAAAATCAACTTCTTTTGAAATCAGATGCATCAGGCACTCGTCTTGATTTCCTGAACGCACACGAACCGAGATTTCGCCAGCTTCAGTTAAAACACGAACAATTTCGGGTGAAATTGTCGTGGTGAGCGCGTGTTGGCAAACAAAAGACAGCGATTTGCCTAGCTGATCACTCGCTGTCTTTAAGGTGTGTCGAAGCCTCTGCAGCCGGGTGCTGAGTTCACGTAATTCAAATTCCAGTTCCCGCACGCCTGGCATCAAAGAGACTGGCTTGCGGCGGCGATCAAACAGCGTTGCGCCGATGTTGTCTTCGATAAGCCGCACCCGCCGAGTAAACGCAGATTGCGTCAGCAATCGCTTTTCAGCGGCGCGGGCGAGAG
Organism: Ruegeria sp. CDSA193; assembly: GCF_059611885.1. NCBI lineage: Bacteria > Pseudomonadati > Pseudomonadota > Alphaproteobacteria > Rhodobacterales > Roseobacteraceae > Ruegeria > Ruegeria sp. CDSA193. The sequence goes on along the minus strand of NZ_JBXWPN010000003.1, from coordinate 482,681 downwards.
AGCCGCTATCAAGCACGGCTAATATATCATCGATCCACTCAAGACGCATGGCGGATCGATAGTGCAGTTCGTGACAACATGCAATTCCTGCAATTTATGTACCGAAGTTCGAATTATGAATGCGCCTCAGCGCGTAGTAACTTGACAAAAGCAAATATTAGGAACCATGACATGCACCTTGCCCGTTTTCCCCGCCTGCATCTTGCCCATCTTCCAACACCGCTTGAACACATGACTCGATTGTCAAAAGAGCTGGGGGTCGAAATATGGATCAAACGCGATGATTGCACCGGTATGTCGACCGGCGGCAACAAGACCCGCAAGCTTGAATTTCTAATGGCTGAGGCCGAAGCGCAGGGTGCCGACATGGTGATGACCCAAGGGGCCACGCAAACCAATCACGGTCGGCAGACGGCTGCATTTGCCGCCAAGCTGGGGCTTGCTTGTCACATCCTTTTGGAGGATCGCACCGGTTACCAAAATGGAAACTACAATACGAACGGTAACGTCCTTCTAGACCATTTGCATGGCGCAACTACCGAGAAGTTTCCCGGCGGCCACGACATGCCGGGTGAGATGGAAAAAGCAGCCGAAAAGAAGCGCGCGGAAGGGCACAATGTCTATGTCATTCCTGGCGGCGGATCGAACCCGACCGGCGCACTTGGCTATGTTAACGCGGCCTTCGAACTGTTGGCACAAGCAAATAACAGTGGTTTGCAAATTGACAGATTGGTGCATGCAACCGGTTCTTCAGGAACGCAGGCCGGATTGGTGACGGGCATGTGTGCCATGAATGCGCAGGTGCCCGTTCTGGGCATCGGCACAAGGGCGCCTCAGCCCAAGCAAGAACAGATGGTTTTTGACCTCGCCTGCAAAACTGCTGAAAAACTGGGCTGCGCAGGTGTGGTCAAGCGCGAAGACGTGAAGGCCAATACTGACTATGTCGGCGAGGGTTATGGCCTGCCAACGACAAGCGGCATAGAGGCGATCCAGATGTTTGCAGAGCTCGAAGGCATCCTTCTCGATCCGTGCTATTCCGCCAAGGGTGCAGCCGGTCTGATTGATCTTGCACGGAAGGGTGAGTTCAACGGCGAACGGATTGTGTTCCTGCACACAGGGGGTGCCGCAGCCCTTGGGGGGTATGATTTTGCCTTTGATCATCAAAACCGCTGGGTGACTGTCTGAACCATGACACTGCGCCCGGTTGGAATTCTTGGCGGTATGGGCCCCGAAGCGACTATCCTCCTCCAGCGCAAGCTGGTGGCGGACGTACCCGCAACTGATGACCAAGACCACATACCTTTGTTGATCGACATGAACCCGCAGGTGCCGTCGCGGGTTCGTCATCTGCTCGAGGGCGTCGGAGAGGATCCGGGGCCGACACTTGCCGCTATGGCGCGTCGGCTTGAAGAAGCTGGAGCCTTGGCGCTGGCGATGCCGTGCAACACCGCCCATCACTATGCCAAGGCGATTACGGATTCCGTGGACATCCCCTTGCTGAACTTGATCGAACTGGCAGCTGAATATGCAGCTCGGACGCTTGGGTCAGGGGGATGTATCGGAATGCTTGCCTCGCCAGCCGTACAACGTACTTATCTATTCGAGACAACGCTGCAAACGCGCGGGCTTTCGGTTGTTTGGCCGGCAGACGATGAAAAAATGCTTGCAGCGATCCGAAAAATTAAGACTGACGGCCCGTGCAATGAAGGGCGCGAAACACTAAGAGTTGCCTCGAAAGAACTTGTTGCCGCAGGGGCCGACCTGCAGCTTGTGGCTTGCTCAGAATTCTCGCTCATCGCTGATAGTGTTGCGGCCGAGGTCAATGCCATTGATACGATTGACCTGCTTGTCCAGGCGATTGTCGAATTTTCCCACGCAGGGCAAGTTTAGGCGATTGAATAAGTGCGCCACAGCGTTCGGAGGCAATCTGTAAGTCAACAGATACCTTTGTTCATAATTGGTCCCAAAGCTGTTGCGCTGTCTGATCAAAGGTCGCCGGATTGGCAAATGCGGAAATCGTCAAGGTGGCACACCACGCGTCATCGCCGATTGGCACCAGCAATCCTGCGTCCAGCTCTGGCGAAATCGCGGTTTCGGGCATCCAGGCAAAGCCGCTTCCGGTAATCAGGCGTCTCTTGATTGTCTCAACCAGACTATCAACATAAATCGTCTCGGCGTTCAGGGGTTTGCGGTCTATGGTATTTTCTACAACCATGCCTAAAAACGAAGAACGGTCATATGCCAGATAGGGGATGGGTGGGCCATCCTGCTCTGCGAGACTCCAACCCATGGCACGCGCTGAATTAGCTGTAGCCACTGGCACCAGACGATCCTTTAACAGGTCTTTTCGCTCAAATGCGGTTTCATCAATCATCGGTGAAACCGAGTGGTGATTGTAACACAAGAGAATGTCCACTGCGCCCTCGACCAACAGGTCACAGCAGGTGCTTAGGGAATCGGACAATACTCGAGTGCGCAGATCGGGAATTTGCATCTGCAACTCTTCGATGCGACTTGCCAAAAAATTAACCGCGATCGTGTGGAGGACCGAAAACCGGATGAAACGGCTATCCCCACGATCGGCATCCCGCAGCGATTGACGGGATTCTGACAGTTGTGAGATCGCCGCTAAAGCGACCGGCAAGAATTGTTGACCTGCTTCTGTCAATTGAACAGGATAGGTGGCGCGATTGACCAGAGGCAGCCCGACCCAGCTCTCCAACGCTTTGATTCTACGACTGAATGCGGATTGTGTGATGTTGCGTTCATCGGAGGCTCGGGTGAAGTTCAGTGTCCGGGCGAGGCATTCAAAATCGCGCAGCCAGTTCAAATCCAATGTGTGTACCTGCATTTCCAAGGAAGCATTGGTCGAGCATACTCAAAACTATGCATTGCGGGAATAGTTTGATGAAATGTTCGAATTGGCCCTCAGAAAACCTCATGCTCTAGACTTCAAGCTAGGGCCTGGCGGTTTGTCCCCCTTTTCCCCTTCCGTCCGAAGTCGCAGCCCGAGACGACTTTGTACGACACCGCCGAGCGATGGGAATGAGATTGACTAAAAAAACGACGCCAAAATACGGCGCAATTCAACAGAGGAGACTATCATGAGAAACAAGCTAAAGGCATTTGGTATGGCAGCGGCGGTAGGTATCTATGCGATGCCCGCATTCGCGGCGGAAGAGGTTAAAATTGGTGTGCCGTCTTGGACCGGGGCGCAGGCAATCGCTCATCTTCTGGGTGCCGTTGTTGAAACGCGCATCGGCGGGACGGTTGAATATGTGCCCGGTAACAATGCAACCATCTTTCAAGCCATGGATCAGGGCAAAGGTGACATCGACGTGCATCCTGATGTGTGGCTACCCAATCAGGAAAGCTTTACCAAGAAATATGTAGACGAAGCGGGCACAGTAACCCTGTCGTCGAACCCCTATGAAGGCAATCAGGGCTTTTGCGTTAGTAAGGACTTTGGTGAGGCCAACAATATCACCGACATAGCTGATCTGGGCCGCCCTGACGTCGCTGCCCTGATGGATAGCGACGGCAATGGCAAGGGTGAGATGTGGATTGGCGCCCCGGGCTGGGCGTCGGCCAATGTGAATGAGGTTAAAACGCGCGACTACGGTCTGCTTGATTTCATCGAGCCCGTGCGTGCAGAAGAAAGCGTGAAGACCGCGCGTATCAAAGACAGCATCGCCAAAGGCGAGGGCTATGCCTTCTATTGCTACAAGCCACACGCGGTCTGGTACATGTTCGACGTTCAAATGCTGAGCGAGCCGACGTTCGACCCGGCAAAATACGTGATGGTGCAGCCATCGGACGATCCGGATTGGTATAGCAAATCCAGTGTTGCCACCAAAGACGCCCTGAAGAACGTCCAGATCGCATGGTCCAATACGTTGCCAGACCGATCACCTGCGATTGCTGATTTCTTCGCGAATTTCGCATTGACTGCAGATGATGTCAGCGGTTTCGCCTATGAGATCAGCGGCAAAGGTCGCGATCCGGCAGAGGTTGCCCGCGAATGGGTCGAAGCGAACCCGGATCGCGTCGACGCTTGGCTGGGTCTCTGATCCCACTTCCAGAAACAGGGTGGCGGCATCTGCTGGCGCCACCCAAAAGCAGATCTCTGGAGGACCTATGAGCGACGACACCGTTATCGAAATTTCGAATGTCTGGAAAATTTTCGGAGGCAGACCCGAGGTGGCGCTGCAGGCGATCCGCGACCGCGGGTTGGACAAGTCCCAAGTGCTGGCCGAATACAACTGTGTTGTCGGCGTCGCTGATGTCAGCCTGTCGGTAAACCGGGGTGAGATTTTTTGCATCATGGGTCTGTCAGGCAGCGGTAAATCCACCCTGGTTCGCCATTTCAACCGACTGCTGGAGCCGACAGCTGGTAAGATCGAAATCGAAGGCACTGATGTCATGGCCTTGGGGCCAAAAGAGCTTCAGCAGTTTCGCAACAACAAAATCGGTATGGTGTTTCAGAACTTTGCGCTGATGCCGCATCGGTCGGTGTTGGATAACGTGGCAATGCCACTGGAAATCCGACAGGTCAGCAAGAATGAACGCATGCGTCAGGCTGCTGCTATTCTCGATATTGTCGAACTGGGCGCCTGGGGGTCAAAGTTCGCACACGAGCTGTCCGGTGGCATGCAACAACGTGTGGGTCTGGCCCGCGCCTTGGCCGCCAACCCCGACGTGCTTTTGATGGATGAACCGTTTTCGGCCCTTGATCCGCTGATCCGGCGACAATTACAGGATGAATTCATCCGGCTGAGCAAGATTCTCAAGAAGACTACAATCTTCATTACCCATGACCTTGATGAAGCCGTCCGTATCGGCAATCGGATCGCCATCATGCGGGACGGCAAGGTGGTGCAGATCGGGACAGCCGAAGACATCGTGATGAACCCCGCTGATGACTATGTGGCTGATTTCGTTGCAGGTATTTCACGCCTCAAAGTGGTGCGCGCCCATGCGGTCATGCGGCCAATTCCAGAACATATTGCGGCCCATGGGCCGCTATCGGCGGATGCCCCGCGCGTGAATGAAGACGAAAATCTGAGCACGCTGATCAATCTGGCGATCGACAACAGTAGCGCAATCCTTGTGGAGGACGGCGGCGTGGATGTTGGCGTCATAACCCGTGCCGATCTGTTGCGCACCGTGATCGAAGGGACCGAAGTGTCATGAGCATTTCTGATGTGAACCCGCTGGAAGATACCGAAAGCGAAGCGGCCCTTGCCTATGCCGAAGAGCGGCGTGAAAACATTCGCACATTTGTACGCACCAGCCCTGACTACTATATCCGTAATTTCGACAAGATTGGTGCATCGTCCCGCTTTACACCAACTTTCAATCTGATGGCCGGATTGTTTGGTCCGGTCTGGTTCGGTGCGCGAGGTCTGTGGTCATGGGCGTTACCATTTCTGATCCTCGAAACAATAGCCTTTGTGCAGATTGCGCGAGGGTTGTTCGGCGATCTGGCAGCCGAGGCAATGGAGCGTATTGCATCGATTGAAGGGACGCTTGAACTGCGCCGTCAGCAATTGGCGGCGGCTATCGAAAACAACTCGGACAAGATCGATGTCTATCAGCGAACGGTGGACTCGCTTGAAGAAAACATAGGAGGTATCCGTGCCGAGGCCGAGGCGATGGCAGCTGAAGGTCCTTACATCATTCTAACCGGCCTGATCATACTGATCATCGTCAAATTCATACAGTCACAGGTGGCGAACTGGGCGCTTGAGGCGCGTTTCTCGGAGTGGCTATCGGATCGTTCGATCCGTTCGGCCATGCCGGTGTCGCAGATCGTGTTCAGCGCAATCTTCATGGCGTTAATCGTCGCCGCGGCAATGTTGCATTACAGCTTCCCAGGGCGCTTTTCACTGCTTAGCCATTTTCCGACAGACCCAAACATCCGCCTGACCAGTATCACTTGGGTAGAAGATTTCATCGCCTGGTGCGTACGCAACAGCGAGACCTTCTTTGATGGGCTGACATTCGGCATCCGCACTCTGTTGGATGCGCTAGAGGTCATACTGGTTCAGACGCCATGGATCGTGATTGCGAGCTTGATTATTCTGCTGACCTGGCTGACAGCGGGCATCAGAACGGCGATCTATTCGGGCGCATTTCTGGCCTATATGGGCCTGCTGGGTTTCTGGGAAGGTGCCATGACGACGCTGGCCTTGTTGGGGACAGCGGCGTGTCTGTCGATTGTTATCGGAATTCCGCTCGGCATGTTTGCTGCCCGTCGCCCACGGTTCTATGCGTTTATCCAGCCGATCATGGATTTCATGCAAACCATGCCAGCCTTCGTGTTCATGGTGCCTGTGATTGCGTTCTTCGGCGTTGGAAAGCCAGCGGCGGTTGTGGTCACGATGATTTTTGGCGGCACACCGGTGGTACGATTGACCGTTCTTGGTCTGCGTGGTGTACCAGAAAGCGTGCGCGAAGCAGCTATTAGTTTCGGTGCCAATAAGTGGTACTTGCTCACTAAGGTAGATCTTCCATTAGCAAGCCCATCGATCCGCGCGGGGATCAACCAGACGATTATGTTGTCGCTGGCGATGGTCGTCGTGGCCTCGCTGATTGGCGCCAAGGGGCTGGGTGAGGACGTGCTGGAAGCGTTGCAATATGCCAATGTGGGCCAAGGCATCCTCGCCGGGTTTGCGATCCTTTTCTGCGCCATGATCCTTGATCGCATTGTACAGGGTGGGCGCAAATGACACCTGTCGTATTCGTCCATGGATTTTTGGGCGGCAGTCGGCATTGGTTGGGGCAAGTCGATGCTCTGGCCGGTTTCAATGTCGTGGCCCTGGATCTACCGGGATTTGGTGAAAACGCACATCTCGAGGCCCCCGCCAGTATTGCGGGCTTTGCCGAGTGGGCGCTGAGAGAATTAAGCGCGCGTGGGATTGAGCGGTTTATCCTGATCGGCCATTCAATGGGCGGGATGATCGTTCAGGAAATGGTTGCCCGTGCACCCGACCGCATCGACCAGTTGGTGCTGTACGGAACCGGAACAATCGGCATTTTACCCGGCCGGTTTGAGACAATCGACACCTCAAAGCATCGGGCCAATACAGAAGGACCAAGAGCCACAGCCAGACGTATTGCGGCAACCTGGTTTCTTGATCGGGGAAAAGCTGCGGCCTATGAGGACTGTGCTATGATTGCAGAACAATGCAGCCTGCAAACCATGCTAATTGGGCTCGACGCAATGGAAAGTTGGAGCGGCGCCAAACATTTGGCGGATATCATGACCCGTACGTTGGTGGTTTGGGGTGACCGGGATCGGACCTATCCATGGAGCCAAACCGAACAATTGTGGCAATCAATTCCCGACGCCAACCTCGCCGTGATACCTGGATGTGCTCACGCGACGCATTTAGAGAAGCCGGGGCTCTTTAACTCGATACTGCGAGATTTTTGTACCGCCTGACAGCTTGTCTGCAGCCAAAATGTTAGAACGACCGCTGTCGTGACCAATACCGGTCTTTCCCGGATAGTGTAGATTTTGCTGCGAATGGGTATGCACGGGCAGCAAACGCCGGTTTGCAACGCTGTATTTCAGTAATCCGCTCGGTTGTAGAATGTCTCTTATGGGCCGTTCTGCCACGATGCTAGTTCTGCGAAACTGGCAGATGCCGCGCCGCATCTGAGGTCGGCTCTGAGCTCTTACTGACTGATGCTGCGAGACGTTCGAACGTCCGGCGTTGCTTTTTTTGTTTGTGTGGAGCGGAGGTCAGTTCAGATCAGATTTAGAAGAGGCCCACATTCGAAGACCACCTAAAAGTTAGCCTGATATTTTGGCATCCTGCGCCGCGTCCCAACCCAAATTTGCAGACATTTCACGCGCAATAAGGGAGATCTGGGGACCAAGTTTTTCGCGGAACGCTGGCGTAAAGACCCGTACCGATCCGGTTGCACCGATGGACATCGTGGAACCTGGCCCGCTTGGCGCAAGGGGAGCTGCCACCGAACACATGCCGCGCTCAATCTCTTCCACGCATTCTGCGAAGCCGCGATTGCGAATGGTGTCAAACTCGGCTTCCAAGTCCTGCACGTTTGTCAGGGTGAATTCGGTGTAGGCGCGCAGCCGGCCTTCCATTTCGCTGGTCAAAAACAAGTCGGGTGAGAATGCAGCAACGGCCTTAGAGCAGGAACAGGCATGCAAGGGTCGTTTCCCCAAACCGGGATGGAGATAGGAGACCCCAGTGTCAGGTGTTTCAACGTGAATAATTTCCACGGATTTTCCGCGCAGACGGGACAGGAAAAATGCGGTGCCATATTGTTTAGCGGCTTGCTTTAGCGCAGGCGCAATCACCTCTAGCAGTGCACGGTCAGAGTGGTCACTTTTCGTGATCCGCTTCAGGCGGGAGCCGATTGTGAATGTACCACGGGCAACAGGTTCCAGTAGACCCACACCGACGAGGTCCTGCACCAACCGGTAGGCAGACGGCTTAGGCAGGTCAGAATGAGCGCAAATCTCGGCCACTGTAGCCTCGCCCTTTTGTCCAACAACTTCGAGGATGAATGTCAGGCGTTCCAGATGCATATTTTTACCTTGCGAGAATCTTTTTATCGATTTACGAGAATCTTCAAATGATCGCAAGGGAGGAATGTGAAGATGAACGGAGCATGTTGTGGCCCGGGGTATGCAAGCCCTGCCGAGGCGATCAAAGCGCCGCGTGAAAAACTCTTGTACACAATTGCCATCTACACCGGTACCGGCATTCAAAAGCCGGACTACCTAGCCACCGTGGACGCCGACCCGGAAAGCCCGACCTATTCACAAGTCATCCATCGCTTAGAGATGCCCGGCATCGGGGATGAATTGCATCACATGGGCTGGAATGCCTGTTCTTCCTGCCACGACGACGCGGGCATGAGCCGTAAATACCTGCTGGTGCCAGGCGTGCGATCCAACAATATCTATGTGATCGACACCGCGACGGACCCGTTTGCTCTGCGCCTTCATAAGGTGATTGACGGGGCCGAGATCAAGTCAAAAACCAATCTGAGCGGCCCACACACCGTGCATTGTTTGGGCTCTGAGATCATCATTTCCTTCTTAGGTGACGCACAGGGCGAAGCGCCGGGTGGTTATCTGCACCTCAACAAAGAATTCGAGATCGTTGGTCGTTGGGAAAACTCAATGGGCGATATCCCGTTTGGTTATGACTTCTGGTACCAGCCGCGCCATAACGTGATGGTCAGTTCCGAATGGGCCGCACCCAACACATTCATGCCAGGGTTTGATTTGGAAGAAGTGGGCCACCTGAAATACGGTCGCCGCCTGCACATCTGGGATTTTGAGAAAAAGGTGCCGGTCGAGACGATGTATCTCGGCGAAGACGGCCTGATCCCGCTGGAGGTAAAGTTTCTGCATGATCCTGACAGTACACATGGGTTCTGCGGTGCCGCGCTTAGCGCCAATGTCATCCATTTCTGGAAGTCCGAAGCTGGGAAATGGGAATGGGAAAAGATCATTGATGTGGAGAATGAACCGCATCCCGAATGGCCTATTCCCGTGCCCGGTGTGATGTCGGCCATCCTTGTATCGATGGACGACAAATACCTTTACCTCAATAACTGGTTGCACGGCGATATGCGCCAGTACGACATCTCTGACCCGCATAATCCTGTTTTGACCGGGCAGGTTTGGATGGGCGGGCTTTTGGGCAAAGCGCCCGAGGTCAATGGCGTCAAAGTGGCAGGCGGGCCGCAAATGTATCAGCTCTCGCTTGATGGCAAACGGCTTTATGTCACGACCTCGCTGTTCTCGACCTGGGACAACCAGTTCTATCCGGAAATTCGCACCCAGGGCGGTGTCATGCTGATGATCGACTGTGATGTCGAAAACGGCGGTATGAAAATCAACGAAGATTTCGTTGTTGATTTTGGCAAAGAGCCAAACGGACCAAGCCGCTGCCATGAAACCCGCTATCCCGGTGGCGATTGTACAAGCGACATCTGGCTGTGAGCGAAACCCGCACAATCACAATCGCCAACCGCGATGATGCGACCTATCAGGTCGACGCCCGCCGTCCGTTGCTAGACGCTTTACGCGAACAGGGAGTCGATCTGCCCTATGGCTGCAAATACGGCGGCTGCATCACCTGTGCGGCCAAACTGACCGTTGGCGAAGTGGATCAGCGCAGGCAAGTGGCGTTGAACAATCGCCAGATCAACAATGGCTATGTTCTGCTGTGTGTGGCCCGCGCAGTGAGCGATTGCATATTGGAAATCGGCGTCGAAAGCCACGACAAACTTTATCGCAACCCCTTCCTTGATCCGCTGGAGCCGCATGAGCTGAAGGCGGATATCGCGACCCCTAAGGAGGCTTAAATGCCCGAAGCTGACATCGATCACCTGTATGATTACGCGCCCGAATATCTGGCGGACATCCTGCGTTCGGTCAAAACCATTGCGATGGTGGGGGCCAGTGGCGACAAGACCAAGTTCAGCTATGGCGTGCTGCGTGTGCTGCACGAAACGGGCTATGACATGATCCCTGTCAATCCAAACCCAAAGCTGATCGAAATTCGCGGCATACCTGTCGTTCATTCGCTGGAAGAGATCGGCCGGCCCGTGGATATGGTCGAGGTCTTCCGCCCGAAAGAGGAACTTTACGCGATCACCGAGAAAGCCATTGCAATCGGTGCCAAGGTGCTTTGGGGCCAAATCGGCGTTTATGATGACCGCGCGGCCGCGCTTGCCGAAGAAGCGGGGCTGAAGGTGGTGATGAACCGCTGCCCCAAGATCGAGCTGTTCCGCCCGTTCTGGAAGCCCCGTCTTGATCTCGCAATTTGACTGAGAGCGGCACAGAAACTCATGTGGCCTCTGCCTGCGCATACGGCTGTAGCGGTGCCATAAATTGGCCGCTCGACGTACTATTGGACTGGCTCAAAACCAATCGAAAAAGGAAACCAAACATGGCTCAGACGATCACCAAAAGCGCGAAAGACATCGTAAAGGTGGCCATGAAAGCGGTGCCTGCGATCAGTGCCGAAGAGGCATTGGCCTTGGTAGGCTCGCCCGATCACGTTTTTGTCGATCTGCGCGATGGTACGGAACAGGCCAAAACCGGCGTCATTGAGGGTGCTGTCGCATCGTCGCGCGGCATGATGGAATTCCACATCGACCCGGAAAATCCTGCGCACAAGCCGGAGTTCAGTCAATATAAGACTTACGTGTTCTATTGCGCATCGGGTGGGCGTTCTGCCATGGCGGCGGTGGTGGCCATGGATATGGGACTGTCGCCCGTTGTGAACCTGACCGGAGGCGTTGGCGCCTGGAAAAAAGCCGCGGGCGCGCTGGAATAAATCATGGAACCTTCAACAAATTTCCCAAATCTCAATATGGCAGCAAAGCCTAGTGTCGAAGGGTTCTTTGATCCTGCCAGCAACACGATTTCTTATGTCGTGAAAGACCCCGCATCTAACGCCTGTGCAATAATAGACAGCGTTCTGGATATGGATTACGCCGCCGGGCGGATCACTTATGACAGTGCCGATCGCTTGATCGACGCCATCCAGTCACAAGGCTTGTCGGTGGAATGGATCATTGAAACCCATGTCCATGCCGATCACCTGTCTGCTGCACCCTATATTCAGGATAGGCTGGGTGGCAAAATGGGCGTTGGTGCAGGCATCATCGAAATTCAGGACACCTTCGGCAAAATCTTCAACGAAGGCACGGAATTTCAACGCGACGGGTCGCAGTTTGATGCTTTATTCGAGGATGGTGACACCTACACCATTGGCGAAATGACAGCCTTTGTGATTGCCACGCCGGGCCACACACCAGCCTGCATGGTGCATGTGATTGGCGACGCCGCCTTTGCCGGTGACACGCTCTTTATGCCTGACGGCGGCTCAGCCCGCGCAGACTTTCCGGGTGGTGATGCAGGGCAGCTTTACGATTCTATCCAAACCGTGCTGAGCCTGCCGGGCGAGATGCGCCCGTTCATCTGCCACGACTATGGCCCCGGTGGGCGCGCCATCGCGTGGAAGACCACAATTGGCCAGCAACGTGCCGACAACATCCATGTGGGTGCTGGCAAATCGCGCGAAGATTTCATCAAGTTCCGAACAGAGCGTGACGCGCAACTGGCGATGCCCAAACTGATCATTCCGTCCCTGCAAGTGAACATGCGGGCCGGCGAAATCCCGTGCGACGAAAGCGGCGCACCTATGCTGAAAGTTCCACTCAATGACCTATGAGGGCGAAATGCAAAACGATGATTTGATCCTGCGGGCTGACATCGATGGCGTTACCGTTCTGACTCTGAACGCGCCCATGTCGATTAATGCGTTGTCAGAGGCGATGCTACGCGCTCTGTCTGACACATTTGACGAAATCGCAGAAGATCGCAGTGTCAAAGCAGTGATCTTGCGTACCGGCGGCAATCACTTTTGCGCGGGTCATAACCTCAAAGAAATGTCGGCGCGCCGGGCGGATGCCGACGGTGGATTTCAGTATTTCCAAGACCTGTTTGCGACGTGTTCGGCGATGATGCTTCGGGTGGTGCGCTTGCCGCAACCTGTAATCGCCGAGGTCAAAGGGATTGCCACAGCGGCGGGGTGTCAGCTTGTTGCGTCCTGTGATCTGGCGGTGGCCGCCGACAACGCAACTTTCGCAACATCGGGCGTGAATATCGGGCTATTCTGCTCAACCCCGATGGTCGCGCTTTCGCGCAATGTGCCGCGCAAGCTGGCGATGGAAATGTTGCTTTTGGGGGAATTCCTGCCCGCAGCCCGCGTCGCCGAAATGGGGTTGGTCAACCGCGTGGTGCCCTTGGCGGAACTGGAAGCGGCATCCACAGAAATGGCTAGGATCATTGCCTACAAATCGCCGTCCGCCGTCAAGATCGGCAAGCGTGCCTATTACGAACAGCTCGAAATGCCGCTGGAAGAGGCCTACGCCTTTGCCGGTCGCACGATGGCGGAAAACATGATGGCCAAAGATGCCGAGGCCGGTATCGGGGCCTTCACCCGCAAAGAACCGATGCCTGAATGGACCGGGGAATGATCTACGAGGGCCCGGAGCTTGCCCGTAATGCAGCGAACCACACCGCCCTGTCACCGGTTTCGATCCTCAAACGCGTCGAGCGCGTGCATCCAGAGCTTCCGGCGCAAATCCATGGCCACATCCGGCGCAACTGGGGCGAGGTCGCGGAACGTTGCAAACGGCTGGCCTCTGCCCTGGCCAAACGCGATATCGGCAAGGGCGATACCGTCGCCCTGATTGCGCCGAATATCCCCGAGGCGCTGGAATGCGCGCTGGCTGTGCCCATGCTGGGCGCGGTTCTGAACGCGAACAACACGCGGCTGGACGCGGGCACGATCGCTTATATTCTGGATCACGGCGACGCCAGGGTTTTGTTGGTCGATACCGAATTTTCCGATCTGGCCACTGAGGCCGTCGCCCAATCGGGCCGTGACCTGTTGGTCATCGATATCGAGGATAGTGAAGGCCCGGGCGGCGAGAAAATCGGCACGTTGACCTATGATGCGCTGCTGGCGGAAGGCGACCCGGATTTTGCCTATTCCTTGCCGGAGGATGAGTGGGACGCACTTGCTCTGAGCTATACGTCAGGCACCACAGGACGGCCCAAGGGTGTTGTCTATTCCCATCGTGGCGCCTGGACCAACGCGGTCAACAATGTCGTCACATGGGAAATGCGGCATCATCCGGTTTACCTGTGGACGCTGCCGCTGTTCCACTGCAATGGCTGGTGCTTTCCCTGAACAATCACCATGCTGGCCGGGACGCATGTGTTCCTACGTGCGCCAAGGGCCGACGCGATTTATAACGCCTTCGCCGATCATGGCGTCACCCATCTTTGCGGAGCGCCGATCATCATGTCGATGATCTCGGGCGCAGAGGAAAAACGCGACTTCCCGCAACACATCAATATGATGACCGCCGCCGCCCCACCTCCGGCCAGTGTGATTGCAGGAATGGAGGCGATGGGCATCTCGATCACCCATGTCTATGGCCTGACTGAGGTCTATGGCCCCGCGGTGGTTTGCGCGGAAAAACCCGATTGGGCAGCACTGCCAGCGGAAGAACAGGCAAGCCCGAAAGCCCGTCAAGGCGTCGCGTATGAATTGCAGGAAGACGTGCTGGTCCTGAACCCCGACACATGTGCGCCCGTGCCATGGGATGGTGAAACGCTGGGCGAAATTGTTTTTCGCGGCAACATCGTCATGAAGGGCTATCTGAAAGCGCCCGAGGAAACCGCCAAAGCCTTCAAGGATGGCTGGTTCTGGTCGGGTGACATCGCCGTGCAGCATCCCGATGGCTATATCGAGATCCGCGACCGGTCCAAGGACATCATCATCTCGGGCGGCGAAAACATTTCGTCCATCGAGGTGGAAAAGGCGCTTTATTCGCATCCTGCGGTCAGCCTCTGTGCCGTCGTGGCGATGCCGAATGAGAAATGGGGCGAAGTGCCTTGTGCCTTTGTGGAGCTTTCCGGCGAGGCCACCGAGGATGAGCTTCTGGCGCACGCCAAAGCCCGTCTTGCGGGATACCAGCGGCCAAAGAAGGTGATCTTTGGTGAGCTGCCCAAGACCAGTACCGGAAAAATCCGCAAAAACGAACTCCGAGATTTGGTCCGCGCAAATAGCTGAACTCCCACACAATTAACTGGATACACGTCATGTCCCATGAACTTAGCTTTGCCCAATTCAGCTTTGGAACACAGGTCCGAAAATCCCCTTACTCCGACGCAGCCTTGCGTTGGGGGGCCAAAGGATTTTCCGTCTACAACCACATGTACATCCCCCGCGATTTTGGCGATCCGAGGCAGAATTTCTGGAATCTGGTCAATGAGGCGATCCTGTGTGACGTCTTTGTCGAGCGTCAGGTCGAGATCAAAGGACCGGACGCGGCAAAATTCACCCAATTCCTCAGCTGCCGTGATCTTTCGAAATGTGAGGTCGGACAATGTAAATACGTACTGATTACCGACCAGAGCGGCGGGATCATCAACGATCCGATTCTTCTGAAACTGGCCGAGGATCATTTTTGGCTGTCTATTGCGGACAGTGACGTCCTGCTCTGGGCGCGCGGTATTGCGGTGAATTCCGGCATGGATGTGGAGATTTCCGAACCCGACGTGTCACCGTTGCAGCTGCAAGGCCCCAAATCCCGCGACGTTCTGCGCGCAGCCTTTGGCGATGCCCCGACCGAGCTCAAATACTACCGGTTCATGGAATTTGACTGGGACGGCGTGCCTTTGATTATTTCACGCACCGGATGGTCAAGCGAGCTTGGTTACGAGATTTTCCTGCGCGACGGATCACAAGGTGACCGGCTTTGGGAACATCTGATGGTCGTTGGCACTCCTTTGGGTCTCAAGCCCGGCCATACATCGAGCATTCGCCGGATCGAGGCGGGCATGTTGTCGTATCACGCGGATATGAACCTTGCGAACAACCCCTATGAGCTGGGTATGGGGCGTCTTGTCGATCTGGACACGGAGGCTGATTTTGTCAGCAAGGCGGCCTTAACCAAGATCAAGGAACAGGGCGTGTCGCAACAGCTAGTCGGTCTGGAAATTGACGGTGATCCTTTTATCGGATCCAATGATTTCTTTTGGCCCATTATCAAGGGTGGCGTGCAGGTCGGCGCGGTCACGTCTGCGATCTATTCCCCAAGACTGGAAAAGAACATCGCACTTGCGATGATCAGCATCGACTACGCAGCATCAGGCGGGGTCCTACAGGTAGATAAGTTGAGCGAAATGCGTATGTGCACTGTCGTGCCGATCCCGTTTTACGATCCCAAGAAATCACTTGCCTCAGCGAGCTGAATGGGCCGCTGCATAGGTTTGGTCGCCTGTGCAGCGAAGCGTTTCCCCTCGATGTAATCCGCGTTAAAAAATACGGAGCATAAGTGAGTTCCCTAACTACGATCATAGAAAACGACGGTTTCGTATTGCCGAATTGGAAGCAGACATTGAACAGCCTCATCTGACTGGTCCAAGTTGATTGTTAGGGTCTGGACCCATTGATTTCCGTTTTGCGGCGTGATTCACGGTTCAAAAACGAGCGGTGAACATGTCTGATCTCTTCTGACTTACGGATGCGCAAATGGCGCGTCTGGAGCCGTTTTTCCCGAAGCCCCACGGCAAGCCGCGCGTCGATGACAGGCGTGTGTTGAGCGGGATTATCTTCATCAATCGGAGGTTTGCGGTGGTGGGATGCCCCTGCCGCCTATGGACCGCACAAGACGCTGTACAATCGATGGAAACGGTGGAGCGACAAGGGCATCTTCGCGCGAATGATGGCCGGTCTGGCCGCCGAGCACGGCGAACAGAAGACTGTAATGATCGACGCGACCTATCTGAAGGCTCATCGGACAGCGACCAGCATGGGCGTCAAAAAGGGGGGCGTGGACGCCTGATTGGCCGAACCAAGGGCGGCTTGAACACCAAACTGCACGCCATCTGCGACAGTCAGGGACGCCCGCTGAACCTGTTCATAACCGCAGGACAGGTCAGCGACTACATCGGTGCTCGGGCTCTGTTCAGCGGCATACCGAATGTCGATTGGCTACTCGGAGATCGCGGGTACGATGCTGATTGGCACCGAAAAGCGTTGCAAGACAAAGGGATACGCGCTTGTATCCCCGGTCGGAAGCAGCGCAAGACAACGGTGAAGTACGACAAGCGCCGATACAAACGCCGCAACCGGATCGAGGTCATGTTTGGCAGGCTCAAGGATTGGCGCCGTGTGGCAACCCGTTACGACAGGTGCCCGAAGGTCTTCCTCTCAGCAATCGCCCTCGCAGCTCTCGTCATCTATTGGCTATGAGTCGTCAGCAGAGAGTCCAAAGCGGCCTTTATCTATCTACGCCTATATCGGAGAATTGGGTTTTCTGGGCCGATCACTCGAAATCACCATTTTGGGTCATCAAAAGCCAACTTCGCGCATGTCAATTCCGGCTGGGTGTTGGAAAATGGGACCGAGAAATGTAATCTCTGCTCATCTCCATTGATTGGAGATGAAGTGGCCTGCACGCCGCTAGACCGTTCAGAAGGACGTCGAACGCGATCGTTCGAAATTTGACGGTTTTGAATAAGATGTTCATTTTCAAATGCTTGGGGGGGGACGCATGAGCTATTTCGACCTTGGGACCTATTCACGGCCCAGCGCATCCGCATCAAATGAAGCGCAAACGTGGTTCGACCGCGGTCTGAACTGGACCTTTGGCTTCAACCACGAAGAGGCGGCGGATTGTTTTCGCAAGGCGATTGCAGCGGATCGCGCCTGTGCGTGGGCCTATTGGGGGTTGGCCTTTGCGATTGGTCCAAACTACAACAAAGAGTGGGATTTTTTCGAGCTTGAGGAGCGGATCTCGGTCCTGAAAGAAGCGCACGAAGCCCTGTCGACGGCCAAGGCGCAAGCAGGCATCAACACAGTCGCCGCGGCGATGATCGAGGCGCTCACGGCGCGGTATCCGACCGACCCGGAAGTCGAGGATTTCGGTCCGTGGAACGACGCATTCGCTGATGCGATGCGCCCGATCTACGCGGCCCACCCGAACGACCTTGAGGTGGCGACAGTGTTTGCTGAGGCGCTCATGAATCGCACCCCCTGGGGGCTTTGGGACATTGAGAAAAATCAACCTTCAGACGGCGCGTCGACAGAAGAGGCGCGAAACGTTCTCGAAACCGCATTCTCAAACAACGCTGGTGCTTGGGACCATCCGGGGTTGTTGCACCTCTATATCCACCTAATGGAGATGTCGCCCTGGCCCGAGCTGGCCCTGTCGCATGGGGATCGCCTGCTGGATCTTGTGCCGGATTCCGGGCATCTGGTGCATATGGGGACGCACATCGACGTGCTGTGTGGTGACTACCAGAATGTCATTTGGCGAAATCACCGGGCCGCGGAAGTTGACGAAGCATATGAAGCCTACGCGGGAGCCCAGAATTTCTATACTGTCTACCGTTTGCATAACATCCACTTTGAGGCCTACGGCGCGATGTTCATGGGGCGAAAGTCGCAGGCGCTTGCCGCTGCAACGCGGCTGCAGGAAGTCCTGCCGCGCGAAACGGTCGCGTACCTTCCCGTATTGTTTGAAGCCTTCTGGGGTATGCGTATTCACGTGTTGGTGCGGTTCGGCATGTGGCAGGCGCTGTTGGATGAGACGCTTCCTGAAGATCAGGCGCTCTTTTGCTTCACTACCGCGCTGACCCTTTACGGGCGCACCGTCGCCCTGGCCAACCTGGGGCGCATCGACGAGGCCCGCGCGGCATTTGCGGAATTCCGTGCTGCACAGGATAAGGTCGGCGAGGATCGCTTCATGTTCAACAACGAAGCCCGCGACGTCTTGAAAATTGCGGCGGCTATGGCCGAAGGTGAGTTGCTATACAAATCAGGCGAGGTTGAGAACGGCCTTCTACGTCTGGAGGCGGCCATCGCTGCGTCTGACGGGCTGGTCTACGATGAACCCTGGGGCTGGATGCAACCACCGCGGCATGCGTTGGCTGCCCTGCTGATGGATCAGGGCCGGTTCGCCGAGGCCGAGCCGATCTACCGCGCAGATCTGGGTCTAGATGATACCCTGCCACGCCCGGTTCAACACCCGCGCAACGTCTGGTCGCTCCACGGGCTGCACGAGTGCCTTGAGGCCCGCGGAGAAGAGGTTGAGCGGCGCCACGTCGCGGAGTTGCTTGACCAAGCGCTGGCTAGGGCAGAGGTCCCCATCCGAGCATCGTGTTATTGCAGAAGCGCTGCTGCAGAATAGGTGCGATGGAAGTTAATTTAGTCCCACACGCTGTACAATTCACGAAGCGAACCAAAAAATGGGGTTTTGATACCGCATCAATCGACTGCTTTGCACCCAAAGCAACCTACCCGCAAATGACGGCGAATGCCCATTTCATTTGGCGAACTTGACAATTTGCCCCTTTCGGCGGTCCTCCGAAACGTGGCGACTGAGGAGATGTTGGATGCCTGACAATCAGGAACAGGACACATTTGCCGCCCTCGAAAGGCGCGAATGGGCCAAGTGCGATGTGGCACAGTCCTATGCCGAGGTGTTTGCCAAGGCGGCGGACATGGTTGTCCCACACCTGGTCGCTGCGGTTTGTGCTGGACCGGACACTCGTGTGCTCGATTTGTGCTGCGGACATGGCAATGTATCCGCAGGCCTTTTCAACACAGGTGCTCGCGTAACGGGCCTTGATTTCTCACCCGCCATGCTTGAGATGGCGCGGCTGGCGGTGCCACAGGCTCAGTTCGTTGAAGGCGATGCGATGGCCTTGAGCTTTGAAGACAATACGTTTGACGCTGTAACAATTGGCTTTGGGATGCCGCATATGCCGGACCCCCCGAAAGTGTTGGCAGAAGTTCGCCGTGTTTTGCGCGACGGCGGTCGGCTGGCGTATTCGGTGTGGTGCGGGCCCGAAGTTGACACTGCACTGGGGTATGTTTTTGGCGCCATTGAGGAACACGGGTCGCCAGAGATTGCCTTGCCACCGGGTCCCGGGGCAAATGATTATGCCGATCCGACTATCGCCTTTCCCGTACTCGCCAAGGCCGGTTTTTCAGATTGCCATCAAACCTTCGTCGCGTCGAAATGGCAGGTTAGTGATCCGGGCGCACCGTTCGATTTCTTTCTTGAAGGAACGGCCCGAGGTGGCGCCCTTTTGCGCCCTCAACCTACAACGAATTCGGCCGCAATCCGAGCGGCGGTTGTGGCCAAAGTTCTGGCAAAGCACGGTACGGGTCCTGAATGGGACGTGCCAATTCCGTCTGTCGTGACCTCGGCGGTCGTTGCCTAGCCGATCGGAACGATGTGCTGAAATGCGCGTCGTCGCCATTCATCCAAGTGTCCGGATTGTCCCGCGTTTTGTCTGTTCACACGCATGCCGCAAAAGTCGTTTCGTACCAGAGCGGCCCTCGGTGCAAGTCGCGGCATAGGTTTAAGGAGAGCCCGAAGTCTCAGTTGCCGCGCTTCGTACGAATGTCCGCTAGGTATTTCGACGAGGTGTAAGCCTTGTGATTTGGATAGCAGTTTTGTTGGCTCCATTTACGGCCGCACTTATGGAGCGGCTATTCCGAGACCTCGTGGGCGGCAAAGGCATCCGCATAGCCAGGATGCCAGCGCGACAGCGCGGGCCGGTTATGGATAATATCACCCAAGGCCCATTCGACGCGTTTCCTGTCGCGGGCTTCTGAGACATCGTTGTCGGGGCAGAGAATATAGAAATCTCCGTTCGACATGCGCTGCAGCAGATAGTCGATCGCCTCGTCGCTTGACCATGCCGCCGCGGGCTTTTCGGGCATGAACTTCTGGATCATGCCCGTGTAGGTAAAGCCGGGCACAAACAAATGGGCGCTGATCTCGGCACCCGCCTCGCGCAGCTCGTGGGCCAGCATCTCGGTCATGACCTTCACAGCGGCCTTGCTGGTGTTATAGGCGGCGTTTCCGGGTGGCGTGGTGATCCCCTGTTTCGAGCCTGTGTTGATGACCACGGCAGGGCGCGCTGTGGCGATCATCCGCGGCAGGAAGGCGTGCACTCCGTTCATGACGCCAAACAGATTGACCTCTATCAGTTTCCGCCAGTTCTCGCTGTTTTCCCAACTGCCGGTCGGCAACGCAATCCCGGCATTATTCATCAAGACAGCCACTTCTCCGAGTTCAAAGACCTGATCGGCGAGATCCGTCATGGCTGCGGCGTTGGTCACGTCCGCGGGTATCGCCCGAACCGTCTGGGACGTATCCGCCAGTTCGATCAAATCCGGCTCGGCTTTGTCCAGCGCCTCTCCCGGAAGATCGACCAGCACAACGCCCAGACCCGCCTGCAAGAACCGTTTGGCCGCAGCGAAGCCCACGCCGCTTGCCGCCCCGGTGACAACGGCCAGGCCGCCTTTATCGATTGCTTTTTGGTACATGTTGTTCCCTCTCTTGATGACGGGTCACGTCGTGTTTCAGGGCGCCATCTTTTGTTTAATGCCCCCGATAAACGCCGCATCGTCTTGTTGTTTGCGGGCATCCAGCAAAGCCTCGGCATCAGGTCCTGCGCGATACCGCAAACGGTCGCCGGTGTCGTTGGCCGCGTCCCAAATCACCTCGGCAACCGTCTCTGGCGCAGAAGGGTTCGATGCGAGTTTGCCGAACAGGCGCCCCATAGCTTCGGCCATCGGCACGTAGTCTGACAGATTTTCATCCATCGCAAAATCGAACGAGCTGCCGCCGAAATTCGTCTGGATCATGCCAGGCTGAACAATACGCACCCGTATGCCCAACGGTTCCAACTCGTAGTGCAGGGCTTCGGACAGACCTTCCACCGCAAACTTGGTACCGTGATAAAGCGCGCCCAGCGGGAAGGTGATCTGCCCACCGATAGACGAGATATTGATCACCGTGCCGGAACGGTTTTGACGAAAGTGGGGAAGCACCGCTTTGGTCACCTCCATCAAGCCGATCACGTTGGTGTCGAACTGGCGTCGGATGCGGTCCATCGTAAAGGCTTCGAGCGCGCCATAGGCCCCATAGCCTGCATTGTTCAGCAAAACGTCGATCTGTCCAAAGCGTTCGATGCCCCCTGCCACGGCCGTCGCGATTGAGTCGGCATCCGTCACGTCCAGCCGCGCCAGGTGGACGTTCTCCAAATTGGCAAGATCCGAGCCGCGGGTAGGGGTCCGCATCGTGGCAACGACGTTCCATCCCCTGGCCTGAAAATACCGGGCCGTTGCCGCGCCGATACCGGACGACGCGCCGGTAATTAGAATGGTCTTCATATCTTTGATCCCCTGATGCCTTTGCGCATAATACTCAAGAATTCTGTGGGAATCTTTTTCTATTCTCCAAAAAATTAGCACATTTCTCCAGAAACGGAGTTTTTTTAAGAAATAAGGCTGCGCCCATGCTAAAGGAGGACAAACCAAGGGAGGCGGACATGGAACCCCAGGATTTGTTGGGCTACGTTTCGACACTGCTTGACCAGAAAGGGATCGGCCAGGGCGTTCTTCAGCATGAAGAAAGCGGGACGGTGTTTCTGACCCATCCGACGCCAACCCAACAAGAGGCCAATGTCTACCGTCCTCTTTTGTGTGCGGTGCTGCAGGGCGCAAAGGAGGTTGGCACCAGCACTAGAATCCTGACAGTTGGGGCTGGGCAATCAATGATCGTCAGCAATGCCTTGCCCGTGGTCTCGCAGGTCACCAATGCAACGCCCGAGCATCCCTATGTCGCACTCGTATTCCCTTTGGATCTGGATGTGATGCGCGCCTTGGCGTCGTCGCTGCCACCGTCATCTGGTGCCCGTGTATCGGACCCGTTTTCGATTTGCCTCGCAGATACGGATGATGCGTTACAGGACGCGCTGTTGCGCTATTTCCAACAGTGCGAAACCGATGAGACACGGTGCATGCTCGCCCCCATAACAGCGCGGGAAATCCATGCCCGCTTGTTGATTGGCAAGCATGGCGGCACGCTTCAGAAACTGGTGTGGCATGAAAACGTGGCCAGCAGAATCTTTGCAGCGACACACGAAATCCGCTCTGATCTGGGTCGGTCACTGAGTGTTCCCGAGCTTGCCGGGCGTGTTGGTATGAGCAACTCGGCCTTTTTTGAGCAGTTCAAGGCGGTCACTGGAACGTCTCCCTTGCAATACCAAAAGGACCTGCGGTTGATGCAGGCCCGCAACGAGCTGCGCACAACCGGGTCGAAAGTGTCCGAGATTGCCTATGGCGTCGGATACGAAAGCTCGGCCCAGTTTTCGCGGGAATATGCACGCAAATTCGGATGCTCCCCAAGACTCGATCGAGTTTCTATGGCCGTCCAATAAGGCAAAAAGTAACAAATTCAAACGTCACAGCTCTATTACGGATAAGAGCCTTTCAGCCCGGCCAATTTCCGAAAGCAGCCGTAGGCGCATTCGCAGCGAAAGTCGGCTGCGTCCCGCAATGTGTGAGTTCGAGCAGCGCCAAAGTCTGCACTTGCAGCGAATGACCGGGATGCGGGCTGCGACCGCAGAATCCCAGCAGGGTGCCGAATGTCTCTTATGGGCCGCTCAGTGCTTGCGGCTGCGTGCGCGGTAAAATTGCACAATAACCTGCTCTTCACGTCAGAGATGTGCGGCATTTTGCACTTGGCACCGTGCGGAAGGAGTGCGGTGTTCATTGCTGTTAATGCCTCCGAGCGGCGACGCCCTAGGTGGCACCTGATTGACATTTTGGGTATTTTGGCGCAAAATAAAGGCATATTTAAACAGCATTAACACTATTCCAAATTTGCAAATCACACTTGGTCGAGATTGGTGTAAAGCGTCCTATTTGGCGCAATTCCCAAGAGAAATTGACAGAAGTTCATTTTTAAAACGGAGGCTTACTTTAGCTATGTCCAGTCTTATTCAATCTGTTTTCGGTCGTGTCACCCAACAGGAGAACGGTCAGCCCGTACACGGTATATTGGTCAAGATTCAGGCGGTATTTGGGGATGGCTGGCGCAAGCGAGATGGCTGTAAAATCGATCTTGGATGCGTCCTGACGGCCGCCGATGGCCGATTTGTGCTCATAGTGGATTCGTCGAAAATACCCGAAGACTGTCGATGTGCAGGTCCGATGGAATTGCGGATAAAGCTGCGCGACCGCGATGGCGTGCGCATCCATAAAGCCCGGCTCAAGATTGAGGATTGTTCCTGCACCGACGATATTAAAATCGACGTCGCCATCCCAGCAAAGAAGCTGGCGTGTCACCTGAGGCGCCCGTTAAGCTGGGCTGCACCGGATAAGCCGTTTTTGCCAGAAAGCGTTCTCGATGACATTGAGGAAGCGCTTGAGCTTGCGGATGCTGATCGGTTGCTGCGCAAGCGCACTCACTTCTTTGAGTGCATCCGCCCGACGCTTGCGATTTTTGACAACTCGCTTAGTGATGCCTGGAGTGTTCTGAACGGAGACGTCGCTGCCAAGGGGCGCTATGTGGATGTCCTCAATGCTCTTTGTGCCACGTCGCCAACAGGCTGTGGCTGTGGCGGCGCATCCTGGGATGATGCAGGCGGTATCTTGCAGGACATTTTTTCCGACGACTGTAATGATGACAGCTGTAAGCCCATCAAATCCAAACCCAACCCGGTGTGCTGTTCCGACCATGTCTGCCCGACCGGTAAGTCCCTGATCGCTGACAAAGACATGAGCTTGATGGTCTTTGCGGCCATGCATGTATCCTGTGGTCACAGACCAACAATGATCAAATACGTCGGCGCGCTGCTTGAACAACGTTGCCGGTTCCAGGCGTTGACCGCGCTTCATGAAGCAGCTGTCAACCTGATCTGCAAGAAGCCGCACGCAGGGCGTCATTTTAAGGATCTGCTCGAATATGTGATGTGCATCTGCACCGGTCAAACCCCTTGTGGACAAGTGCCTTGCTGTCAAACTTGTGTCCGCCAGCCCATCCTGGATTGCATCACGGATGCATATAGAAACTGGTGCAGTATCGAATGCTACACCGTGACCAAGATCAACCCAGAGCGTGCCTGCCCCGGTGACACGGTTGCGATCTGCGGGTGCGGGTTTGGCGATATTGCGGGGCAAGTGCAGTTCACCCAGCATGGCACGATGAACCCCGGTCCGATCGCTGTGCCGACCTCGTGGTCAGACGAACGCATCTGCGTGATCGTCCCGTCCAGTGCAGGATGTGGTTTGGCGATCATTCCTCCGACCCAAACGATCAGCGTCTGCGATCGTTTCCTGGACTATCGAAAAAGCGGCACGATGTTGGCTGAGTTCGAAGGCACAAGCGCTGACATTCTCAAGTTTATCGTCAAAGGGCATCAGAACGACGACTGCCTGTTACCCGGCGAGGTTCTGAAAATCCGCTGGAAGGTCTGCGCCGCTGACTCAGTGACTGTGCGCATCGTCAATACAGACACCGGCGCTGCCATTGCGCAGATTTCACCGGCCCCCGATCTGGGACGCTGGGACTTCGATCAGACTGACTTCGACCAAACGACCCGAGTGCGGGTCGAAATCGTCGTGACCGGTAAATGTAAACCTCCTACAGTAAGTCAGGGCTTAGACCTCGTTTTCCAGAACCCGCCGGATCTATCCATCGACGGGGTCGAGGTAACGCAGGCGATACAGTATTTCCGAGCCAACCAGCATCTGACTGATCCAGCTGACCGCGGCCCGGACAACTCACTTCAACTTGTTGCCAATAAATCGGCCTGGGTGCGGACATATCTGCGCAGTGGACAGGATCCGAATTTCGATAATGGGCAGCTCGGCAATGTCAGTGGCACACTTCAAGTGGAACGCCGGGTTGGTGGGATCTGGTCCACGGTGGCCAATATCGTTCCGTCCAATGCCCCGGTGACAGCGCAGGACAGTTTCTCGAGCTACGACGCAGAGAGACGCGACATTGATGCGACGCTGAACTTCATTATCCCTGCCAACGTGATGACCGGGCTCTTGCGCCTTTCTATCACTGTCTCGTCGCCAGACGATTGCTATGGAGGCAGCGGCACGGCCCAACAGCTTGTTGATGTCGATCTTGAGCAAGAGTTGCGCGTTGCAGCCGTCACAATTGGCTATAACGGTCCACCGATGGGCGGCGGCGCCAATATTACCTTGCCTGCCCCTAACGCAGCGCAAGTTGCCGCTGATACCAGCTTTGCCCTTCGGGTTTTCCCGGTAGGCAGTACGCCCAACGTGCGGATCATCGACAGTCAGACAACAACACAAGGTCTGACAAACAACAATTTCCCAGCGGGGGGGTGCGATCCCAACTGGACGCCGATCCTGAATTTCGTGGCTAACGCGCGCACGAATGACGGTAATCAGGGCGATTGGCTTTACTATGGACTGGTCAATGCGGCGATCCCGCGCTCGCATGGCAACACAGGATGCGCCAGCGGCGGCAACGGCGCTGGCTTATCCGGTAGCCCGGTCACGTTAGCGCATGAGTTGGGCCATCAGGCGGGTTTACCACATGCCCCATGTGGCACGGTCGGCACGCCGAACGCGAGCTACCCGCTTTACGAGCCTTACGATACCGGCATGACAACGACCGATAGCAATGGCAACACTGTCTATTCGGATGCGAGCATCGGCGAATACGGGCTCGACACAAATGACGGGACAATACACCGGCCGGCCAACAGTGAGGATCTGATGGGTTATTGCGGCCCCCGGTGGGTCTCGATCTTTACGCATAACTATATGCTGAACCGCGCCGAATTTGACCCGGTGGCGCTGGCAACGGGCGTGTCTGGCGGCAATTCGGTGGGGGCAGGCGCCATGGAAGTCGATCGGCAAGACCAGATGCGTCCTTTCGTGACGATCGTGGGTGAGGTCGGCAAAGACATGCAGGTCTCGGTCGCAAGCCTCGTACGGGTTCCAACCCGGCCCTTGCGGATGTCTGGCGCGCGTACCGATCTAGTTTTGCAGTTGATCGGGGACAAGGACGAGGTGATCTCATCTGCGCCGGTGTTCACAATGGATAATCACGACGCCAATGGCGATGGCTGCGGTTGCGGCGGAGGCGATAAAAAGGATCCGCCTAAACCGCCGTATAGTTTCATTGCGGCAATGGGCGATGTCGGCTCTGGAATTGCAATCCGCATCTGCCAAGGGGACGCAGTCATATGGGAGCGCAAGCGACCGACACGGCCGGTTAAATTGGCTTCGGCTGAAGCCAGCATTGGCAAGTCTGGTCTAAAGGTTTCCTGGAAAACGACCGGGGCCAAGCGTAGTTACGATCCCGATATTTGGCTGCAATGGTCTTCTGATGGTGAACGCTGGAACGGGCTCAGGGTTGGTGCGAGAGGTAACAGCGTAGAGATCGACCCCAACACCATTCCGGTCGACAAGGTTTGGATTAGGGTCCTTGCTCATGACGGTTACTTCACCGCAACGGCAGACACCAAGCAAGTTAAACTGCCACCAGCGCCACCCGAACTCGCCATTATTCACCCCTCTGAGGGGCAAGTGGTGCGCCCGGACCGACCGCTGCATCTCTGGGGTACATTCACTGGCCGCACCGAAGCAAAATCTGTTGAATGGTATCTGGACGGCAAGAAGGTCGCCAAAGATCTGGATGCTTGGATCGATGTACCCAAGCCAGGTGAGCATGTGGCGGAGCTGCGCGTCAAAGGCGCAAACCCGGTAACTGTCAAGTTTTCTACAGGAGCGCGCTAGATGGTTAGCTTCTTTGTGCTGAAAGGGAACTCGATCCAATGCTAGCATCCAGGGCTGACGCCTGAGATCTGGCAAGTGTTAGCCCACAACGCACCCTTCAGGTAGCAGCCGCCGCCGTTTAGAGATCAGATTAGATGTCGTTCGCCATTCCCTGGTGCGGTTTGTTTGCGCGACGGGTGAAAAACCAATGCTTTGCCCATTCGGCACAAAGGCCACGTTTATAAAGAGGCGCCCTTATATACTTGGATTAGTAGTTGGCGGTACTGGTTCTCAATAGACTTAATTATTCTGTCACTGGAGAAAACAACATTTATGACCAGCCCAAAATTGACAGGAGCATCCGGTGACGATCTCATTCAAGGGCTCGCATTTCCCAAAAGATGTGATCTTGCACGAGGTGTTTTTCTATCTGCGCTACTCAGTGTCGTATCGGGATCTGGAAGAAATCCTGGCTGAGCGCAGAGTTAAGGTTGATCACGCGACGCTGAACCGTTGGATCGTCAAATATGCGCCATTGATTGCCGACAAGGCACGTCGCCAGAAGCGAAACTGCGTCCGCCTCTGCAACGCTCGATGGGATTGAAGTTGCGCAGATGATCAGAAAGGGTCAGTTCGGAGTCGGAATCTGCCCGTTCAAGCAGTTTGCGAACCTAACCGCTTGAACTTAATAAATTCCAACCAGCCCTCACACTTCAGAGAATTTTGCGACAAAGCCGCTAAGATCATACCGAACTTGCGAATTCGGACCAACGGTGGCTCTTCCCGCAATATGCGGTCGGAAGGGCAGAGTAGATGAACGGCAGATTCCTTTCGCGAGCTGTTAGTTCGTAGACCTGCCGATTTTGTGGCTGCGGCGAATGTCTCCTTTGATGAGCTGCAGCGCAGTGGCGGGACAAATCTGCCAATGGCAGGTTCGGGCCGCCCGTTCATTTGCACACAGCGTCTGGAAAAATCGCAAAGGTCAGCTACAGTAGTCAATGTTCAAGCGTCCGCTTCAACACAATGCTTTGCTGCTACCTAACAGTTGCGTGAGATTTCGGGATAGGTCTAAAAAAGTTATGCCCTCCTAGCAATCTCAATTCAATACTGAAGAATATGAGTAATTTGGCGGAGATTTAAGTGCGACTTAGCGTGGGTATCGCTGTGTCAATTCTGGTGGCTGTGTCTATCGGAGTGTCGACCTTTATTGTCCATTCCCTATGGTGGACGACTGCGCGCGACAATAGCCGCATGCTTGCAGCTGAAATCAACGGCCAGATCGCGAACACTGTCCGCATCGAGGTGGGGGTGACGCTTAGGTCGGCCGAAGCCGCCTGGGCAGCCGTTCGCACGATCTTTGTCCAGAACGTCATCGCGACGCGACAGGCCGACAAGCGCGAGTTTGTTTTTCTGTCGCAACTGCAGGCGCAGCCGAATATCTCATGGATGTTTTTTGGCTGGCCCGATGGCAATTTTTTCGCGTCGCACCGTTTAGGTGACGGCGGGCTTGAGATGATTGAAATCGACAAGGGAATCCGCGATCGAATGCTGCGGAAGGATCGCTACATCTTTATCCCGGGTGACATTCAGTTCGAGGAGCGGACCTTTACTGAAACATCCTATGATTCGCGCGAACACGCCTGGTTTGAAAACTTCATGGGGCTCAGCTCTGCGGGGTGGATCGAAACGCGCGACCTTCCGGATAGTAAAAAAACCGTTTACGCCTTTGCTGGTCCGATAGACGTCAACCGAACGCGGCAAGGTGTTCTGGCTGTTGCAATCGAAACGGATCGTTTGTCACGTTTTCTCGCCACGCTTGCGCCCGGCGAATTCGGCGCGGCATTTATTCTGAACGCTGACGGCAAAGTTATTGCGGTACCTGATGCAGAAGCGGATGAGATTACCCCGGCGCGCATGGGCGAAGGGAAGCTTTATGAAGTTGCCATGATCTCAGGCGAAAGGTTGTTGGCAGACCCCCAAGCGAATGCCCAGGGCACGTTGACGAAACGTGTCGTCATCGACGGCGTGCCTTATGCGGTGGCGCTGACGCCACTGGGGTTTTACGGCTGGCGCGTTGCCACGGTCATACCCGAAGCGGCGTTTCTGTCGAGCATCGATGAAGCGCTGATAAACTTGATATACGTTTTGATCGGTGTGGTAGTCGTCGCAACCGGGCTGGCGATCTGGCTGATCCGAAGCATTGTCGCAAATCCGTTGGCACGCATCGCCGAAGATCTTGGCAAAATCGAACGCTTTGACGTCGAACGCATTGAGCGCAGACCCTCCAGACTGTCTGAGCTTGCCAATCTTTCTGCGGCAACCGCGAGCATGGCCGCTGGTTTGTCCGCTTTCCGAAAATACGTGCCCACCGATCTTGTGCGTATGCTGGTTGCTGAGGGCATCAAGATACAGCCGGGCGGAGAAATGAAACAGATCTCTGTGTTGTTTTGCGATGTAGCGGGTTTCACAGGGCTGTCCGAAAAACTTGGCCCAAATATTGTCCAGCTGATGGAGCCCTTCTTCAGCGCAGCCTCTGCGGCCATTACTCAAAACGGTGGGACGATCGACAAGTTTATTGGCGATGCCGTGATGGCGTTTTGGGGGGCGCCGCGTAAAGATGCCAATCACGCTGAAAATGCTTGCCGCGCAGCGCTGGACCTTGTCGCCGCCGTGGGCGCGTCCGGAATTGAAGATGAGGCCGGCAACCCCCTACGCGTCAGGATCGGGGTGAACAGCGGCGAGGCTCTGGTCGGAAATATCGGATCAGAGCAGCGGTTGAACTACACCGCGATTGGTGATGTCGTGAACGTTGCCAGTCGGTTGGAAGGGGCCAACAAAGACTATGGAACGCTGATCCTGGTCGGGCCGGAAACGAGGCGACAGGCCGCTGACGCAATCGTGGTCCGTGAGTTGGACACGCTTACCGTGTTTGGACGTGTTGAAGAGCTGGTGGTCTACGAACTGATCGCGATGGCGGATGGGCGTGTTGGATCATTTGCCTGGATAGAGGCTTATGAACAAGGCCTTACACATTATCGGACAGGGCGGTTTGAAGAGGCCGTTGCCGCATTCGCTGCCGCAGACCAGGCGCGAAACGGAGACCCCGCCTCAGTCGCCATGATGGCCCGCGCCCAAGACCTGTTAGACAGGCCGCCAAAGGAAGGCTGGCGTGCGGTTACTAGCACCAACAAGAACCAGTAGGAAACTTCCATTAAAGTTAAGGGGCTTCGGGAAAGTCCGACAAGTCTTGCGTTGTGTGAGCTCAGCGCGCCGGGGATTTCGCTCTCGCAGCGAATGTCCGGAAAGTGGGTTGCGACCGCAGCATCACCACGCGGTAGCCAATGTCCGGTTTGGGCCGTCTAGGAAAACGACCCTGTGGCTCTAAATTTCAAAAAGCTTCCGCGATGGCCAATGTGTCCTCCAACTCTAGGCCAGGATACCGTACCGTCCTATTCATTTTCGTATGTCCAGGCAAAAGTCTCTTATTGCGCAGATTGTCAATGTTTCTGCAGATCTGAGTAACCTTGGTTCACCTCCTAGAATGCGTTCCGTTGGTGCTCGCCTCAAGGTTTATGGGCTTCACCCATTCCCGGACAATCCGCACATACTGGCGGGTCGAGACGAGCGGGCGCACATGAATAGCCGAAATTAACATGCCCGTCGTTTGCTAATGTCACTAATACTCTTAAGGTGAATGGAGCCTTAGGAGGCCTTAATGAAAAACCTAATTTTGATCTCGGTCTTGGCCGCTACTAGTACTGCGACCAGTGCCGAGGAGCAACGCATCGAGCTTAATAATTTCTATCCGCTTTCTCAGGAAAACTTTGACCTTGGTGATCATATTTTTCACATCGCCGACAACAAAGGGGGATTTGAAGTTATCGAAGGTCCTGTTGACGGCGGGCTTGCTCGATGCCTTGGATCGGGGTTCGGTTACCAAGATGGGACCAACTCAATCTCCGGAATATGCATTTTTGGTGAGGGCGAAGACACTTTCACGATGCGTTGGAAAGCAGGTGAAAAAGGCGCGGCAAACTCTTGGGAAATTATCGTCGGAACTGGGCGCTATGATGGGATGACTGGCGAGGGCATAGCCACGACGGACATTGTGTCGATGTACCAAGCACTACCTTTGAGGCGAACCCACATAGTAGGAACCGTGGAAATCCCTGAGTGAAATGTTGTCCCTGAGTTTATGAGGGGTAGGGCCGTTGGATTGATCGTGGGAAGCAGGGCATGGGAAAACGTTACTGTTGCTCCAATGTTCGGTAGGCGATGGCGTCAGACATCATACACATCACAGAGAGCAGCATTTCGCGGTTGCCGACGCAATATAAGCCGTCCCAACAAAGCGCTCTTACTTCGAGGCCTTGAGTTGTTCGTCCAGATCAGAGAACGATGCGGCCCAGAATTCTGCCAGGAACGCTGAAACCTCCTGTTCTGAGATTTCCGACCTATTGCCCTCGGCATCCGTCGCTTGACCCATTGTGTATCGCAAGTCGGTGCCGGTGTTCGTTTGCGTCAGCTGATATGTCTCGGGCAGGCTTACTCCAGTGCGCGCCGGATCCTGGATGCAGGTCGAGAAATAATCGAACGGTTCCCAATCAGTGATGCGATAGAAAAAGTCCGCTAATTCGTGAGAGCAATGATAACCCGTCCCGTTGCCGAGGCGTCCTTGCGGGCTGTCGACGGTGATTTTCTGTACGCGGTTCATCCATTTCAGCTTTAGTTCCGGCGCGACCAATGCCTCCCAAACCACCGCGATTGGCGCATCGAAGTGATGGAAATATGTCCAAACGCCGTCTTCTTCGGTCAGGAAATGACGCTCGCGGTTTGCACGCAAACGTTCCCACGATTTAGCCAAATCGTAGACCTTCATCGAAACCTCGCCAAAATGTTCGATGTCTTGTGAAAACGGTTCCACTATACCTTTGATATCCATGGCGTTTGCAACGGCCTCGCTGAACAGCGCGTAACTGCGCACACCGGTGGCTTCTACAACGTTCGTCTTGGCCATTCGGTGGACCAGAATAACGTCGGTGCCGGAAAAGTCCGTTACCGGGCCAAGTTGCATTTCTTCGAACTGGCCATGGTGGGCGATAACCTTCAAATCCAGACCTCCGACATTGGCACACGCGTTGCAGGTACAGGTTGTGTTGGCAATCATGTCCTGCCGACGAAGAGCAAATGCGTTGTAGAGATTTTCGCTGATGGTCAGGAAGGTCTCGCCGGAGGGGAAATCCTGCCGCGTCGAATATGCCAGAACGGCATCGCCTTCGGTTTTCCAGAAATGGAGCGGATCACCCACCTGTTCGATCAGTACGCCCAGCAAGGATTGCAAAATCGGATTAGCGTGATCCATTTCCGAAGTGGTCAGAAACTGTGTGTATCCGGAAATGTCGGCAATCAACAGATATCCAGTTTGTGTTGACATGGCACGCTCCTCAAAAGAGTGTTTGGCGCGACTATTTTAGTTCACAAAGGGTTCAAAACCACTTTGGGTCCAAATGCGCCATAAACGGTCATCATGGTGTGTAGGCCGGAGCTCAGACGCAAAGTTGCCGGTGAGAGCCCGAAGTGGTTACCAAGTTCCGCAAAACAGCCCCTAAATGGCGCCGCCGCTATAGCGACGTCACTACGCCCATCCGAGTTGTTTTAGAGAGTGCCCATCATTCCAGATTTTGGTCATTCGGGCGATCTTATCACCTTCAAATTCCATAACGTAGGCATAGTTGGTTGCGATTTCTTTGCCGGTGGCAGGAACTGGTCCACCTTCACCGGTTTGTTTGCCGCTGAATACTGCTGTGGCCGTTACGATGTTGCGTTCGTGATCAGTCGAGAATGAGGTGATGTCGTAACTGCCATCTGGGATTGGGGTCAAAATTCCGGCGGTCCAAGCTGTATAGCCTTCGATTGTCGAGATTTCGGCCAATGCGTCGGCTTCACATGTAAAAGCGGCACCGTCCTGACAGTATGACTTGCAGACGTTCCAGCCTTTGCCTGTTTCGCATGCATCAAAGAAGGCCATGGCCGTTTCGGAAAGCTGAACGGCGCGAAAGTTGCCAGTCTTCTTGTAGATCTGAGTGACATTCGTTCGCCGCATCGAATGCGTGCCCTATGCACTGACTTCCAGTCCGATCGACGTGACCCAGTCCCGAACAATCCACGCATATTGACGTGGCGATATGTGAAGGCGCTCATGAGAACGGCCTAGCCAAAGATACTCTGATCCGACCATCAATTCGTATTCCATCCATTTCTCGATGGATGTGCGGGCGCCTTCCGATATCTCAAACCGAACTGACTTCTGTGTCTTGTTCTCCAGCACTGAGGCGCGTTCCCTGATCTGGCCTGACGCCAGCACATCCACAACTTTCCTCTTCACAAGGTCGCAGCGGCGAAGCTTGCTGTCGACTGCCATATTGAACAGAGCAAGATCACGATGGTTCTCTGCCAATTCAAGCCGCACCCGGATTGCCCAGACATGCTTAGGTTTCAGTGGCCGCTTCTAACCGACAATGCGGCCCTTGTTCCAGGCTAGCCGAAGTGCGCGAATGGCAGGTAAGATTGGTATTTTCATGACTAATCCTCCGATCCGCCATGCCCTCCCAAAACGACAACCCGACGTTGACACAAACGTCGTACCACAGGATGCCGCGCCGCCTCCGATGTCAGGAACCGAGTCCGACCTGCCCATTCGACAGAACGCAGTGAAAGTCAGTTTTTTATGGCTTGGCCATAAATGCGGCTCGGATCGCCTCCTTCATAGCGTCTTGAGGCCCTTGTTCTTTCGGCTTGCTGGATGCCATCACCAGCTTGGAGGCAGGTGTGTTTCCGAAGCCCAATGCGTCGTTCACCACCGATAGACCTGCGTGAAGCGACGAGCGACCAAGTAGACCTACTGCAATCCCAGCCTCAACCGCTGCGATCACGCCAGAGACGCTCTGGCTGGAATATACAAGGCGATATGGCTCTCCGCGGGCTTGCAATGAACTGACTGCCGCGTCGCGCCACCAGCACGCATGATCGAATAGGGCCACCGGAAGGCTTTCATCGATCTGAAAATTCCGACGCGCCGACGACACCCAACAAGTTGGGTCTTCATAAAGAACTTCCTCTTGGCTGGACGGGTTTTCGACCTCATAGACCGCAAGGTCCAGCGAACCTTTGTCGAGGGCCTCGGGAAAACTTGTGCTCAGGGCGCAGGTGACATCCAGTTCGACTTTTGGGTGATGACGGGTGAAGGACGCAATGATCTCGGCGAGTTTGGTTCGCCCGTGATCGTCGGGTATCCCCAAACGTAGTTTCCCGCTTACAGTGTTCTGGGAAATCTCTCGTAGTGCCGCGTCGAGACGTGCCGTCACCTCCTGCGCGACTGGAAATAGCTTTCGTCCCGTGTCGCTCAGGACCACCCCACGACCATGCCTGTCGAAGACCGGCTGACCCAGGATCGCTTCGAGGCGCTTGATTTGAAGGCTCGTTGCAGACTGCGACCGGTGGATGCGGGCGGCACCGTCTGTGACACTGCCGGCATCGGCCACGGCGACGAAGGTTCGCAAAAGATCGCTATCCAGGTTTTCCATTTGTTTTTCCAATATCGGAAATTGAAACTATGCGTTTCACAGATGCCTCGCGCCGCACTATTTTTCAAGGTCAGAGGAGTATCCCATGTCCGATCAGACAGCTGCCAACCGACCATCCAACCGGAAACCCTTAGTGTGGGGCCTGTTTCTGCTTCTGTTGGCAGGTGTAGGTTTTGCTTGGCCGGAACACGCCGCAAACGCAGCAAGGTTCGTCCTATGGGGTCTAATTGTCGTTGCCCCCATTGTCATTCCGGGCATCATACTAGCAGCTTGGATCATCGCCAGCGGCGCGGATACCCACATCGCTGGCGCGTTCGAGGGCAGGACGCTGAGAGCGGTTTTGGCTGCATCGCTCATCGGAGCCATCACGCCGGTCTGCGGTGTGACGGTGCTGCCCTTAATGGCCGGATTGCTGGCAGCGGGCGTGCCACTCGCTCCGATCATGGCATTCTGGCTGTCCTCCCCAATAACTGATCCGGCGATGCTCGCGACAACAGCCGCGACACTGGGTTTGAGCTTTGCGATCGGCAAAACACTCGCAGCTTTCGGATTAGGCGTATTCGGGGGCGTGATCACAGGGCTATTCGCCAAGACACCTTGGGCAATGAGCGCGCTTCGAGACAATGGTCTTGCGCGCCAACTGAGTGCCGCACGATGCGGCAGGGATCAACCCTTTGATCCATGGGTATGGCGGTCTGAGGCACGAAGGCATTCTTTCAGCAGACAGTTCTGGGCGACCACGCGGCTGATCCTGACCTGCCTGATCCCGGCATTTGCCGCCGAGTATGCCTTAAACGCCGCACTGACGCCGGGCGCACTGGCAGCATATGTTGGCGAAGACAAATGGTGGGCCATACCCGCCGCTGTCTTTGTCGGTGCCCCGGCCTATATCGACGGTTACGCTGCGCTCCCGCTGACACGCGGGTTGATCGACAACGGCATGTCCGAAGGCGCGGCGATGGCTTTCCTTGTCTCGGGCGGTGTTGTCAGCATCTGGGGTGCGATGGCCATTGCACCAGTGCTCAGATTTAAACCGTTCATGCTCTATCTGTTGCTTGCAATTCTGGGGTCGCTCGGGGCGGGGTATGTCTTTGGGTGGATTGTCTGAGATTCAGCGTTAACGGGAAGCAGACGTTCAGCAACCGGCAGCTTCGTCCGCACTGTGTGAATTGATCATTCCAGCCTCGCTGCGCGCTGCACCAATGGCCGGTTTCATCGCCGCGTCACAGCGCCAGATTTCGAGCGCAATGTTGTGGGTTTTGCGCCTGAAGCGAACGGCAGAAATGCGGGCTGCGACCGCAGTATCGTTATCGTATACTGTATGTCCGGAAAGGGCCGTGATCCGCGCGCATAGTCCTCGCCGCTAATATGCTGCGGCGACACCGGGGGCTGCAAGAAGCCTAGACTGTCCAGACATCATCGAAGAGAGGTCGCCCGCTTTGTGGATTATGGGCGATAGACGCTTAAGAAGATCCGCTGTATCAAGTTTCTAAGGCTGCTCAAAATTGGACCAGTCATGCCCGTCACTTCGGCTCACGCTTCCTCACCGTAGAGATAGAGCCTGTCACCTGACAGGATCGCAAAGTGCAGATCCTCAAAATCCTTTGGCGACATATCCCCCCAATTAGGCGTTTCAACGACCTGCATCTGGCCAATACGTTGGCCAATTTGACTGAGGGTTTTTGCTTGCTCGCATCGTTGGGCGTCGTAGCTTTTGAGCAGGTCAGGTAAATCTTTGGCTGCGCCCGCAAGCATTTCCAGCGCCAGCGCGTCTTCTAATGCCTTTGTAGCCCCGCTTGCGGTGTGCGGGCGGGTCATTGTTCCTGCATCGCCAATCAGCAGCGTTCTTTTGCTGACATAGGTATCGACGATGCTGTCATAGATCGGCTGTATCGACACGTCTTTGTGGCGGGTTTGGGCGAGGAGGCTGCGAATGGCGGGTGGAAAGTGATCGTTCAACAGCATCTGAAGCTCGGCGAACGCCGCCATCGTGACACTGCCTGGGGGAATAGATTCGACGCCGTTCAACGGTTGCGCTTCAGGACAGGATGCGTACACCGCCCAATTCACACGGCGTTGCCCCGTCGCGGCGCTGCCGTCAAAATTCGGGATCATGTAAAGGACTCCGTGTCCGCCCGAAAAAGGGACAGTCAACCAGGCCGTCTCTTTGTCGATCGCCTCAATCAAATGGGTGTCGGCACACTCTGCCTCAGGATAGTTCCCGCGCCACAGCACATAGCCTGCGTAGTCCGTTTCGATGTGGGGATGCATCTTTTGGCGCACCGCAGAGTTGTATCCATCCGCGCCTATGAGAAGATCAAAGTCACGCGTCTCACCGTCCTGGAAGGTCACTGTGACTCCATTTGCAGTCTCTGCGAAATCCAAGAGCATCTTGCCCTCGTGATAGATGTCATCGGAGACTGTTTCCCGCAGCGCACGCCACAGGTTCCCCCAGTTATTGGCGAAGGCGGGGGTCGCTTGGGTCCACAAGCGCTTTCCGTCACGACTTCCATCGGGAAACTGCCACCAACGCGATTTCATCTCGCAACTTGGGAAATTCTTAGGAAGATATCTCTTGTCCATAAGCGTGGCGCGTAGAGGGCCCGGAATGCCGATGCCGGACCCGCGGTCCATCAGCCCTTTTGAGGATCGTTCGAACACGTCCACATTGCAGCCAGCTCGGGTCAACGCTGTTGCTGCGGCGCAGCCTGCGATGCTGCCACCGATCACTCCAACTTGCAAACCTTCCAGACTCATGCATTCCTCCCAAGTTGAATTCACATAACTTTACCTTGTATATTTAATTATACAATGTAAAATAAAGAAATGCACAAACCCACTAAACGATCAAAAAAAACAAACCAACGCCGTGACTTAACAGTGGAAAAAATTGTTGAAGCGTCCCTTGTCGTTTTGAAGTCAAGCGACCCAGCCGCACTTACAATGCGGCGCGTGGCAGAAGAATGCGGTGTTTCAGCCATGGCGATCTATCATCATATCGACGACAAGAACCAACTCGCCACCCTCGCAGTTGATAGCCTCTTTCTTGCAGCCGCGCAGGGTCTGCGAATAGGGGAAGATTGGAGAGACCGCTTACTCGATTTTTTGGAGGAGGTTCGAAAGCGGCTATTGGAAACACCTGGTGCGGGCATGATCTTTGTCCGCCAGGCTATCATCGGCCCCGGAACCGCCACCACGACAGAGCTGATGTTTGAATGTCTCAGGGCGGGTGGGTTCAGCGGTAGGGCCATCGCCGAAGCGAGTGACGCAATTACCATGCTACTCATCGGATCGATCGCCAACGATCTCACCCGGCCACCGCAGATACGTGAGGAGTTGGGCAAGCAACTCGCGCCCGAGGATACCCCGATATTACAAAAGAACATGCAAACCTATGCAACCAGAGACGGCGGCGAACGGTTCATGCTTGCTATAGGCTGGATTCTTGATGGGGTCACTCAAGCGGATGCAACAGGATCCAGAACCAAAACCTTATAAGCCGATCTTGATCTTTGGTTTTTGGTCGGCAACTCCGTTCTTCACACCTTAGACCGACCTGTGCTCTCAGCGTGTCCCGTGAATGTCCGGAATGCGGGCTGCGACCGCAGCATGTCGGTTGGCTGCTGGATGTCGGCTCTGGGCCGAGTCTGCTTGCGCAATGGAAATAGTTGTTTCAGCGGGTTCGTTCATTGCTTCGCGTTCTCAAATTACTCGGTCATTCTTGTTTCGCCTGAACATCCAAATATCGGATTAGAACTCTTGGGATGGACGGCTAATACCTACTGTGATCCTATGCTGTCGCAGTTCATGGGCATTCAATGCGATCAGCTTCGTATATTGTAGGTATTTTGGTAGCCATTGCCGCCAGCATTGGCCTTTATTTGGTTTCTTACCAGTACTTCGTTTCGGAGGAGCTTTCGAAAGCTCAGGGCCGGCTCTCTCTCTACCAAAGCTCGGTAAACAGCGAACTCGAACGATTTTCCCACCTCACATATGTGCTGTCACAGGATTCCTTTGTAATTGGAACAGCCGAAGGAGACGGCACCGGAGCTTTAAATCGACGCCTTGAGGATTTTGCAGAGCAGGCGGGGCTGGATGCTATCTACCTGATGGACGAAGACGGGATCACGATTTC
This sequence comes from Ruegeria sp. CDSA193, assembly GCF_059611885.1. Classification (NCBI taxonomy): domain Bacteria; kingdom Pseudomonadati; phylum Pseudomonadota; class Alphaproteobacteria; order Rhodobacterales; family Roseobacteraceae; genus Ruegeria; species Ruegeria sp. CDSA193. The sequence continues at coordinate 443,811 of NZ_JBXWPN010000003.1, read as the reverse complement.
CGCATCGAACTACCGCGGCACAGGGAGCTTTGTTGGACAGAACTACGCTTTCCGCCCGTATTTCCAAAGTGCCATTTCTGGTAAACAGGGCCGCTTCTATGCCATCGGGGCGACGACTGGTCTGCCAGGATACTTCATCGCCAACGCAGTGCTTGACGATCAGGGAGATTCAACTGGCGTCATAGCGATTAAGATCGATTTCTCTAATCTTCAGGATAGTTGGAAAAACTCGGGCGAACAGGTTCTTTTGGCCAATGAAGACGGTGTCGTTCTGCTTTCTTCGAACTCGGATTGGCAATATCGCGCGTTGACGCCATTGTCAGAACCACAGCGAGAGCGAATTCGAAACGCCCGGCAGTTTCCGGGGCAAGCTTTAGATGCGTTGGATTGGGTTGATTTGCCGGGAGATCAGGCCAGAATTGCAGGGGCGAAGCGCTTGCATCTTGCAGCAACGGATTTACCTCATGGCTGGTCGCTTCACTATTTTGCAAGTGACGATCAGGCCGTAGCGCGCAGTTGGCTTGTAACTGCAGTTTTTGTCCTCTTGGCGGGGCTCACATTTATCTACTTCCAGATACAACGTGCGAGACGCGTCAGCGCTGCTTTGGCGCGGTCCGAAGAGGAAGAAGCAATGCTGCGCGAAGCAAATGAAAGGCTTGCCATCGAAATCGACGACCGCAAGACAGCCGAGCGGAGCCTCAAACGCACCCAGGGCGAGTTGGAGCGCGCAAGCCGACTGGCCGCTCTTGGGCAACTATCCGCGTCGGTCACGCATGAGCTGGGCCAGCCCATCGCGGCGATGCGCAATCATCTGGTGGCTGCAGAGATTTCATCTTCCGGGGAAACCAAGCTGCCACAAAAAATCGGCAGCCTGGTTGACAGGATGGAAGGGATCACACGCCAATTACGGTTTTTTGCACGGTCGGAGAGTGAGGCGTTCGACGACGTAGACTTACGCACTTCGGTTAATGCCGCGTTGGCTCTGGTTGCCCCAAACATCGAACAGGGCAAGGTGAAAATCTCAATTGATGTGTCGACTGGTCCGGCGTTTATCCGGGGCAGTGCCCTGCGGATCGAACAGGTCATCACAAATCTTTTGCGCAATGCCATAGATGCTACGGATGAAGCGGATGCGCCTGAAATCCATATCGCTGTCATGGCTTCTGATGATGAGGTCGTGTTGGAAATTCAGGACAACGGTCACGGGTTGGGCGAGGCAACGCTGGCAGAGTTGCAAGAGCCATTTGTAACCACAAGAGAGAGCGGGAGAGGCATGGGCTTGGGACTGGCCATTTCCACTAGCATTGTCAAAGATCACGATGGCACAATGACGGCCCGAAATCGAAATGGCGGCGGAACAATTTTCCGTGTCACCTTCCCGATAGCCTCAAATACTGAAGAAACGGACGAATGAACCTGCAGCAACCCTTCAAAGTTCTGGTCGTTGATGATGACAAATCAATGCGACAGTCTCTTGTTGAGTTGCTCGAAGCCGCCGACTGGACTGTCAGCGCCTTGCCACGTGCGACTCAGGTGACGGAGCATCTGGCTAACGCCTCGCCCGATGTCATTCTGTCCGATGTGCGTATGCCCGGCATGTCGGGACTTGAATTGCTGGCCAGCCTGGACAGGCATGTGGCGCCTCCGGTCGTACTGATTTCGGCGCATGGTGACATCCCGATGGCCGTTCAGGCCATACAGGACGGGGCGTATGGGTTCATCGAAAAGCCATATGAACCACGGCGATTGCTTACGGTGCTGAGGCACGCGGCCGAACAATACCGAATGCGAAGAAGTAATGCCCGCCTCAAAGACCGGCTGTTCAAACTGTCAGGCCTTGACCGCATCCTGCTGGGCCAAACGGACGCCATTACAGACTTGCGACAAGAAGTACTTGATCTTGCTGATACATCGGTTGCGGTTTTGTTGCAGGGAGATACGGGCACCGGGAAAGAGCTGGTTGCTCATGCTTTACATGATTTGGGCCGCTCGCCGGAGGCACCGTTTCTGGCGCTGAATTGCGCCGCATTGTCGGTCGATACATTTGAAGCGGAAATGTTCGGCGTCGCGGGTGAATCCGACGGAAGGCTTGGGGCGGCATCGGGTGGGACCTTGTTTCTGGATGAAATCTGCTCGTGCCCACCAGCGGCGCAGGCCAAGCTGTTAAGGGTCATCGAAGATCAACAAGTGCTGCCTGTGGGGGCTGTGTCGCCGGTGCCGGTAAGCTTCAGGGTCGTGTCAGCAACCAACGAAGACGTTGTACTGGCAGCCGAGCAAGGCCGCCTGCGTCAGGACCTTTTGTTTCGATTGAATACTGTCGTCCTGTCCTTACCCCCGCTTAGACAAAGACGGGATGATCTGGTTCTGTTGGCAACGCATTTCTTAAACGAATACGCGCAGGTTTATGAGATAGACGTACCAGAACTTGATCAGGACGATTTGGCGGCTCTGCTTGCACATGACTGGCCCGGCAATGTGCGTGAATTGCGCCATGTCTGCGAACGGCGCATATTGGCGGCCCGGCGCGGAGGCGGTTCGTTGGCGCAGGCTATCCAAAGCGATCAGCACTTCGACGAAGTGCCGGATACCCTGCGCGATGCCGTTGCCGCTTTTGAACGCGAGCTCATCGGGAAAGCCATCAAGGCGCATAAAGGCCGCATGGATGCCGCCGCCGAAGCGCTTGGGATTGGCCGCCGGACGCTCAACGAAAAGATCGTCAAACTTGGTCTCGATAAAGAGGCTCTGTTGTAGGCGAAAACAGCTCTGCGGAAATCCGCAGGGCGCCCGGGAAAACGCGCGCATTTTCCTTCATAGTCAGGACGCCGCGCATTCTGAATACTCCGCCCAAACGAATTGCATGATCTGGGAGGAGCCACTATGCGCAAACACCTTAACCGGGCGGCCATTGCCGCCTTGTCGCTGACCGTTGCATCCGAAGCACTGGCTGTCGAATGGAACGTATCCCTGTGGGGCAAGCGTCGTGCTTTCACAGAGCATGTCGAAAAGCTGGCTGAACTGGTGAACGAAAAGACCAACGGTGAGTTTACCCTGAACATCAGTTATGGTGGCCTGTCGAAGAACAAAGAAAACCTCGATGGGATTTCGATTGGCGCGTTTGAAATGGCCCAGTTCTGCGCTGGCTATCACCGCGACAAGAACCCCTCGATCACTGTCTTGGAACTGCCGTTTCTGGGCGTGACATCCCTTGAACAGGAAATTGACCTGTCGATGGCCGTTTATCAACATCCAGCCGTTGTCGAGGATCTGGCCCGCTGGGACGCGACTCTGCTGATGCCGTCTCCGCTACCGCAGTACAACCTTGTCGGGGTAGGTGACGCGCCGAAATCTCTGACCGATTTTGAAGGTCTGAGTGTGCGCGCCACCGGCGGTATCGGTAAAGCGATGGAGACGGTCGGCGCAGTTCCGACTTCGATGTCCGCATCCGAAGTACGTCAGGCAATGGACAGCGGCATCGTCAAAGCCGTCAGCTTTGCACCACACGCCCATATGTCCTTTGGCACTATTGAGAACGGTACGTGGTGGACGACGAACCTGAACCCCGGAACAGTCAACTGCCCGGTCGTCGTGAATACTCTGGCACTGGAAGATCTGTCCGATGAACATCGTAAAGCTCTGCTGGGGTCGATAGACGAAGCGCTGGATCACTACGTTTCCCAATACCAGACCAAAACGATGGAAGCTTGGGGCCCCGAGCTGGATCAACGCGGCATCGAACGGGTCACGTTCAGCGATGAAGAAATCGCGGCATTCAAAGAGGCCGCCGCCGCACCTGCAGCAGAAGCCTGGATTGCGGAAAACACCGAACGCGGTCTTCCGGCGCAAGAACTCTATGACCTCGTGACCGGCAAGATCGCCAACGGTAGCTAATCCACTCACCACCCGACGTCGGCCAAGCTGGCGTCGGGTGCCTATTCCCCTGATAGCGGAGCACAACGATGGCCGGGTCATCCCTGGTGCTGTCCGACGACAGCCGTCTCAGCATTCTCGATCAACATCTCTACAAACTGGAGAGCTTTCTGGCTTTGATCAGCGGTCTTGCGGTTTTCTCTCTGATGGTCATGGCCGTTGTCTCCGTCGGTGGTCGGAACATCGCCAATGCGCCGCTTCCCGGGTATGTCGACTGGATTGAACAGGCCATGCCGTTGATTGCCTTCATGGGGATATCTTATGCGCAGCGCGATGGCGGCCACATCCGAATGGACATGTTCGTTGGTGCACTTAAAGGCCGGACGCTCTATATCGTCGAATTCGTAACAACCGCCGTCATTCTGGCGCTGATCGTCTTGCTGATCTGGGGGAGCTGGGCGCACTTCGCGCGCAGTTTCGACTTTGGTGCCCCACTGTGGAGCCGCGACAGTTCCATTGACATCAGTATCCCGCTGTGGCCCGCCAAACTGTTGGCACCCGTCGCCTTCAGCGTGCTTTGCCTAAGGCTCTTTCTGCAGCTCTGTGCCTACGGTCGTGCGATTCGCCATCCTGACCAGCCGCCTATCGCCGTCCCGTTGATTCCCGATGCCGCCACCCAGGCTGCGATGGAAGCCGAGCATGTCTCGGGCCACGACAACTGAGGTAAATTCTGATGGAACCCATTGATATTGGCCTGATCGTCTCGGGCGGAATGCTTGTTCTTGTGGTGCTGGGTATGCGTGTGGCATTTGCTGCCGCAACGGCCGGAATGGTTGGCCTGATCTGGATCTTCTGGGCCAAGTTTGGGTACGACCCGGCGCGGTTCGGCAAGGCTGTGACTGTGGCCGTCAAAACAGCGGGGCAGGTGCCGCATTCCAAGATTTCGAGCCAGGCGCTGAGCCTTATCCCGACCTTCATCCTGATTGGCTACCTCGCCTACTACGCGGGCCTGACCAAAGCACTGTTCGAGGCCGCCAAGCGATGGCTGGCATGGGTTCCTGGCGGGCTGGCGGTTTCGACCGTTTTCGCGACCGCCGGGTTCGCTGCGGTTTCAGGAGCCTCGGTTGCCACATCCGCCGTTTTCGCCCGCATCGCCATCCCCGAGATGCTGAAGATCGGCTACGACAAGCGCTTTGCTGCAGGTGTCGTCGCTGCAGGCGGCACATTGGCGTCGCTCATCCCTCCCTCGGCTATTCTGGTCATCTACGCGATCATCGTGGAGCAAGACGTGGGCAAACTGCTTTTAGCCGGTTTCATTCCGGGCATGTTCTCTGCTTTGATCTATGGCTTGCTGATCATTGGCATGGCTGTTGTGATCAAAGATTTTGGCCCCCCAGTCTCAGGCTTTACATGGAAAGAGCGTTTCATGTCTCTTCCGCCTGCATTGCCTATCTTGTTTGTCGTCGTGACGATTATCTTCTTTGTCTACAACCCATTCGGAGGCGATGCTTGGGGCACGCCAACCGAGGGTGGCGCAATCGGTGCCTTCGTTGTCTTTCTGATGGCGCTTTACCAGGGCATGCGCTGGTCCGAACTTAAAGACGCGTTGCTGGAGACGGCCAAGCTAAGCGTCATGATCTTTACCATCATCTGGGGCGTGCTGGTCTATGTTCGTTTTCTGGGTTTTGCCGAACTACCCAGCGCGTTCTCCGACTGGATCACCTCGCTTGAGATGTCACCAATGCTCATTCTGATCTGTATCCTGCTGGCTTATGCTGTACTGGGCATGTTCATGGATGCGATAGGTATGCTGCTGCTGACGTTGCCCGTAGTTTACCCAGCCGTCATGGCGTTGAACGGTGGTGAAGCGGTAGGTGCGACCGATAGTACCTTTGGAATGTCCGGCCCGATGTGTGCCATCTGGTTTGGCATTCTGGTAGTCAAAATGGCCGAGTTTTGCCTGATCACCCCACCTATCGGGCTGAATTGCTTTGTAGTGGCTGGCGTGCGTGATGACCTAAGCGTTCAGGATGTTTTTAAAGGTGTAACGCCTTTCTTTCTGGCGGATGCAGCGACGATCGCAATGCTCGTTGCGTTCCCTGCTATCGTTCTGTGGCTTCCTGGACAGGTTTGAATTGCAGGGGATGATTTTTGAGCGCGGTTTGCCGGTGCGGCTTAGACAAAGATGCAAGATGCGTGCCATTCATGAATAAGCAACGGCGAGCAAAAGCAAAGATAGCTGGCGTCATTATCTGTTCAGTCGTGTAAAGGCGTGTCGACTGATTTGGGCCGTCCGCATGATCAGCTATTGGTGGGGCAGGGGACCTTTCTGCAACGGCACCGGAGCCTGTTGTGACCCCAAAGCAGAATCTTGAGAGATAGTGGAAAGAGCACTCCGCCGTCACCACGGCGAAGTGCTGAATAGTGTGTGTTTAGCTGCCTTTCGTCGAGCGTGCGAAATCCTGTAGAACGGTTACTCACGGTCTGCAGGGCTAAGCCGCCACTCGCCGCACCGTCCACTAAGAAGCGCTCCGCGAACTTTGCGGACCCTGGAACAGCCTTTGACACAACAATTTGGAACGCCGCAGTTAACTGCGTGCACACCAGCATTGATTTCGAAAAGGTCCCAATGCCATCATCTTCTAAAAGTAGGAGGGGATTAGATGTGGAAACCAATCATATTTGCTTTTTTGATTGTCGTGACTGGTGCCGCAGCGGCTATGTCGCACGATGTGCGGGATCCAGCGACTTTGCAAAAACCGCTTATTCAGGACTTGCTAACCGAGTCGCTCAAAAGCACTGAGGGCTTGGAGGTTGTCGTGAGCCATGTTGCCCTACCACCAAACCTCACTTTACCAATGCATTGGCATCCCGGTGAAGAATTTGCCTACATTCTGCAGGGCAGCGTCACCCTCATCCTAGACGGCGAAGGCGAACAAGAAGCTTTTTCAGGTGACGTAGGCGTCGTTCCGTTGAAAAAAGTGCACACCGCTCGCTCAGGGGACGAAGGGGCAACCATTTTGGTGTTCCGTGTCCATGAGGAGGGCCAGCCAGGCAGAGTTTTGGTCAGCGACTGATTTTCAAGACAAAGGCGAAATATCCTTTACCGAATGCATGGTTGTCGGAACCGGGGGGGGGTGCCGTTTGCCTTCACACTTGCAACCCTGCTTTTTTCCACCCGCTGCGCCAGCGATCAGCGCAGGTTGGAATAGAGAATAATGGTAAACGTGTTGTCTCGGTTATCGAAGCCGCATTCGGAGCGATTTCGTTCAATTTGACAGCCGCTGTTTTTGCCGCATCTATGTCATCGAGCTCAGCGAGCGAGGCAATCAGCATCAGGTGGCTCATCAGGAAGGTTGCACGCACAGACAAGGCTTCGCGACAGGCCTGCGCGGCTTCCTCATAACGTCCCAAGTGAAACAAGGCGGCACCCTGTCCCATGAAAGCGGCGTGCCGCAATGGATCACCCGGGCTGAGTTCGACAGACCGGACTGCATGTTCCAGCGCCTTGTCAGGGCGATTCAGCAAATAAAGATTTGCAGCGGCGAGCATGTGGACCGTCGCCGCGTTGGGATTTTCCGACAATGCTTCCTTAAAGGCTGTCCGCGCGCGGGACAGGTCCTGTGCCAGCATAGAGATCGAATGTGCGGCATAAGCCTTTGCAATGCCGTCCGCGCGATCGCTCCGCAGCACCTGCTCTGCGGCCGCGACAGCTGACTTGGGTCCCTGATCTACAGGCTCCAAACCTTGCACAAGACGTTGGATATGAAGCCATGCTAGCAAGCCCGCTGCGGAGGCGTATTCCGGATCTCGATCCAAAGCCAGTTTTGTTAGTCGTATTGCCTCTATGTTGTCTTGGTCAGTCAGCAAGTGGAAATGTGATAATGCTCGGAGGTAGAGCTCGTATGCCTGTAAGTCCTTGGTGGGCTTTGCACGCGCACGATTTGTTTCAGCGTGCCGCACCGATGGTTCAATAGCTGTAACTACGTCTTCGGTGACTTGATCTTGAAGATCAAAGATGTCGTCGAGCACACCGTCAAAGCGGTCCGCCCACAAATGGCTGCCATTTTCGGTATCTATGAGCTGTCCCGTGATGCGGACGCGCTGCCCGGAACGCCGAACGGAGCCTTCCAGTACATACCGAACCCCTAGGTCGCGGCCCACGTCGCGGATGTCCGTGCTTTTCCCCTTATAAGTAAAAGAAGAGTTTCGTGCGACGACCATCAACCAACGAAACCGCGATAGCTCAGTTATGATGTCTTCCGTGATGCCATCGGCAAAGAATTCCTGCTCCGGATCACCCGACATATTGTCGAATGGGAGCACAGCGATTCCCGGCCTCACATCCGCTTTGATCGCGAGATTGGCTTTCGTACCCTTTGGCCAACACCAGATTCCAACATGGCGCGTGATGTTTTTCAGTTCGGTTTGCTCTCCGCCGTCGAATAATCCCGCATCGTTACGGTCAAGGCTGTTATGTGACGTATCCGAAAAGAGCACTTGTCCCGGCTTCGCGAGAGCCTCCAGACGCGCCGCAACATTGATGCCGTCGCCGAAAATGTCATCGCCATCGGTTACCACTTCCCCTGTGTGAACCCCGATGCGCAGTTTGATGTGGTCAGGTTTGTGGGCGGACTGAACTGCGATCGCGCAAGCTGCTGCTTCAGATGGTGATTGAAACTCGACGATCCAGCCGTCGCCCATGCTTTTGATCAGTGAACCATTGGTATCTTCCACGATCGGGAGAAACGTGTCCTCGCGGAAGGTCTTTAATGCAGCGACTGTGCCAGTACGGTCCTGATCCATCAGCGCGGAATAGCCCACAATGTCGGCGGCCAATACCGTCGTGAGACGTCTTCCCATTCACCCCTCCTCTTTGCAATGAAGTTAGCTCGGTGGGTTGCTTCTGTCAGCCCATTCGTCAGATTTTGAAAAGCCTTAATGAATAGAAAGCACAGGTACAGGCATACACGCACAACTAAAAAGGTAATGCTCAAATACCTGTCGCGCATTCAGCAAACGGTCACCTTTATATCCGCGGAGTTAGCTACTTGCGTTTCTTTAGATGCCAATGTTCGTGGCAAAGCAATTCCGCTTTGGGCTCAAGGCAGACGTTTCTCTAAACTCGTTGAACGTCTGCTGAGCGGGACAAAGCCGACCTTGGAGAAAAGCGAGGTAATGCTTGAAAAATCTTGCTTCCGCTGGGATGGTTTCTCCGACAGAATTTTCTGAGGAATTTCGAGTGCATTTTCCCAAACTTGCCGCGGTTTCGTCGATTGCTCTTGCAATAACCAGTTCGCAAGCGCTCTCCCAGGATGGGGGACCGATACTGTTCACAAACGTCAACGTGTTTGATGGTGTGAATGAGGAATTGATTACAAATGCCAATGTCGTTGTAACCGACAATCTGATCACAGATGTGTCCTCAGAACCCCTCACCGTCGCCAATGGTATCGTCATCGACGGCGGCGGGCGCACGTTGATGCCTGGCCTGATCGACGTACACTGGCACACGCTTTATTGCTGCAATCCGCAGAGCGTGGTTGTGACCGGCGATATTCTTGAAGTCGCGGTGCGGGGTGCCATCGGGTCCGAAGGCACGTTAATGCGCGGCTTTACAACGGTGCGCGACGTTGGCGGCAATTCATTTGCCATAAAACGGATGATTGACGCAGGCGAGATCGAAGGCCCTCGTATCCTGCCGTCCGGCCCGCCCGTGACACAAACCGGCGGCCACTTTGACTATCGCCCCTACCAAGCGGTTCCGACGAACGGCGCGGATTCGCAATGGTACTGGTACAGCGTTGGTTTGATGGCGCAGGCTGATGGTGTTCCGGAAGTGGTCAAACGCGCGCGTGAAATCATGCGCATGGGCGCGACCCAGCTTAAGATTTCCACCGGCGGCGGGGTGTCATCTACCTATGACCCTCTGGATGTACGCCAATACACCAAGGCCGAAATCGAGGCATTCGTAGAGGTGGCTGACACCTACAACACCTATGTTGCATCTCATGTCTTCACGGACGAGGCAGTGGAGATAGCCGTTGCCGCTGGCGTTAAGTCCATCGAGCATGGCTTCTTGATGAGCCGCGAAACGATGGAACTGATGCGCGACAACGACGTGTGGTTGTCAGTGCAGCCTCTTCTGGATGACGAGGATGGCTTTTCTTTCGACGACCCTGTTAGCCAGCAGAAATGGATCGACGTCACCAACGGTACAGATTTCACCTACAAAACGGCGAAAGAAGTTGGCGTGAAAGTCGCTTTCGGCACCGACATCCTGTTCGATCCCAAACTGGCCGAACGTCAAGGCGCGTTCCTTGCCAAGTTGCAGCGCTGGTACACGCCATACGAGGTGCTGAAAATGGCGACTTCAACCAATGCTGAACTGCTCAAACTCTCAGGCCCGCGCCACCCCTATCAACAAGGCGATTTGGGTGTAATCGCAAAGGGCGCTTATGCCGACTTAATCCTTGTGGACGGCAATCCGCTGCAAGATATCGACCTGATCGCAGACCCGCATGAGAATTTCGATTTGATCATGAAAGACGGCAAAGTCTACAAGAACACGCTGGACTGAGTTCCAGATGAAGTCCTTTGCTCAAAGCCAACTTTGTAACAACTGCTTTGGGCTCAAAACGGAAATCCCTTTTCGGGAGCACTGCAATCTTTCTTTAATTCTAGATTTATTCCTGAACCAACTGCCTCCACTACTACTACTGCAGTTGCAAAATATCCGGGACGCAGAGTTTTCTTTTGGCAGGCATTTTGTCTGCACCATCTGATCGTTTCAGTCGCTTCGGGCCGTCCTTGACCTTGATTTTCGGCTTAGCTAGCGGGCCTTTTAGAGTCACTGGCCAGGGGCTTTTCGAAAGAGGTTCGCCAATCTTGCGGGGCTGTAGATCTAAATCCAAGACCTTGCCAGCCACATCGACCCCGCCAAAAACGACAACTTGGACATGATCCGTTTCCAAGGTGGTTTGTTTCGTCGAAATACTTCCATTGGAGATACTAATCGGCGCGCGCAAGCACACGATCGGAGCAACCTTTTGTTTTTCTTTGGTAAACACCCAAGGTAGCACACCCAGCCCCGCCAAATCCAAAAGCTGGGTCTCGATCGAGCCATCACGCAATGAAACTGTGGCGTTGCCGTTCATGCTGTTGGCAAAGTGCTTGGGTGAATCGGTTCCTCCTGACACCGAAAAATCTGCATAGATCGTACCGCTTGCACCTTTTTTGAAGTTCAGACCGTGAAGAATATCATCCAGCTGCCAGCCGCCTGCCTTGCCGGTCAACGTGAGCAGGTGCGCGTCGTTCGATAGATCCATTTGCCCGCTGACGTCGAAATGAGCGCCACCGTATTCAAATTTCAAAGGTCCGGCCTTAAGCTCATTTTTGTTAAGCGTCAGTTCGCTCTGCAAACTGCTAATGCCTTTGGCGCCCTCTATGTGCCGAAGGTCAATGTCGACATCCATATCCATACCGGACAAGAGAACTGAACGCCCAATTGGTTTAAGCGTAACATTTCTCAAAGGGTCAGTGTCATCTGCTTCTTGATTGACGTCTTCCTCGTCGGGCCCCGTACCGCCTAGCTTCCGCAACTGTGCGGCGGCCTGAATGATAGTTCGAATATGATCTATCTTTATCAGGTCACTCTCTATGGAACCTTTCAGCACAGGATCACTTGTTGCATCATCAAGATCGGCGACAATTTCCAGGACAGATTCAGCAACCTCGACATTGGCACTCGCGTTCCAATCGGTGCCTTCGCTAGCGAGGTCAATCTCAAGGCGAGCCCGTCCGGTTTCCACGCGATCAAGCGATAGTGCCTCCAAAAGGTCTGCACCTGATGGGACTTCAACATCAATTGCCAAATCCAGGTCCTCGAATTTGAGTACATTCTTGACAGTGCCATGTACTTCGAGGTTCCAGACTTCCGTTTCGCTTGTCCTGCCATCCAAATTCGTCAGCGATAGCTGATTGATGTCGCCATTCAAATGAAAGTCGCCGGAAAATCTGCCGAGTTGGTCGTCCGGTCCTAACAGTTCTGGTGAGATCAAACTGCTTGCCGGAATATCCATTAGACCTTCAGCTGATATTCCTTGTAACTGCAGCGCGTCATCGACCGAACCGTCCAAAATGATAAACGGATCAGCCGGGTTCCCAATTCTCAAGTTGATGCTTCCGACCCTTAAGGCGCCTTCTGGTGTTCTGGAAAGTTCGGAGAACTTGATCGGAGGCGGACCCTCTCCAGACGTGTCTAATGTGAATCCGTTGGTCTTAATGACCATTTGCCGCTGCGGAATCTGCCCGGGGACGCTGTCGATAACCATGTCGACCGCGATAAGTTTAAGATCATACCGCGATGCGGCTGTGCCCGGTTCAGCATCTTCAGGGTACAACCGAATGCGGGTTGTCAGCGATACGTCTTCCGGATTTCCCAATTCCCCGATCTGCCCCGTCAACGAAAGGCTTTGTCCGCCTTCCAATTCAGCCAATACAGATAGGTCGTCAATTCGTGCTACACCGTCGACCGATTTGAATGTTGCACCAATACTTCCTGAACCTTCCAGGACACGGTCAATCTTCAGGATATCGAGAAGCTGGCCAAGTTCTACAACCTCTAGGGTCGTCTTCACTTGCAACCCGTCTTCTATGGGGGATTCCTCTGCGGTAATCGAAATCTGTTCGAAGTTCACCGCTACCTGAAACGGGTCTTCCGCAGGGAATGTCGCGTTCAGATCAAACCTCTCTCCGTTTAGCGAACCGGCCCCAACTGAGGTCGCAACGTCGGTTTCCGTATCGCGTTTTAGAAGCAGCTCAGAAAGCTTCAGATCCAGCTCAAGCCCGTTTAGATCATTTCGGTAGAAAACGGTGATATCGGTCAGGTCAATTTTATGGTCCGTTAGAACTCCAGCCAAAGGCATTTTAGGAGACTTAGCAGCTTGCCCGGCTTCTACATCTGATTGGGAAAGGGACTGCCAGTTTCCGACGCCGTCTTTGCCTGTGATCAGGTTCAGGTGAACGCCCGAGAGAGAAAGGTTGCTCAGCGATAGATTACTGTTCCAGAGGTCGCGCGTGGAAATTTCGAACTCTATTTCGTCGATTGCTGCCAGATTCTCGTTCGCTCTCCGCGAACCGGGTAGTACCAGCCCCGCCGCTGACACCTGCAAGTGCCGGCCAAGGCCTAGACGCACTTCATCCTCTATGATGACGTCCTGACCAAGTTTCTTGGAGATCAGGTTTTCAACGAAGGTGGTCCTTACAGAAGAAAACAACGTAGAAGACAGGAAAAGCCAAGCTGCTAACACAGCCACAAACGCGACAGCGCAACAAACAAATACACCTTTTGCAACGTACCGCACGCTTTTCTCCTAATGTTCCGATTCATACCTTGGGCAACCTAAACCATTTATTTGTTAGGTTAATGGATTATATGGTCGGTAAATTTCCCGACCTCTGAATGATCTTGACCGTACAGCTGATAACTCTCGCTGATTTGGTCGGACAGCTAAATCACGGGTAGATGACAAAATAACTTTTGTACCGCTGACCCAGCTTCCAATCAGCTGGCTTGAAGCGAGTTTGACCGACCAGAACTGGACACGTTGCAGGGGTTGCGATTTCAGCGGCTCGACGCATCCCCAAGCTATTGGCAGCTAGATTTCTTCGATTTCCCACATTTATCTAATTACTGTTATATGTGAATTCTTCAAACGACGAGGACAGGATGAACTCACTAACTAGAATAACACGTGGGATAGGCGTCGCTTTCAAAGACGGTAGAGTGAAAGGCATTCTTGCCTTCACGGTAGGAATGATTTTTTGGGCCTCGGTCTTTTACCACTTTGTCGAGGGTTGGAGTTGGCTCGACTCAATCTACTTTTCTGTAGTGACAATTTCGACCGTAGGGTTTGGTGACTTCTCACCTGAAACCGCGGCAGGGAAGATCTTCACAATGATTTACATCATCGTGGGCCTCGGTGTCTTCGTTACCGCTGCGACCACAGTGGCAGATACAATCTTGTCCCAAGACGACAAAAAAGCGGACTAATAGACTGCACTCAAATGAGCCAAACCGAGTTCCTGCACAGGCATTGGCCCGTCTCTGCATCTCAAGCCGCGGCCTGGATTCATTTGCGTCTTCAAGCTGATAGATGATCACTAAAACTAAAAATATATACATATTATGTTTTTTGAGTATAACATTCAAAAAAACATATGGAGGGATGGAATGGAAAAGACACAGGACGCAAAGATTGTCGATCTAGCGATACGATTGCTCTTTCTCGGACTATTTCTCTACAGCGCTTTGGTCATGGTGGCCCCGCTTGCAAGCGTGGTTATCTGGGCAACTATCCTCTGTGTGGCGCTTTACCCGGCATTTGATTGGCTGCAGTCCAAGCTGGGAGGTCGGAAAAAGCTTGCAACGACGATCTTGGTTTTGTTGGGCCTTGTTTTGACCCTGGGGCCAGTCGCAACTGCGGTGTCTGGTGCTGCAGAACTAGGGGCTGAATTCGCGGAACAAGCAGACAAGGGTGAGCTGAAAGTCCCCCCTGCTCCCGAGGGCCTCAAGGAATTGCCATTGGTTGGAGACAAAATTTCCGATGTCTGGGGGATGTTTGAACGCAATCTTGACGGCGCGCTTACGAAATATGGCGCGCAAATCCTTGAGATCACCAAGTCGCTGTTTGGAAAGGTGTTGGGCATCGGCATCGGGCTTCTTGGCTTAGCTCTGTCCGTATTGATTATGGGGGCGTTGTTCAGCCCCGGGCCAAATATGGTCCAGGGTCTTCAGCGCTTTGCCAACCGTGTTTTCGCTCCGCGCGGTGGAGAATTCGTAACACTGGCAGGCGCAACTATTCGGAACGTTACAAAAGGCGTGATTGGCGTAGCTGCCATTCAGGCGGTCTGCGTTTGGATACTTTTGGCTGTGTTTGGGATTTCTTCGGCCGCCACATTGGCATTCATCTGCCTGATACTCTCGATTATCCAAATCGGGCCCGGATTGGTTCTTATACCAGTAATCATCTACGCATGGAGCTCCATGTCCGGCGGAACTGCTTTGATCTTCACCATACTGGCTGTTCCCGTCACTATAATGGACAGTTTCCTAAGACCCGTGTTCATCTCAAAAGGCCTCGAGACTCCTATGTTGGTCATCCTCATCGGTGTTCTCGGAGGTATGATGGCGTACGGTTTGATCGGCGTCTTTATGGGACCGGTTCTCTTCGCTGTCTTCTATGAGCTGTTCAAGGTTTGGATTGATACCTCGCCCGAAGCCGAGGGCGTTGCTGATGGTACGACGAAATGAGGAAAACGATATGGACAACCCTGGCTGTCATTCTGATTTTCCTTGTCTGGTATTTGGTCGCTGATCGGAAAACGCCATTTACCGGGAACGCCAGAGTAAAAGCCGTGGCGACTCAGATCGTCCCTCAGGTGACTGGCACCGTGACTGAAGTATTGGTCGAAAATGGTCAGATTGTCTCGGCCGGAGATGTCCTTGTCCGGATCGATGCGCGACCCTACGAGATTCAGCGCGACAAGGCGGAAGCTGATCTCGAAGCAGCCACTCAAGAAGTCGGCGCATCTTCGGCAGAAGTAAGAGCGGCACAGGCCAAACTGGCAAGGGCGCAGAGCGATCTGGATACGATGCGCATTCAAACAGAACGCGTATTTGCGCTCGAAAAGAAAGGGTTGATTGCCGTCTCAAAGGCCGATGATGCGCGAGGGCAACTGGCAGAGTCCGAGGCAAACTATGAGAACGCAAAAGCAGATCTGGAAAAAGCAAAACAGAGACTTGGTGACGACGGAATCGAAAACCCGAAAATCCAGCGCGCGTTGGCCGCCTTGGCGGATGCAGAGCTTAACCTTGAGTGGACTGAGTTGCGCGCTCCGGCGACAGGTGTCATCTCTAATTTGCTGATAGCCCCCGGAACATATGCGCGATCCGGTCAGGATCTGTTGACGTTTCTGGACGCAACTGACGTCTGGATTGAGGCGTATTTTTCCGAGAACAACCTAGGAAGAGCCTCGATAGGGTCTCCGGTTGATGTAGTGTTGGACATGCATCCAGGTCAGGTTATTCCGGGCGTCATTGAGAGCTTTAGTGCAGCTGTTTCCCTAAGTGGCGGCGATGTGCCCGGGCAATTAGCGAGCCCGCCAAGCACCAAAGGTTTTTTACGAGAGCCTGAGAGATTCCCAGTCAGGATCGTTTTACCCGGCTATGAAGCCGGAAGCACCGAAGACGACCTTCGCTTTCAGTTGAATGGGCAAGCCGATGTGATCATGTACCTAAGCGACAACTCGTTGCTGAACCTCGTGGGACGTACCTACATTCACGTGGTTTCAATTCTGTCCTATGCGTACTGAGGACCAACGCTCTGTCACCCGGCTTGCGCTAGGTGTTACCGGCGTCTTTTCATTGGGCCTATTTCTTGGGTGGCCGCTTGCCGTCGTTGGGGCGGTGTTCGCCGCACTGTTTTTGCAGGCGCCCGCCGCATTGCCTCTGGCAGCATTTACTAAGCTGTTTGTTTTTTCGATTGGATTGATGTTCATTTCGTTTCTGGTGTCGTCAGTCTTCTCACCATATCCGCTTGTATTTCTGATGCTGGTGGCGATTGGAATAATCCTGTCTTTCATGTGGTCAGTTTCCGGCGCCGGAGTATTACCCGGTGTCATAGCTCTCATGGGGGCATTGATGATCCCAAACTTGGTTCTGCAATCCCAGGATCTGGCCTTGGTGCTTGTGTATTGGATACCTTTGAATCTGCTGTTTGCGGGCTTCGTATCGACGCTAATGTTCGCGCTGATCCCTGCCGAACCTCAAACAGCGGCCCAGAAGAAGGCCGCATCGTCGCCGAACTTCGACCCACATCGCCGAATAGTCAGGATGTCGCTTGTAACAGTGCCGTTTGCCTTGGCGTTTTTTGTTTCCGGCGCATCTGCACTACTTGTTTTGTTTTTTGTCGCCCTGCTGAGCCAGCAACTTGCGGCAATGCCCGCTGCAGGCAAAACAGTTGCAAAAGCAATGCTGACGGCAAACCTTCTTGGGGCGGCAGTATCCATCATTTGCTATGAGATAAACGTAATAGCTCCGGTTATTCTAACGCCCATTCTGCTGTGTTTTTTCTTTTGCCTGACACTCGGAGCACTCGGTAAATCTCAAGCCCCGCTCGCCGCCGCTGCCGGCTCTGCTATTACAACGGCTCTGATTGTATACGGCGGGTCGGTTGCACCGTTTTCAGACGAGGCTGACGTCAAGAGCATCATTCGAGTTTTGCAAGTTGCCAGCGCCGCCTTCTTTGTAATCATCGCATATGTCGTGGTAGATGAATTCTGGCCGGAAAAAGAGCGCCAGGCGGCTCAATGAAGTTAGTTGCAACAAGGCTTGGCGCTGAAACCGACAGTGTTCTCAACTTGACCAATTCTACTTAGGGTCAGGATTCATAACCAGTACATAACGGTTGCCTCGAGTGCGAAGGCTGAGAGGAAGACCTTGGGACTACGGTCATAGCGTGTCGCCACGCGCCTCCAATCCTTGAGCCTGCCGAACATGATCTCGATCCGGTTGCGACGTTGTACTTTCGCTTATCGTATTTGACCGGTGTCTTGCGTTGCATACGGCCTGGGATGCAGGCGCGTATCCTTTTGTCTTTTAGCGCTTCACGGAACCAGTCGGCGTCATAGCCGCGATCCCCGAGCAGCCAATCCACGTTTAATATGCTGCTGAGCAGAGCCCGAGCATCGATGTAATCGCTGACTTGCCCGGCAGCAACAAACAGGTTGAGCGGGCGACCTTAGCTATCACAAATAGCATGCAGCTTGGTATTCATGCCGCCTTGGTTCTGCCAATCAGGCGGCCATGCCCCCCTTTTTGATGCCCAAGCTGGACGCCGTGCGATGGGCTTTTAGATATGTGGCGTCGATCATGAACATCTTCTTTTCACCATGCTCGGCAGCCAGACCAGCCATCATCCGTGCGAAGATGCCTTTCTCGCTCCAACGCTTCCACCGGCTGTAGAGCGTCTTTTTAGGTCCGGATTCCCAGGGCACATCTCGCCAACGCAACCCATTGCGATTGATGAAGATAATCCCGCTTAGCACCCTTCTATCATCGACCCGTGGCCTGCCGTGCGACTTCGGGAAGAAAGGGGAAAGCTTGGCCATATGCTCGTCTGTCAGCCAATAAAGGTCGCTCATGTCATCGCTCCATATTTGGAGCTGTGAATCACGCAGCGCAGCGAAAATCAATGCATCCTGAGCCTAACATAGATCCAAGCGAAAGCTTCCTTCGCACCAAAAGTCAATTCATGGCAAGCGTTGTTGAATGGCCGCTAACCGAGACTGTGAATGCTTTTTATGCGAGAGTAGCGAACGGCGGGTAGGCTCGCATCAACGAAACTGCAAATTCCTGTCTTGAAGGTCCGCTTTGGGCTGCTAGCGGCCTATCATGCTTGCTGCGGAGAATGGCAACACTGAGCCCAAGGTGTTCATGTTGCAATAGGAATGAGCGGCAGCGACAAATCAGGGTACAGACATCAACGTTGTGAGTAGCGGTTCGTTTTGACCATGCGACGTGCTGATGTCACGCAGCGAACGTAGCCCCACCGCGATCTTGGAGATCGTTAGGCTTCTTGGTCGCTTTGTCTGCAAATTCAGGCGATGTTCAATGTCCCGAATTGGTTTTCGCTACACTGCAAAGCAGATCAACATGTTGATCCAACCAATCTTCGTCCAGTGCCTCGTGACGTATGAGTTTGCGGAAATAAGGTGCTGCGACTGCTAGTTCTATGAGTTGGTCAACCGGAACATCCGCGGCGATCTCACCGCGGTCTATTGCGGCTGTAAATACTGCTTCAACACTTGCAAACCTGTGTTTCATGAATTCAGTGATCACCAACCGCGCTTCTTCGTCGGTGGACGCAGCAGCGACCACCTGAGGCGCGATTTGGCCCCACGGTGTGTCATTCAAAGCTCCCATCAGTATTCCGAGTAACCAGCGCAGGTCAGATCGCAGCGGGCCATCGGTTTTGGGTGGTATGTTCGGCGGTGTTGCGATGCGCCGGAATGCAGCATCACGCAGACTGCGCGCATCTGGCCAGTGCCTGTAAAGTGTGCTGCGCGAAATGCCCGTTGCCTTTGAAACTGCGCCATGAGTTACGTGCAGCACGCCCTCATCCATTAGTATCTTTTGCGCAGCATCAAGCGCGGTCTGTCGTGTGGCGATCAGCCTAGGATCTTCTTTCAATCACCCCTCCTATAGAACAATTTGTTGCACAATAGAACACTTTGTCCTAAAAGTATGGTCGACCAACACCTAAATCCCAATACCCAATTCCACAAACACGTCTTGTCAAAATGGGAGCGTATCAATGTTCAAAGTGGCAGCAACCCCGCTGGCGGTACTCTTATCGATGGGCGCGACAACCGCATTGTCCGAGAGTGGCACCTACGAGCTGGATCCTGGACACAGCCAGGTATTGTTCAGCTACAACCACATCGGGTTCTCAGAAACATATGGAATGTTCTCAGGTTTTAACGGTGAGATTGAGTTCGACGAAGATGATCCGTCTGCATCATCTGTCACAGTGTCTATACCTGTAAAATCCATGATCACGGGCTGGGATGCCCGTTTGCAACACTTCATGTCCGATGACTTTTTTAGCGCGAGTGACGGTGACGTGGTCACATTCGCCTCAACCAGCATTGAAGTGACCGGGGACAATTCCGCGAATATTTCTGGCGACCTGACCATGAATGGCGTCACCAAACCTGTTGTTCTGGAAACAACGCTTAACAAGTCGGCACCATACCCTTTTGGCGAAAAGGAGGGCACGCCGACCTTGGGGCTGGCAGCCACGGCGACTATCGTGCGGTCTGAATTCGGACTTGGGGCCTTTGCACCAGCGGTGAGCGACGAAATAGAGCTCTTGATCAATATCGAAGCGTTAAAGGCTGAATGATGTGTGCAAGTGCGCTGAAACTGCTCGGAGTGCTCTTTCTTAACTTTTGACGGGGTTGCCAACAATATGGATATTTTCCCGAAAATATTTGCTGTTGTCGCAGTAGCGGCAGTCACGAGCCCTTTGGCATATGCGCAAGAGTACGCGTTCCCGGAGCGCACCTCGCCCCGTCCGGAAACAACAAGCGGCGTACCGCATACTCAGATTGGTGTCGAAATTGATGCCGATTTGGCCCAGCTATTGCAGGAGCGAGTTGCGCAATTCCCAGGGGTCACACTTGGCCCCACACGCATATCACTACCTGGCGCGATTGGCTTTCAGCTTGATCCCGACATGTTGTTGTCTCGACCGAGCTCTATCGTCGGTGGGTTTGAGTTTGCGCATTTGCATCCTGACGGCAGTTTGCACGCTTCGCTCGACCCAGCATTGGCGCGAAAAGCAATTGAGGCTGGCTGGGCCGTAGCTCACCCTTGGGCCGATCAACGCCCCGGATGGAGCGGCTTTGTCATGATATACACACCGACCACACCAGAAGAGTTGGAAGTCGTCATCGATCTGGTCGAAAGTTCGTACACCTTCATCACCGGCAACACCTTGGGTTAAACCTGTTTTGCCCGAAAGTGTGCGGTGGCGCCTGCTTCCTTAAAGAGTGCTGTTTCAGCCGCCTTGCTTTTCACGGTCAATTTCTTTCTTACATTCTTGCCGTGGCGAAGCGCTCGGAGCGTGCGTTCAAACCTTCAGCACCAATAGTAACTCCCGTCCCGCGCAGTTGAATTTGCAAAGCTCAGTGGCAAATGCCCGCTTTGGGCTGCGACCAACTAATTGAACTGATCGCAGAGAATGGCGTATCTGCGCCCAAAGCGACCATTCCGGTATCTAATTACAAAGTGGGTGTTCATGTCTTTGGGCTCACTTCACGGGTTTTTCGGTGAACCGGCGAACTGCGAGGACCGAAGCAGCATAATCCCCCAATGAAATCCCTCTGAAAGCAAAAGCCGCCGGTTTATTGCGTGCTCGGACGTCGACTTTGCCAGCGACCAATTCCGTCAAGTCGCCAGCAATTTGCTCGTATGGCAACATCGGCTTGTCGCTTTCCAGCTCCTGCAAACGGTCGTCGACAATTACCGTTTTGAAACCAATCATGTGCGCCGGCACCCACGGGATGCACGCATCAGTTATGGTGGCGAAGGCAGTCGGCTTCAGCCATCGGGCATCCAAGAAGGGTTCAATGGAGTAGTCCAACGTTATCGATGTCACTATCAGATCGGCATCACTCAAAGCGTCCTTGGCATCGGCGCATGTTTCAGCTTCGAGACCCATGCCCCTAGCATAACGACAAAGCTTGTCGGCATTCTCTTTACCTCGCCCGAACACGCGGATTCGTTTCAAGGGAAACAGTTCTGAAAACGCAGCTAGATGGGAGTGAGCCTGCACGCCCGCGCCCACAAAAGCCACTGTCTCGGCATGAGGGTCAGCAAGCCGACGCGCTGCCACCACTGACAGAGCCGCAGTTCTGTTTGCCGTAATCCAATTCGCTCCCAAGACCGCGCGAAGCAGTCCGGTTTGCGCATCCATAACCATGATGGCACCGTTTATCGCGGGATAACCCCTCGCCGGATTTTCCGGACACACTGTAACCTGCTTGGTCACGATGAATCCATCATCTCCCATTGCCAATGTAGACATTGCGTAGCGCCCATCGCCGGGCAAAATGACTGTCTTGGGAGAAGTGTGAAGCTTTCCGTCTGCCTTGGCTATTAAAGCAGCCTCGATGGCATCGGCAACTTCCGAAGGTTGGATGCCTAAACCCCCGAGGTCGTCGTCAGACAGATAAATTAAGGCGTTCTCAGAAGTCACAGAGTCCCTCACTTAAGCAATTTGGCTTTTTGACTGAGTACATTGTCTTCGGCAGTTCTTCCTATCGGTTTACCTTCACAGAAGTATTTTGGCTGTAACTTTTGATCGCCCGATCCAATGCGCAGAAAAAAAGCGCCTTCATTTTTCTGAAAATGTGAACCCAGTCGAACGCCTGCTTCGTCCATTAGGCCGACTTTGTGCGGTCTGAACCAACCCGATGACCTACTGAGATCGTCAGACGACAGGTTCGGGCCCATTGGTAGTTAAAGTTGCGAATTGTTCAAACGACACTTTGCAGATCAGATTCCGGGCGACTTCAGGTCGGGATCACTATCCGACACACCAACCCACCCAGCGATTCAGAGCGGTCCAGATCTAGTCTGGCATCGTAGGCTTTCAGTAAGTCGACCGCGATCGCCAGCCCAAGCCCGCTGCCAACGACCGAGGTGTCCAGTCGTCCGCCGGATCGCAAGGCTTCGCGGTGGGCGTCTTCCGGAATTCCGGGTCCGTCATCCTCGATACTGATTTCGATGCATTTCTGCTTACGTTTCGCGGTCAGCCGTACCGCGCTTCGACACCATTTGACTGCGTTGTCCAGAAGGTTGCCCAAAATCTCTTCGATGTCCTGCGTATCCATGCGCACCCAAAGACCCGGATCGCCATCAATCTGCAGCGATTTGCCTTCGCGGTCCGCCATGGCCGAGAACAGCCGCGCCAGGCGCTTGATGGAGTTAGACAGATCGGTCCGCGAATGGGTCAGGTCCGCAGCGTTCAAAGCCCGCAGCCTGGCCAGAGATCGACCAAGTTGAGCATCGATCCTGTCCAGCGCCTCTTGTGCGGTATCTGTCACCGCTCCGGCGTCGGACAATGTCACAAGTTCATTGCGCAATATGGCTGTAGGAGTTTTCAATGCGTGTGCCAGATCTGCGGCCTGGCGGCGCGAACCCGAGACGATCTCGCGGTTCCGACGCAGCAGCTGGTTCAGGTCCTCGACCAATGGCGAGACCTCTTCGGGGTAATCTGTTGGCCTAAGGTCTTCGTCCCGATCCCAGCGATGGGCCACATCCGTACGCAGCTTTCGCAATGGTCCCAGAACAACTGAAATCAGAAACAACGAGCCGGCTAAACCGATCAGGCCAACTAGGCCAAACACCGGCAGCAGGCTTTTCTGCGCCGCGCGCCGCTCGGCCACGAGTTGAGCCTGACTTTCGGCGACGCTGACGCCCCATACCGTGCCATCTTCATAAGTGATCTTCTGATAAGCGCTGCGCAGCACTTCATTCTCCGGGCCGCTTGTGTCCCAGAGTGTGGGGATATCGGGAATGCCGGGGGGTTCCGCGATGACCTCATCAAACAGCGAGCGAGAGGTGAAGACCACACCGTCGGCGCTGCTGACCTGCCAGTACCGTCCGGAATAGGGGGTGCCATAAGCCGGGTCAAATATCAGATCCCGTAGGGCATCCGGGTTTTCGGTTGTGACATTCAGCCCGACAACCAGCTGTGTGTGACGATCCAGCAGCGCAGAGTCGAACCGGTTGGACACCCGTGCATCAATGTATGAGAAAACCGCCAGTGTGCCTACGCCCACAGACACTGCCCCAGATGCAATTCCCCCCAGCAATGCCCGTTGTCGCAGCGATAACATCAGGCCGAATCGATCATATATCCACGACCCCGAACCGTTGTGATCAGGTCAGTGCCAAGCTTCTTGCGCAGACGGGTAACAAATACGGCGATAGTGTTCGAATCCCGGTCTCCATCGTATTCATAGATATGCTCTGAAAGTTCTGATCGTGAAATCATCCGACCAGAATTATGCGCCAGATAAGTCAGCACCGCGATTTCTTGAGCAGTCAGGTCAACCGGCACGCCATCGGCTGTCACCCGGCCGTTACGGGTATCCAGAATGACGTTTCCCATTTCAATCACGGGATTTAGCTGTCCACTTTGCCGTCGCAGGATGGCGCGAACACGCGCGGCCAGTTCGGGCATGTGGAACGGTTTGGTCATATAGTCATCTGCGCCCGCATCCAGGCCGTCGACCCTTTCGCTCCAGCCATCGCGGGCAGTCAGAATCAGCACCGGTGTTTTGACACCCTCGTTGCGCCATTCGCGCAGAATCGAAATGCCGTCGCGCTCTGGAAGGCCGAGGTCAAGGATGATCATGTCATATGGTTCGGTCGCACCCAGATGCAGGGCGTCGAGCCCACTATTGGCGACATCCACAACGCGGCCTTCTGCGTTCAGGAGTTTTTTGATCTGTTCGCAGAGGTGCGGTTCGTCTTCTGCCAGCAATACTCTCATACTTAAGGACTATAGGCGAGCAAATGGAAGTATAACCATTACTTTTTGCCCCCGCCGTTACCTCCGCCATTACCACCGGAGTTACCGCCGCCGTTGCCACCGGAATTACCGCCACCGTTACCACCGGAATTACCGCCACCGTTACCACCGGAATTACCACCACCATTGCCACCGGAGTTACCGCCGCTGTTGCCTTTGTTTGCAGATTTCCCCTGCGAAGCGCCCTTGCCGGATTTACCCGGCGCAGCGCGGGCAGCTTCAGAAATCTGGCGGCCAACAACGGATCGGTTGGACACAACAACACCCGTCTGAGCGTTGACGATGACACTGACGATTTTACCATCCGGTTTCTTGACGAGAATACGGTAATATAGCCTGTCAGCCTGAAAGGCTCGCGCGTCAACTGGCGTTCCACCAAAAGCCTTTTCAACGCCTTTGATTACTTTTTTCAAACGAATGGCACTGCCTGAGGTTGTCGCCTTGCGCAACTCGGATTGCGTCAACTCACGTGCAGCAGCCTGTCCCTCTCCGGGGTGGAGAAAGGCAAGTAGACAGGCAATGGCAATAAGCTTTTTCATCCTTGTCACTCATTACTGCGAAAACGCCGGCTCAATCTACCGATTTCTATGTGAACCTACGGTGAACAGCCAGTTACGCGTGGGTTCAACGATGATGGGTTTAGATCAGGGGTGTCGGATTCTGTTTTCGACACCCAGTTTTTGCGTCTGCTCGCCGCTGATTACCGTGACAGACGAGAATCGCACCTGATGAACGAGGACCATTATGAACACCAAACCGATCAACCTGCTAAAAGCCTCTGCTATTGCCATCGCCCTGCTGGGCTCGACCGCGATTGTCGGAGCTGTCGCGTTTCCTGATGCTGCTTTTGCCAAAGGGGGCAACGGCGGCGGTAACGGAAACGGCGGCGGTAATGGCAATGGCGGTGGAAACGGCAATGGTGGTGGAAACGGTAATGGCGGATCTGGTGCGTCCATTAGCGATAGTGATAAAGCGGCCGGAAAATCTAACCGGAAATCTTCCAACGCTGGTAAGTCAAAGTCATCGGGAAAAAACAAATTTTCCTTGAAAGACCTGTTTGGGGGTAAAAAGACCAAAGCCAAAACCACAGCCGTAAAGACCGTACGCAAAAGTCAACCAGTGGATCAGGTGACCAAAGCAATTCGCCCCGCCCCGAAACCAAAAGGGTACAAGATGGCGGATCTGCTGGGCGTGCACCCATCTGAACTAGGCGCACTGAACGCCGCCAACGCTAATGAGAATGCTCTCAAGAACGCCTCTCCTAATTCCCGTGTGGGCCGCATCGCCGCATTTCGTGACGCAGTTCTGGCCGGAGATGAATTGCGTGAGGAGCTTGCGGAAACACAGGCATTGCTGGATGGCATGACCCCGCCGGACCGCCCGGTCTCTGAGATCGAAGAGGACCTTGATGCGGCTCTGAAAGATGTTCAGGAGAAGCAGGATCGCGTGAACGAGCTTGAGGACGCTCTTGCCGATGCCGGGGGCACAGATCCGGATATAGAAGCAGAGCTTAAGGACGCCAATGACGAACTTCAGGGAGCCCTCGATACGGCCGAAGACCTAGGCGCCGAACGGCAGGCTGCGGTCGACTACAACGATACGGTGGCAGAAGTCGATGCGCTGACTGAGGCTGTAGAAAATCAACCGCAGACCGAGCGTGAAGCGTTGGAGGCTGCCGCCAACAAGCCTGTGACGGATGAGGTCGAAGCTGCCGTAAAAACTCTGCTTGGTCTTGATAGCTGATTGCTGATTGTCCAATCAATCACCAGGTCAAATAGACCCGAGCCAGCAGGCATAACAACATCACAAATAAAAAAACCCGCTCCGATCCGGAGCGGGTTTCACTACATCCCAGACAACACCACGTGACTTGGGATATACGCAGACGTTCTGTTGAGAGATCAGACGCCTCGTTTCGCCTCTTTTAGCCGCTCTTTGTTGAATAGTTCAGACAGTGCATTTTCGATAGGAGGGAAGCGACCGTTGCTCGAATTCGTGATGCTTGACAATTCACCGCCTGAGACGGTGCGCGAGGATTGCATTGCTGTAGGAATGCTAGGCGCACCCTCATTGGCAGTATTGATCATGCTGTTCCCCTTCAGTGCATCCGGGCACGCATTGATCGGCCCTGAGTAAGGAAGTATGAACGATAACGGTTGAACACTCTGAGAATACATTGTTCACGTTCGGTTAATGTTGTTGCGTATGAGTGGACAAACTGGGGGGCATTGACCGCCATATAAGAAAATGCTGCCATTTTGATTTTATTTCCCGATGGCAGCTTTGTCCGTATGGCCACTGTCCAATGCTCCACAACACTGCATCTTGGATTAAGGGTCTGCTTCAAGTGCATTGCCGCCGTTTGTAGGTCTTGTTGATGCATGCGCGGCGAAGGTCTGCCGTGTGGCCTTCCTGCCAAGCAGCCTGTGGCACGTCGATTGGAGGACATCGGTCTGGATGCACGTTGTCAACAAGATTGGGCGGCAACTTTATTGGGATTCACGCGACAATTCACTGGGAATACGCAGAGCAGGCAGAAAAAGCCCTGAAAAGGGCGTTGGATCGTGAAGAACACCACAAACGGAAGTAAAATCGCGAATATCAATCTCATCTTAAATGACCTTCTGATAGTTAGACCGCTATGTTCTCGCGAACATGGGCGTTGTTGCATATCTCTCGCAGCGAGGGATTCACAACGCGAATCCATAAGGTTAAACGGTCTGGATGAGTAAGCCATCTTCCGCCCGTTAGCGCGTCACGAATTGGTCCGACTACAATGCTGCGCTTAAAGAGCGCGGCTCACTTCTTGTCTGGCTGGACAAGGACATGACCTGGCTCGCGGCGCACGAAGGTCGGCCTTGTCACAGCCGGTCTTTTCGAATGCGGCGATCCAATTCTGCCTGTCGATCAAGGTGCTATTCAAGCTGCCACTGAGACAGACAGCGGGGGTGACCGCTGGCGTTGATCAGCTTCGTTTCGTAGCTGGTTTCTCTGACCACATCGTTGATAAAATGCGCAATCTTAGCCGTTTGGCCTTCTAGGGTACCGTAGGCAATCAGCACAGTCATTCCGATCCTCCTGCAAATCGGTTCGAAAAACGCACCAACTATGTCGAAACAGCTCGTTTCGGCCCTTGATCCCAATCAAAAGTGCCTGTCTTGCCGAGTTATTTGGGCGCGGGTGAGGCACCCATTGGCTGGCTTATGCGGTTTTGGAAAGCGCGAAAGCTACAGTTAACCAGAATGCACTGCGTATGGTCATTGCGCCGACCGTTCGCCATTCAAACGGCGTTCCACTAAGTGCCACTAGTATCAGAACAACGAACACCAATAGTGTAGATAAGCCAAGCAACCAGGCAATTCGTTGTGCCCAGATTGTGGATTTATAGAGCGCAAAAGCGCCTAACAAATAGATAAATCCAGCCAGAAAATTGAACCAAAGCACGAATGGAACTGCATCTCCGACTGCAGCACTGGCAGCAGCGCCCCCAAACAGGGCTGTTCCTCCCGAGAAAATGGTAAGGAGACCAAAGAGTGCTGCGGCTATCGTAACTGGGCGAACCCAAGGCGGAGAGGAAGGCATCGTTGTTTTCCTCAGAAATAAGATTGAATCTCGTGTCGTGGGCAATCTACCAAACGAACTGAAACGCACGCCCCTAATAGCAATTCTTCTCGCCATTTCCCTTGATCTTTATCATTGGGCTTAACTTGATACCCTTTGAAAAAATGTAGCGTCTGCGCGAGGTTTTTCGCAATAATTATGCGCTGTTACCCCTTTGAGATGACCCGTTTGCAACTCCTAACATTTTTCAAAATTGGTACAGTTACCGTATATCTTCTGGAAATAGACGGACGACTACGCTCGAACCTGCAGTGAAATGTGTTGATTTGAGTCAAAGTTAACTACTGCAAGCTCGCCCATACTAACCCCTCACTAAGGAGGGAGTGCAACATGTTCAAAAAGATCGTAGTTGGCTTGGATGGATCTGAGGCGTCAGAAGCAGCTCTGCGCGTTGCCTGTGATATTTCAAGCAAATATGGCTCCCAAATTCACCTTGTTCATACACCTCAACCCCAAACCGTGGCGTTCGCAATGGGCGCATTGGCTGGCTATCACGCCGTCACGACAATGCCTTCAGACGAAGAGGTGCAGCAGGCAGCAAACAAGATTATTTCCTCTGGTAGAGAGATCGCCGAAGAGTACAATCAGACGGTTTCGCAAACGTATACCCAACGCGGTGATCCCGTAGACCAGATCATCGCATGTGCCGAGCAATGCAAAGCTGACCTGATTGTGACGGGCCGCCGTGGATTGGGAAGCATTAGTAGCCTAATTCAAGGGAGCACCTCTCTAGGCATCAGTCGGAATGCCACTTGTGCTGTTTTAACCGTTGCCTGAATTTCAAACTTGGCCCCAATCGGCGCTAAACGATGAGGATCGAAAAGTTCTGCGTTAAGATCTCGCGAAAGCGGAAGCTGAAGTAGATCTCAAGGGTACCTATGGCCATGACCGCGCGCCAAACTGTGTTAGGTGGAACTATCCGAACTCAGAGGGAACAGATAGGCCTCCGGTTTTATTTGCGCGTTAGTTCAAGGTCAGAAGACAGGATTAAACTTCCTGCTACGTAAACTCGTGCCAACTCTGGAGCGCCACATGAACCCCCCGGCCCTGTTCGATGCTCATAAACCCGCTGAAATTGCAACGTTAGTTGAGACTGCCGGGGTCGCAAAGGCAAAGCTGCCACTAGCACCCATGTTCATTCTTGCGATGCTGGCTGGAGCATTCATAGGGTTTGGCGCAGCGGCCTATACGATGGCGGTCACGGGGGCAGACAGCGCTTCAGGGCCGATCCGCGTTCTGGGAGGAGCAGTGTTTTCCCTGGGCCTTATCCTGGTGATCGCAGGTGGTGCAGAATTATTCACCGGCAATGTTCTGATGGTGATAGCAGCGGTCGATCGCAAGATACCGTTGCGGCTGCTGTTCCGAAGCTGGGGCATCGTCTACGTTGGTAACTTCGTGGGTGCCGTTGGGCTTGCATTGGCCTTCGCCCTGACCGGCTTGCTTGAGGGGCCGATGGGTAGCACTGCCATAAGGGTAGCCGATGCCAAAGCGGGGTTGGAACCAATGGAGGCTTTCGCCCGCGGCGCATTGTGCAACGGGCTGGTCTGCCTTGCCGTATGGCTGTCCTTCGCCGCCCGCAGCGTCGCTGGAAAAATTCTAGCGGTCTTGTGGCCCGTCTCTGCATTTGTGTTGCTGGGGCTCGAGCATTCGATTGCGAACATGTATTTCTTCCCGCAGGGCTGGGCAGCGGGAGCAACCGTGCCGGTTTTCGCAGCGGCGGCCAATCTGCTATGGGTCACTCTGGGTAACATTGTCGGCGGGGCGGGAGGAGTTGCCTTGGCCTATTGGTTTGCTTATCTTGGCGGACCCAAACGGTAAGATCTGTTTCTTCGATTTCAGCACCCGCCGGAGAGAAATGATCGGAAACAGTTGGTTCTGAAGGCGTTGTCTAATAACGCACTGGCTGAAGACGACGCCGGAAATTGGGCCGCTCATTTCCACTGTGCAAGTCGTCCTCTCGATCCTGATCTGAATCCTTCGCGAACATCTAATTTTATTGATCCCTGTCAAGATTGGCAAAGGTACGATGTGATACAGTTGAGGCTGAAATTGGGGGGCTATCATGGAAGAAATAGTCGAGATTGGACGAACATTCGTTCAGGCAATGCGTGATCGCAGAGGTCTTGCAAACGTTGGTGAAATGTATGCCGAAAACGCTCAATCTATTGAGGCGGTTGTACCTCCGGTTCGACAGTTTCGCGTCACCAAGGGCCGGGATGCTATAAAGGGAAAAAGAGAGGACTGGCTGGCAGCTCATGAAATCGTCGAATTCGACGTGGATGGCCCCTATGTTCATCCCCCAAACCGCTTCGGTGTACGATATAAGGTCAACGTAACGCAGAAGGCTACAGGGCAACACATGACCTTGAGCGAGATCGCAGTTTATTCGGTAGCAGATGGGAAAATTGTACTTGAAGAGTTCTTCATGTTGCCGAAGTAGGAACGACAGCCAGCAACGCTGACGCAGTGTTGGTTTTATCTGCACGTTGGAAGCGTGACTCGTAAGAGCTTTGACACGACAGATGCGCAACTGGGCATTTATTTCGACTACGGGATGCTTGCCCTTGCGCATCATTGCGACCAATTCGGCGCAGCCGTCATAGAGAGTCACACCCCGAAAGCCTCATTGGGCCGTGGATGTGGGCCAACAACCAGACCTGAGCCGCAAATTCGTACCCGATAAGCACTTGGACAATCATCAGGTAGAACCTGTTTGATCCAACTCAAGGCATCACGTCGAGAGCGAGCTAAATTAGAATAGAAAATTAACTAATGTGCGCGGGGCCATGAGAAAGAACGTACGCGCAATTCTGATCGCCATAGCGCTCCTACTTGCAGGTGCAGCTGTTTATTTTTTCGTCGCAGAAGACAGTGATGAATTGCCGGCTGGGTTTGTACAGGGCAATGGGCGGATCGAGGCTGAACAAGTAGAAATCGCTCCAACCTTTGCCGGGCGAGTTGCTCGGGTCATGGCAGCAGAGGGCAGCCTGGTTGCTTCGGGTGAACTGCTGGTTGAAATGGATACAGATGAATTATCTGCAGCCCTTGACCGTGCCAGTGCCGAGGTTGCGCTGGCGCGCCAAACCAAGGCCGAAGCCGAAGCCGTGGTCGTCCAGCGAGAAAGCCAGCAACGTCGCGCTTCGCAGGAGCTTGACCGGGCAAAGGCGTTGCTGGCCGGTCAGAATATCTCGATGACTGTCTTTGAGGATCGTGAAACCGCGTTTCAGGTTGCGGATGCCGTGCTGGGCGCGGCCAAGGCCCGGGTTGCAACGGCGGATAGCCAGATTGCCGCCGCAGAGGCCGAGGTGCGCCGGATTGCGGCACAAATAGAGGATGGTTCTCTCATCGCTCCCATGCCGGGGCGTATTCTGTATCGACTGGCCGAGCCCGGCGAGGTCGTTGGAGCGGGCGAACCGATCTTGACGTTACTCAGTTTGGAAAACGTCTATATGGAGGTCTTCCTGCCTGCACGCGAAGCGGGACTATTGCCCATCGGTGCCGAGGCGCGCATCGTGCTTGATGCGTTGCCGGAATTTGCCATCCCAGCAACCGTAACCTTCGTCTCTCCCGAAGCTCAATTCACTCCCAAGCAGGTAGAAACTTTGAGCGAACGGGAGCAGCTGGTTTTTCGCGTTCGGGTTCGCATTCCCAGGGATTTGGTTACGGCGCGGATTGAGCATGTGAAGACCGGCCTTCGCGGCATTGCAGTGATCCGACTTACTTCCGATGGCGCGTGGCCAGACGATCTGGATAGACGAATTCCACCCGAGCTGTTCGAATGAGCGCCGAGGGGGGCTCATCTGGTTTCTGCATCAACGGTGTCACACACACGTACCGACAGCATGTTGCGTTGGATAACCTTTCGCTGGTTCTGCCAACTGGCCAACTTATCGGATTGATCGGGCCGGACGGGGTTGGCAAGTCAACGCTGCTGGGATTGATTACCGGCGCAAAGCAACTTCAGTCCGGGGAAATTGATATTCTCGGGGGATCGATAGGTGACCGCGCGCACCGTCACCGCGTGTGCCCGGCGATCGCATTTATGCCGCAGGGATTGGGCCGCAACTTATACGCGGAACTGTCTGTGCGTGAGAATCTCGAGTTCTTTTCACGTCTTTTCGGACAGGGGCAACAGGAACGTGAAAT
Organism: Ruegeria sp. CDSA193; assembly: GCF_059611885.1. Taxonomy (NCBI): domain Bacteria; kingdom Pseudomonadati; phylum Pseudomonadota; class Alphaproteobacteria; order Rhodobacterales; family Roseobacteraceae; genus Ruegeria; species Ruegeria sp. CDSA193. The sequence continues at coordinate 412,009 of NZ_JBXWPN010000003.1, read as the reverse complement.
CAGGATCGCGGCCTTGCTGTCAGCGACCGGACTTGCGCCCTTTTCGGACCGGCTTATGGGCAAACTTTCGGGCGGAATGAAGCAGAAACTTGGACTGTGTTGTGCGCTGATCCACGACCCTAAGTTTCTGGTACTGGACGAACCGACGACCGGAGTTGATCCACTGTCGCGGCGCCAATTCTGGGCGCTGATAGACGCGGTCCGAGAAGAAACGCCCGGTCTCTCCATACTGGTTTCAACGGCCTATATGGAGGAAGCCGAACAATTCGATTTTATAGTAGCGATGGATGCCGGTCGGGTGATATTTCACGGCCCCCCTGTCAAGCTGAAGGGTAAAGCCCGGGATCTTGAAACATCTTACAGGCAGCTACAGGCACGAGGAGAACCCCGGTTTGTGCCGAACAAGGTACCCATGCATCATCAAGGTGCAGACCCGGTGATCACGGCGCGTGGGTTGACCCGACGCTTTGGCGATTTTACTGCCGTCGACGATGTCGAATTCTCGATCCACCGAGGCGAAATCTTTGGCTTCCTCGGATCAAACGGCTGCGGCAAGTCAACCACCATGAAAATGCTGACAGGTCTTCTGCCAGCAAGTGAGGGTGAGGCGCTGCTGTTCGGCAGACCGGTGGATGCGCGCGATCTTAGGATGCGCCGCGAGATCGGGTATATGAGCCAGGCATTCTCGCTTTATGGTGAGCTGACCGTTCAACAAAACCTCCAGTTGCACGCCCGCATCTTTGCGATCAAAGATCGTGTAGAACGCATTGATGAATTGGCCGAACGTTTCGGCCTTAAGGCACATATGGGCACGCTGGCGTCGGCGCTTCCGCTGGGTATCAAGCAGCGTCTTTCCCTTGCCGTCGCCGTGATCCACCGGCCTCGGGTGTTGATCCTGGATGAGCCAACCTCGGGCGTGGACCCCGAGGCGCGCGACTCGTTTTGGGCGCTGTTAATCGAGCTGTCGCGAGACGATGATGTAACGATTTTCGTCTCGACACATTTCATGACCGAAGCAGAGCGCTGTGATCGCGTTTCTTTCATGCATGCAGGCCGGGTATTAGCTGAAGGTACACCAGATGAGTTGATCGCAACGGCGCAGTCGGACAGTCTGGAAGGTGCGTTCATCTCTGTCCTGGAGGCCGTCGAGCCGCCTGAGCCGGTAGCAGCACCCAAAATTTCGGTTGATGCTGTCAACCCGGGCGCTGCCGGAAGTATCGGGCGCATACTGGCCTATGCACGGCGCGAAACAACCGAGGTTCTGCGCGATCGCGTCCGTTTGGCTTTTGCTTTCCTTGGCTCGGTGATCCTGATGTTGGTCTTTTGCTATGGGATCACTTTGGACATAGAAGACCTGGATTTCGCGGTGCTCGACCTGTCTCAATCGCCTGAGAGTCGTACCTATATCGCCGAGATTTCTGGTTCCCGCTATTTCAACCCCACGGTGCCTCTGGCCAGTTTTGAAGACGGCCGCGAGCGGTTGGCCAAAGGAGACATCTCGCTGGTTGTCGAACTCCCACCCGATTTTGGTCGCAAGTTGCGCGCCGGCGAGCCAACTGAAGTCTTGGCAATTGTGGACGGTGCGATACCGTTCAAGGGTGAGACAATAGAGGGCTATGTGGCCGGGCTTCACAGTACGTTTCTGGAAGTAATGGCCCGCCAAAGTGGCGAGCAGTCGGTCGAAATCGCCCGCATCGAACCGCGCTTCCGATACAATCAAAGCTTTGAAAGTATCGCTGCAATGGCCCCTGCCATGCCTGCGATCCTGTTGATAATGCTGCCGGCCGTTTTGATGGCTGTTAGTGTCGCGCGGGAGAAAGAGTTGGGCACGATCACCAATTTCTACGCAACGCCAACGACGCGGCTCGAATTTCTGGTTGGCAAACAGATCCCCTACATTGTGATAGCGTTCGTCAATTTCCTACTTTTGGCAGCGATGACGATCTTCATTTTTGGCGTGCCCCTAAAAGGAAATCCGGTGCCGCTTGCAATTGGTGCTTTCCTATATGTTTGGGCAACCACATCTTATGGATTGCTTATTGCGACCATAACGTCGAGCCAGGTGGCCGCAACTTTTGCCACCGCTATCGCGTCGGTGGTGCCGACCATTCAATTCTCCGGGCTGCTACAACCGATCTCGACGTTGGAAGGCGGCGCTCAGACGATTGGATCGCTTTGGCCTTCATCCTATTTCCTGCATCTAAACGTCGGCGCGTTCACCAAAGGTCTTAGCTGGGATGCACTTGCCCCCGACCTTCTGGCCCTAGCCTGTTTCGGGCCCGCGCTAACCTTGATCGCTGCACTGTTACTCCGAGCGCAGGAGAAGTGAATGCAACGATTGTCCCGCATATTCTGGCTTGGTTTGAAAGAAATGATGAGCCTTCGGCGCGACTGGGTGATGATGGCGCTGCTTGTCTGGTCATTCACGCTGGCGCCCGTAATGGAGGCTACGGGCGTTTCAAACTCGGTCAACAATGCATCCATTGCATTTGCCGACGAGGATGGCTCGCCTCTTTCACGCTCGCTTGCCTCAGCGTTTTTTCCGCCTGAATTCCAACCCGTTGTCCAGATCGCACCGGGTACCGGGGCCGAAAAGATGGATGCAGGGCATTTCCTGTTTGTAGTCGCAGTGCCACCAGGGTTCGAGAAAGATGTTCGAGCTAGGCGCGCGCCAGAAATTCAGGTTTTGATCGATGCGACAGCGATGGAGCAGGCCGGAATTGGAGCGAACTACATCATCAATATCTTGAGCGCCGAGATCCGGCGCTTTGCCATCGGAGCAGAATTGTTAGACCCGCCGCCCATCGATATCATTGTGCGCAGCGCATTTAATCCAAATCGCGACACTGTTCGTTTCGCCGGTATCGTCGCGTTGATCGGCCAGATCATGTGGCTGACCACAATCCTTACCGGTGCTGCCATGATCCGTGAGCGCGAGCATGGAACAATCGAACACCTGCTGGCGATGCCGCTTACCCCATTTGACATTGCGGTCGCCAAGATCTGGGCAAACGCTGCGGTGGTTCTGGTAGCGACCGCCCTATCGCTGACCTTTGTTATGCAAGACTTCCTGGGGATCAGCATCGCGGGATCGAAGGTGTTGTTTTTAATTGGCACAGCTCTCTTTCTCTTCACGGCGACGGCGCTTGGGGTGTTTCTTGCGACGATTGCGCGCTCAATGGCTCAATTCGCACTTTTGGTTATGCTGACGGTGCTTCCAATGTTGATGCTGTCAGGAGGAGAGACGCCAATCGAAGGGCAGCCTGGCTGGCTTCAGATCGGAACATCTATCCTCCCATCCCGCCACTACATGTCAGCCAGTCAGTCCATCATTTTCAAAGGTGCCGGGATCGAGACAGTCTGGGCAGAGTTCGTATGGATGGCGTGCTTGGGCGCGATCCTTCTGGCAACAAGTCTGCTGCTTTTTAGACGCTCGGTTGCGCAAGAGACCTAATTAAGTTTTTGCACCTGAGCCAAACTAGGCGGCTGACAGAGCACCCGCTTGCGTAAGATCAATGGCCGCGCCCGTAATTTGGCATAATACTGCCTCGCCGTTATAGCATTAAAGGAGGAGGTTCAGATGCTTGAAGGCAAACAGTCCCCGCAAAACATCCAAATCAAGGACCATCGATTGACACTACGTGGCCAGAAGAAGATCACGCACGTTCACCATGATCGGGTCAACATGTATAGAAGGCCGGTCGGTCATTGGACCTCTCCTGATAGCATCACCTATTTGCAATTAACTCGACGGTAACAATTAACCGCCGGAGAACCGCTCCCGGGCATACTCTGAATGTGTGCTTTATTGCCAAACGTGGAAGTTTCGAGGTTGCCCATGATAGAGTGGGTATAGCGCTATTAAACAGAGATGGGCCATGCGGACACCGGACCAAGGCGACACAGGAGTTGATACAGGTAATGTCCGTGCATTCCTGGAGAGCTTGACCGGCCCGTCTCGTGGGACTGTAGTCTGGCTTGCCGACAACGCTGTGTCAGCCTCGGTTAGTCCGGACCGTACCTTGAGGCTGAGACCGAAAGAAGATGTGCCAGCTTATGACGAAGACATTGCGACTCTTCAGTGGTCAAATGACGGTTACACGTTAAACGCGTTGTCTGATCGGAATATCTGGGTCAATGGTCACAAGGTCGCTTCGGTTGACCTCAGGCACGGCGACATGATCGAATTCGGCGAAAAAGGCCCGATGTCCCGCTACAGGGTGTGCGACCACTCATTCCCTGCACATCGCACGGTCGAGGATATCCTAAGCGACGCGTACGCATATGCGAGAACAAGCCGTCGACCCTTTCCAAGAAAAATTTCCGGTGCACTACGCGACAGTGGGCGTCGGCTAGCATCACAAACCACAATTCTCTTCAGGATCACCGTTATTGGCGCAATCCTTCTGATCGCCGTATTTGGGTATTTACTGTTTCAGAACGACAGGAAGCTGGCGGACAGCCTGGAACGAGAATCCCGTAAGATCGAAGCGGTTGCCGTTATGCTGGCACAGACCCGGGAAGACTCGTTGACGCCGGAGGATTTGGGTGCACTCAAAGACGCTTTCGAGAGTCAGGTGCTGTCCACTGAGCAGCGTCTTGGCACGCTGGAGGAACGCGCAGGCGCATCAACGCGGATTATCACAGCCTCTACGCGTTCCGTCGCGTTCGTCCAGGGCGCCTATGGATTGCGGCAGATCAAAAGCGGGAAATTGCTGCGGCATGTGGTTGGCCCCGATGGAAAGAATCTGCAAACGCCATTTGGACAACCGTGGCTCGAACCAGATGCGATGGGCGAACCTGCTGAGTTTCAGTTTACTGGAACCGGGTTTCTTCTACAGGACCCGCCTCTGTTGGTGACCAACCGTCATGTTGCCTTGCCCTGGACGACTGGCGACCGTGCACAAGCCCTTCAGGCCGCAGCGCTGGAGGCCGAGATGCTGAGTTTGCTGGTCTATTTGCCTGATCAAACTGTGCCAATTAAGGCTGTCTTGCATAAAGCAAGCGAAACCGCAGATCTGGCGCTTCTCTCTATCGACGCCACACGCGTTCGGGGTCTTGGGCTGTTACTTGCAGATGAGCCACCGCGAGCGGGAGAGGAAGTTTTCCTGCTTGGATATCCAACCGGCCTGAAGGCTCTTATCGCGCAGGCCGGTCCGGGCTTTCTGAAAACGCTAGAGAATAAAGGCGCCGTGGATTTCTGGACAATTGCGACCCATCTTTCGGAACAAAATAAAATCCGACCCCTGGCCAGCCGGGGAATCGTAGCCCAGACCAGTCCCGGCGCCATTGTTTATGATGCAGAGACCACAACTGGAGGAAGCGGGGGACCTGCGTTGAACCGAAACGGTAAGGTGGTTGCGATCAACGCCGCGATCTTACCCGAGTTTGGTGGTTCGAATATTGGCGTTCCGGTGTCGCACCTCAAGACACTTCTCAATGAAAGCGATTGATCCGCGTATTCATTCGCCTGTCCGATATGGTGAATTTTGCACAAGAAAAACCATAATCAGTGGGACTATGACAGAGATCAGGCCCACGGTAATCAGCAAATTCCCCAAGTGGCTATAGTCAGCGATGGATGCAACTGTACCCGTTCTGGGTTCGGTCACGACACGAGTCACGACAAATACCTGGTTTAGGTATTTTGTGCCCAAGCTGCTTGCCGACAATGCCATGTTGGTGAAAGACGCCATGACAGCAAAAAAGGTCGCCTTGAGATGTGTCGGGGCGTTACGTGCGATCCAGGCCAACATCGGGACCATCGCGATCTGACCCAGCGGTGACTCGACGGCTGTGTCGAGTATGGCGATGAATCTTGCATCCACAACCCCGCCTGTGTGCGCGGCCGTCCATTCATGCACTCCGTAGTATAAAGCAAGGTTAGGCAGGGCCAGCACTCCGGCGGCAATGGTGAGCAGTACCACCACCTGCGCGATGGAACGACTGGCCATAAACGGTCTGAGGATGATCAGGCCAAGCAGCGCTAGTAGTGAGGTCAGGAGCGCCAGAATTGCCAGAAACTGTTCGTCGAACCCAAGCTCGTCGATTTCGAACCAGGTCAATCCCGGACCAGGCAACGGGACCGCGCGAAAAACGAAAATGATTGTCGCCGTCCCGATCAGAACCTTGGCCTGTTTCGACTCCAGTTCCCTTAGCAGCCGTGACATGAGATAGAGAATGACCGTGAGCGAAACCGCAAAAACAGTCTCTTGCGCAAAGGCGAAATTTGCGGTTCCCAACACAACGCTGAGTACAACAAACGCGAGACCTCCCAGCAGTATTGGCCACCTTACTTCGGTGGCTTGATCCGGTTTGTGTGGAAGGTGCCCAAGACTAACGAGGCGACGCTGTATCAGAGCATGAAGAACCACTCCGCTGATCGACAGTAAGGGGACAACCAGAGCGACGAGATAGACCTGACCGTAGAGAACCAAACGATCGCCTTTCTCCAGATCCTCCGCACCCGAAAAAATCCAGATGTTAACCGCTGCGACTCCCGCAAACCCGGAAATGATCGCAATCCTGCCCAGGGTCTGCATGGTAGTGTGGCGGGCACGAACTTCTTCATGCGTAAACGCGAACCCATCTTGGTTGGTTTGTGGTACCGCTTCGACTGTCATGGCATCTGCCACGACGTCCTGAATGGCATAACCAGAAGGTGCCAAGATCAAGGCAACGACATACCAATGCTCAGGCAACATGACCCCGGCCATCTGGGCAGGCGCGGACACAAGTCCATACATGATAAGCAACGAGGCCGTGATAAGAGACGCGCCAACCAATATCAGCAGCGATTTCCAACGCCAGAACAGATCCACCAGATGCCCAAGCGGCATTTTCAAAATCCAGGGCAATCCGGCCCAAAATGCCAAGCCCGCCACGAAAGCAGCAGATAGATTCAGATAGTCCTTGAGGAAAAACGCGCCAACGACGGATGTCAGTCCCGAAACTCCGGCCGCGAAGTACACCATTAACGGTGGCATGTAGGACCATTGTAATTGCGCGACCAGATCAACGAATGTCCGGTGCCACCAGTCAGAGAGCCGCCTTCCAAGTGTAGGTCGATCAGTGTTCATATGTCATTCGGATCCCGTTCTGGCGACCTAACGCCGTCGGATTTTCTCTCAAAGAAACCCGGCGCCAAAAAGCAGGGTGCTGGTCAGAACACCAAGGATTGGCACGACAAGAGGTACGTGGAAATGTTGTCGGGTTGAATCCGGTTTCAACTTCAAAAAGATCAGCGAGAAATTGACTAGCACAAACACCCCCAAGACGATCTGAGATGTGCGTTCTGCTAGGGTGCCGATCGGCAGTGTTTGGGTCAGTAGAAGGATTAGCGCCACAACCAGCAGGGTTGCGACGACTGGTGTCTGGGTTACCTGCGGGACACTCGCCAGTATTTTCGGCAGATGATCCCGGTCGGCAAGACCGTAGATTACCCGCGACGCCATTATCATCTGGATCAGGACGCCATTGACTGTTGCAACGACTGCGACTGCGGCAAACCCCTGTTTGATTACTTCGGGTGCATTTGAAAAAACCAAAGCAAGCGGGGCAGTCGACGTCGACAAGGTATCGATAGGAACAACAAGCAGGACCGTAATTGAGGTCGCCAGATACAGACCCGTCGCCAGAACGAGCGTCAGCAGAATTGCCTTAGGAATTGTGCGAACTGGGTCTTTTACTTCTTCGGCGACGTTTGCCATGTCCTCGAATCCAACAAAGGCAAAGAAAGCCAGAAGCGACGCCGCAAAAATGCCCCGCCAAGCGTTGATCTCAAAACCTGGAATCGTCTCGCTGAACGCATAGCCTTGCGGATCCTGCACGGACATGCCCCAGCCAATCACAAACAGAAGCCCCGAAATCTCGATGATCGTGATCACTGCCGCCACAAATACTGATTGCGCGATGCCCCAGAGTGCAATCAGTCCCATAACCGACACGATGCCGATCGTAAGCAACGTGGTGCCAAGGTTGGTCAGGGTGTGAAGATAGGAGGCCGCTCCAATCGCAACGGCCGAAGCCGATATCACTCCCGAAGCAGCGACGGCGAGACCCACCAACACGGCAATCCAGTTTCTTTGAAACCCAGCTTCGACGTATGCCGCTTCTCCCGCGCTTACGGGATAACGGGTTGCGAGTTCGGCGTACGACAAAGCCGTCAGCGAAACGACGAGCGCTGCAATGAGAAACGAAACAGCGGCGTAAGGACCAGCGACCTCGGCGGTGGCACCGACAAGCACATAGATTCCCGCACCAACGGTGACACCTAGTCCGTAAAGCGTAAGCAACGGGGCAGTAAGCGCGCGTCGGAGTTTAGGTGTCGGTGGATCGGCCGTATGCATTGGCTTCACTCCTCAATGAACAAACGCCTGTGTACCGAGCTACAGCGCGGTTAAGTACACCAGTCACTAACGAGGGGCTCGCCACCATTCATTCCGAGCCCCTGCGGTGGAATTTCCACGCTTTTGCAATTCCGCTTATCACCATGTTTGATTTGGATGCAGGCGATGAACGGCAATCCCGCTGAAACATTCATGCTTTACTATGTAATGTAACTTTTTGAATTGATCTATGTCATTGGTCGCCAAGAACCGACCAGCCAAGCGGAACCGACTGCAGTGTATTTACTTTCGTCGCAGTCTTTCCCAGCTGGTACTCAAAGGCTGAATATGAGCGAGATCAATGAAGCGTTCATTCATTACCGCGTAGTCTAAACGCGAAATGCTGACGTTCGAGGAGGAACAGATGCCAGTTTATCGCGGACTTCTTTTGTCAATATTTGCTGCAAGTGCTGCACTGGCGCAGGATATTGACCTTCAAAACGGAAACAATCTCTACAGAACCTATTGCTGGCAATGCCATGGTTTCGAGGCCACTGGAGATGGTCCAATGGCGGAGATGCTGGCAATAAGGACGCCTGATTTGACCAGGCTTGCGGCCCAAAACGACGGCGTTTTTCCGATTGAGGAGACGGCGCGTCAAATTGATGGTCGCGCACCATTGCTCGCGCATGGCGGAGAAATGCCCATTTTTGGACCAGCTTTGGATTCGGACCAAAAAGTTGCGCTGACCATGCCTGACGGCCAGCCGATGTTCGCAGGTGTGCCGTTGGCAAATGTGATCTATTATCTGGAGTCTATTCAAATCGAGTAGGTTGGTACAAATGCTGCCATTAGATTGTAGATCACCACTGCCCACGTTTGTTGACGCCGGTTGATCTACATTAAGGTTATTTTCTACTGGATATGGTAAGATTCAGCATTGGGAAGATGAGGAGGAATCTCCGATGCCTGAAGAGAAGCCAAAATCAAGTTACTCCAACCCACTTGTTGATGTTTTCAAGCAGATGCAGCCGACTACTACGGCCAATCCGTTTTTAGGCGCTCAGCTTGAGCAATTCTGGGACACGCAGGAGAAATCACTGAAAGAGGCAGAGGCCTTTGCTCAACATTGGTTTGAGAGGCGTCACGAGGCTGTTCGAACCGCGTTAGAAGCTGCGCGCTCGGCGTCTGCTGCAGACCCGACTGATCCGGCGAAAGCACTGCATTCCATAGCAGAGTGGCAGAAGCATTCAGCCGAACGCCTCGTGGCTGACGCTCAGGAATGGTTCGAAACAGTTGCCCGATGTGCAGCATTTGCAGCGGAAACCGAAGACGAAGCTGTGGAAAAAACAATAGGTGATGTTGCAAGCACAGCAAAGAAAGCGGGTAAGTCTTCGAAATCCGAACCGGTTTAGAGTGCCGTATCACCGCGGAGGCCGGAATGATCGTAGCTGGAGCAATCGAAGGTCAATAACATGTATAAGAACATTCTGATTCCAGTCGCGCTGGACAACGATCACGATACACAGGCCTCATTTGAAGCTGCTCGTTTGCTAGCGAGTGCCGATGCGGAATTCACAGTGCTCCATGTGCAGGAGCCGGTCCCTGCATATGTGGCATCCCAGATACCCGAGGAAGTTCTGGCCAACACGCGAAAAGAGCTTCAGGAAGGCTTACATCGGAACGCTGCAGAGCTACCGGGGGCGAAACCGCGGCTTATCTCGGGGAGCGCTGGCCGAGCGATCGTTGATTTCGCAAATGAAAATGGCATCGATTGCATCGTGCTGGCCTCACACAAGCCGGGGATCGAGAACATGTTTATTGGGTCGACTGCGAACCGGGTCGTTCACCACGCCAATTGTTCTGTCCACGTGATCCGCTGAGTCGTTTTGTGGCAGGTGCTCCAAGTCGAATGCTGGATGCCCAGCATGGGACACAAAGACGACGGAGTGAAATTGGCGTTGCGAGCACGCGCAGCGTGAAAATCGTATTCACGCTATGGGCTCGCTGCGGCCGATTGCCAATGCAGTAGGCAACTTGGCGCAGATGGAACGGAACCAGCCATCGGCAGAATAGGTCAAGCCTCTTATCTTCCACTGTCACGGTCGATGTACTGTCGTTCGCATGGCAGGAGCGAACTTTGGCGCCGCAAGCGGCGAAACCTGGCTCTGCGCCCAATTTGCACAATACAGCACTAAACACTTATGACTGCTTTGCGCGGCAATTGAGCTTTGCAGGGGCTAGTGCTTCCTTTTAAAGGCCAACTAAAATTGCATTTGACCTATAGGTTTTCAGCATTCGAAAGCACATCAAGGCAAAACCTCAATGGGGTGCTTTTCGGCATCGAGCAGAAACCTTTTGATTGCAAGGGGTCCAGAGGAGAGTTTCCTCCTCCGATCAGAATAAGAAGGAAATCCTCCAAAGGCGGCAAAAGCTCATGTGAGATTGCTGCCGTCTCCTCCAATGACAGTGTTTGGAACACGCCAAAAAGTGGAATTTCGATAGTCCCGTCAGCGCCCTCGGGGTACTCGTGCAGGTATTGCCGCGTTCCCCAGACAGGCTCAGTGAAAAAATCGCGATAGTAAGCCCGGTCCAACTGACCGAACTGAATCTCTAAACCTTCTTGTTCAATCTTCCCGCTGCGGACACTCTGATAGATTTCCTTTATTTTCTCATAGATCTCTGGCCATCTTACCGCCTCAACTGTTGCGCTCAGTGAGATAATCGCCTTTCTCTTCCCCATGACAACGAAATCTGAACGTGGATCGTAAGCCGCACGCATTTCCTGGCGGATTATCCGAAACATCTCAGACCCTTGGTTTGCGCCAATGTAATCCACCAAGACATTTGTTCCAACTTGGTCAGCCTCGTCCGCAAACTCCTCTGCTTTGACAAAAAGGATCAGCATCTCGGAAGAGTCGGGATCGGCAAAGTGAATGACACCCGCTGGAAGGGTGAAGTCATCCACATCCGTGCCAATCAACGCTTCAGCCCATTTTGCAAAAGGCAGTTCCCACTTTCCCTTCGGGCGGGGAAGCTTGTTAACCAGTCGAATGGTGCGGCGTTCTACTTCTTCATCTCCAGATCTTAGGATTGCCTGAATGGGTTGACCGAAACGAAATTGGCCATCCCAAACCTCGGTTTCTGCTTCGTCAGGTTCGTACTCTAGGAAATCCGCCACTTCATCCAGAACATGTTCTGGCATTCTGGTCCTGGTAGACTTGATTGGGCTGGAATACTGCAGCTCTCTTGCATACCAGCCGTCGGAGTATTCCGGCTCAAGCAATAGATTTTCGAGGTGGACGATGGTCTCTGGAAAGACTTCATTTGGCGCCGAAACAGTGAGCATCAGACTATGGCGACTTGTTTCGACGTAATACCTGATCCCCTTCAACTGCTTGTATTTAGCAATTTTGTGGGAGGAACGGCTTGATGTTCCTCCTGACACGATACTTGCGAGACCAGCGCGCAACGCGGCCACCCGTTCTGTTGTTGGCCGATCAATTGGCCAAACCAAGGTGAGTTCTGAGATGCCGTTTTCTAGTGGCATCAGATAAACAATATTCGCATCGCCAGTCGTTGCGATCAGCTCTGCTCGGACCTGCTGCGCTGACAGCAGGCTGAGAACCATTAAGAGAGAGGAAGTGAACCGGCTTTTGAATGCTTGCATGTTACTCTGCTTTTTCGGCCAACACGACTGATGTGGCTGATGGCTTGATGACCTTTTCGGCAAAATCAATAACGTCCTGATCTGTCGTATCGTTCAAGATCTCGACAAATACTGACGGTGTGACAGGTGGGAAGCCATCAGAAGCCACATTCTTCAGAAATGATAGAAACTCTACGGGTCGGCGCGCGGCATTCCGGGCTCCAACGACCTGCGTCTGGCGCGCTTGATTGATTTCGTCCCTGGTGATTGGTTCGTTCAACAAATTCGCCAGAGTTTCTGTCAGATGGCTGTGCGCCGGGTCCAAGCTGAAGCCGGGCATCAGGTGCAAATCTATGGTAAGTTCCAGATCAGCATTCTTGGCAAAATACCAGTCTGCATCGACGCTGAAAACGCGCTCGTCTTGATAGTACAGGGCCTTGTATAGCCTTTCGTTCAAAATATCGCTGGCGATGAAAAATGCCCCCTGCATCTCGATGCTGGTTGACCGATCTTCGAAGTCCACGAATTTCGCAAACTGGACTGTGTCATGCGCCAGCTTGTCCGACCTAATGCGCTCAATAAACTTGAGCTCGGGATCCGGTTTGTGGTCTAACCAGGGCTTCTGAGGAACCTCAGAAGGTTCTGTGTCCCCAAATATACGTGCAACGAGTTCTTCGGCTTTATCAGGGTCAATTTTCCCCGACACGATTAACGTCACATTGGATGGCACATAGTGTGTTTCGTGAAACTGATAGGCCTTCTCAAGGTTCAATTTGGGAAGATCTTCAATGGTGTTATTTGCCCGACCACGCAGAGTGCCATAGAGGTTTTGAAGCGCAATTCTTCGGAGCCAGCGAAGCGGAGACTGTCTTTCGCGTAGCAGTGTTTCACGCTGAACGATATCAATTTCGCTTTCCGCAAATCCTTTCGGCAGTGTTGGGGTGTCAAGAACCGCCCGAGACAGCCGCAACAGCATTTCTATGTCGGAAGGAACGCCAGAATTAGTGTAGACAGTAGATACGTTGTGCGTTGTCGCATGGATATCACGCTCTCGGGGCTTTCTCAGAATGGTAGCATCCGCTGAAAACGCGGCCAGATGTTCAGTCAGATGCGCCGTACCGGATGGTTCCGGATCGTCATACGCCCCCGAGAGAACAATTAGCTGCACGTCCACACGGTCGAGGTCGTCTACCGGAACTACGTAAGCTGCGTGTAATCCGCCTTTCTCAGAAAGAGTGATAACGCTCTGAGCTTGAGCAGCTCCAGCAAACACCAAGAGGACAAGCGAAAAAAACAAAACGACTGCGTGCATTATTATCCTTTTAAACTATTTCACTTAAGCCAAATAACGTCCGTCGTTAGGCGTTCAACGAAAGCGAAAATGATTTGCTGAATGCTTGTGGGATACGAGTTGTTATTTCAAGTCGCCAATTGAAAACTTGTCGAAATGTTTTCGGTTTGCTGCAAATCAACGACCGCGAACGACTGGTTCGGCGACATGCGCTGCATCGTATCAATGGTGGTGCCGCACGTGCGAGAGAATGCTGCATCAGCAAAGCAGGAAAATCCAATGTCGGCATTGTCCTGCATAGCAGGCCTTCATACTGTCTGAACCGAACCGATGACCTACTGAAACCGTCAGATGACTGGTTTGAGCCCCCACCAGTCGTTGCTATTTTTTTCTGCGTGCGCTCGCAGCTAGGATTTTTCGGCACCCGCGCAACTTCTCATGTTGCGGTGCGGCGGCCATTCTGGCCGTTCGCGCACCGCGCAGCATTCTTTAAGGTGGGAATTTACAGGTCGCGGACAATGCCGACTTTTGCTGAAACGGTGCCAAAGTCAGCAACTGACTTCGGTTGGGGCATACCAAAGTGGCCTGGATCGCTATTTCTCCCAATGGGGCACCCAGTCACCATCCGTACGCAGTGACACACCGGCGGCATCTTCTTCCAGCTTGATTACGTGCAGTTCGCCCTTGTCGCCGCCGTAGGTTTTTCGCGCTTTTTCAAATTGCGCGCAGACCAGACGTGTCGCGGGGGCCGGTGTTCCTGCGTCATCGCAGGCCTCGACAATGAGCCCCAAGTCTTTTTGGCACAGGTCTAGCGTGAAAGATGGATCGTAGTGCCCTGCAAAGACCGACGGCGCATCATGGTGCATACACCAGCTATCGCTGGCCCCAATTTTCAGAGCTTCCCATGCTCGGGGCAATTCAACGCCGGATTTTACGGCCATGACCAATGCCTCTCCCATCGCGGTGGCGTGGATCGCCCAAAGTTGGTTGCTGGCAAGTTTGGTGATTGACCCGTTGCCGCTTTGGCCCATGTAGTGCATCGGCCCCATCAGCTCCATCACGGGGCGGATACGCTCGATCGTGTCCTCGTCGCCGCCGGCAAATTGCGGCATATTGCCTGCACGTGCGCCATCAACCGCGCCTGATACCGGGGCGTCGACCGGCTGGACGCCCTTGGCTGCCAATGCGCTTCCAAGTGCTCGTGCCAGGGTCGGTTGGTTGGTTGTCATATCAACCCAAACCTGCCCCGCCCCCATCGCCGACAGTAGACCGTTTTGACCCCGAACCACCTGTTCGATCTGCTTGGGACCAAACACCATAGTAAAGACGATATTGGCATCTTTGGCGGCCATGGCGGGCGTATCAGCCCACGTCGCCCCAAGCGCCAGATGCCGTTCGGCGCGCTTAGCGTCCAGATCACAAACGGCCAGCTGATGCCCGCCCTTGATCAGGTTCAGGGCCGCCGCCCCACCCATCGTGCCAAGCCCGATAAAACCAATGCGCATGTGTGCGTCTCCTGAAATCAAGCGGCGAGGATTTCGTCGGTCGATTGGACCGCACCAAATTCGCCGTGAAGGTTTGCAAGGGTCACCGAGTGGATTTGCGCGGCGGTATGGGCAACCCCGTCTGGACCGGTTGCGTCATAGGCCCAGACCGCATCAGAGGCATAGATCATATCAAACCCAAGGCTGCTGGCCGAGCGTGCGGCGGATTCAGCACAATGATTGGCGGTCGCACCGCAGATGACGACCCGTTCAATGCCCGCGCCCTGCAAATCAGCTAAAAGCGTGGTGCCACCAAATGCACTAGAGGCGTGTTTGACGATCACTTGTTCGCCGTTCTGAGGTGCGGCAAACGGTTGAACGGCAGAACCCGGTGCATCTGGGTGAAACGGATCATCCGCATCTGTGCCGTGGTGGTGGATGTGGATGATCTTGTCACCAGATGCGCGGAATTGCGACAGCAAACGTCCAATATTGTCAGACGCTTCAGGGCAAGACCGCGCGGCCCCAGCAGCATCGTCATGGGCGAGCGCCATTTGCACATCAATAACGAGGAGAGCAGTTTTCATTGTGATATTCCTTTAGCCTGCGCCAGTGCGGCCCTACGATCCTCAAGGATTTTTTCAACGCGTGTGCCATAGATGCGTACGTTGATGTCGTCGCTGATGACACGACCTTTTTGTTCATCATAGGTCATAATTGCCGTCATTCTGGGATGCGCGCCGAACACTTCGGTCACACCGTGCAAGGAATATCCGCCACGGAACAGTGTAAACGTCCCGGCCCCACGATCGAATTTATGCGCATGGGACATATCCCCCGCCAATAACCGGTCCACGGCGTCACGGTCTTCGGCCTCATCTGTGCGCGAATTTGGCAAGAATGCAAAATCGCCACCGCTTTCAGCTGCTTTCAAAAGCAACGTCACGGTACATTCGGTTGTATCATAATGCCATGCATGCCAACTGCCGGGGTAAAGTGCGACAACATTCAGTGCCTGAAACTCATCTGCACAACGATGCAACACGGTCTTTTTCTGCACACGGCGAACGAAGTCCGTCAGGACATCCGACTTATATAACTGCTGGATCAACGTATCTGCCGGTATCTGGTCATCGGCAAGCTGAGTAGCCACATGGGTGTATTCGCGACGTCGCGGATCATCTTCGGGCAAGGACGGATCAATCGCACCTTGATAGATGTTGCGTTTGATTGTCAGCACCTCGGCACCGGGCAAAAGGCTGCTGGATTCATCCTCAAGGGCGGCCAATGCGTCCGCGCGAATGAAGCCATCCAGATTGCACCAGCCGTACGCCTCCATGTGGTCCTGACAGTCCTTCAGGAACGCCGCACCCGCGCCCTTATCCAGATCAGCAATTGGATAACGCGCAAGATCGACGAGGTTCAGGGCCATGTCAGCATGGGTACCAAAAACGGTCTTTGACATCGCACTCTCCTTTGGAAATCGGGCAGACGCGGGCCCGTTACCCATTGATAGACGAGCAGTTGGCAGAAGATAAACGAAACGAATTGCCCTCAAGCACATAAATATCTTATGCCACACGGGTGAAACAGAATCTCAATCTGAATTGGCTGCGCACGTTTGAGGCCGCGGCCCGCCACCAGAGCTTTACCGCCGCAAGCCATGAATTGGGCCTGACGCAAACCGCCGTCAGCCAACATATCAAGGCGCTGGAGACCAAGCTGGGGCAAAACCTGTTCATCCGCCGCGCCAAAAGCCTGCAGCTTACGGATATCGGGCAAGCCTATCTGATTTCGGTGCGTGAGGCGCTTGAACACATCGCGTTTTCGACCAGCGGGCTTTTTGGGCCGGAGCTAGAAACGACCATCGTTGTGCGCGCCTCTGCGGCGATGATCATCTGGCTGACGCCGAAGCTGTCCACCTTTCAAGATGAACACCCGCAAATCGTGATCAAGCTTGAAACGTCGCTGTGGCAAAATGTGCTGGAAAAACACCCCGTCGATGTCGAGATTTTGCTCGCCGCGCAGACCCACGCAAACCCACGCATGGTCAAGCTGTCGGACGAGAGAATCCTGCCCGTCTGCGGGGTGCAGACATCAACGAAAGTCCAAAGGCCCGCGGATCTGATGCAACTTGATGCCATTCACGTTCTGGGCTTTGACGACCATTGGGCGCGTTATTTATCCGCCAACGGCCTGCCAATTGACAGGATTTCTCCCCGCATCATCGTTGACACCTCGGTCGCGGCCTGTGAATTGGCCGCCGCGGAGAACGGCTGCGCGATTATGTTCGAACGGTTCGCACAACAGGCCATCGCCGCAGGGCGCGCCATCAATATTGTCGGTGACCCCATCGCGAATGGTCAGTCACATTATGTCATCCAACGAAATACGGGCCTCCGCGAAAAACAGGCGTCAGCGGCATTTTGTGAGTGGTTGGCCGCATGCTTTTGACGTTCGCCTCGGAGCCAAAGGGGCTTTTCTGCGAACGGTTGGAAACATCTCTTTAAACCCCATGAGCAGCCGTTCGTCGACTTTGCAGCCTTGGCCGAACTGGGCTCTTCACGGCCATGCGGTGCCGCAGAAACCCGGGGTCCCTTCGCGGTCTGATAGCGTCCCTTCGTCTGGACAACGCATTTCCGTCCGAACCACCTGTATAAATTCGTGTTTCTCAGGCCGCAAAAGTGAGCATGCGTCGTTCGCTGTCTGGCAGCGGGAATTCCGGCAACGGGTAGCGACCATCGCTCAGAGCCCAACCTGTACCTTGGATTTTTTCGCTGCGTGCGCTCGCAACACGGAAAATTTTGGGCACGCACAAATTCTTGTGTCACGGCGCAGCGCTGAATTCGGCCATTCAAATATTGCATAGCAAGAATGTGCGCCCGGATTCACGGGATGTAGACTGAAGCAGTGATCCGTGAAAATCTGTGCAAGCGTCGGCCCACCGGACCGGTGCTTCCACGGTGGGGCTGACGCGCCTTGATTCCGTTCTGGGGTGCATCACAACCTATGTCCGCCAACGAACTCAAAGCGGTTCAATGCCTGCACCGAGAACTCAAGTAGAGTGGGCTTCGGACAGCAGGCATCCGATTCGATTGTACAAGTGCCTCGTTGGCGCGGTGCCGATGATTGGGTGCGGAGGGCGGATTGGAGGGCACATTATGCCTAGAGCTCAACTTCCCGCAGTCACCCCAAAGCGCAGAGCATGGAACAAGGGGCGGATCATCGGCCAGAAACGCCCCTTGTTTCCCAAGCAGGTCTGGGCGATCCGTGCTCGGCTCGAACTCGCCGGAAATCTGCGCGATCTTGCGCTGTTCAACGTCGCCATTGATAGCAAGCTGCGTGGATGCGATTTGGTTAGGCTTGCCGTGACCGATCTGGTCAAAGATGATCGTGCTCGAGAACGGGTTTCAGTGGTCCAGAGCAAAACCAAGAAACCAGTACAATTCGAACTGACGGAAAACACACGGGATACGGTTCATGCTTGGGTCAAGTCGCCAAAGATGATGGGCTGTAGCTTCATGTTTCCGAGCCGTTTCCTCGAGCGACCCCATATCTCAACGCGTCAGTTTGGTCGGCTTGTCCGGGATTGGGTGACAGCGATTGGATTGGAACCGAGCGGTTACGGAACCCATTCACTCCGCCGAACCAAAGCAGCGGAGATTTACCGTAAGACAGGGAATCTCCGTGCAGTGCAGCTTTTGCTGGGTCACACTAAGATTGACAGTACAGTGCGTTACCTTGGCGTTGAGTTGGAAGATGCTCTCACTATTGCGGAGCAGATTGAAATCTGACCCGCGTCGGTGAATGGCACTTGCCGTTCGCCGGTTTGGAACAGACTTACGGCCTTGAAGCGGCGAAACCGGTTATGAAGGGAAGAATAGTATACAGATCACCCTGCCATTGCGTACTACAAAGACGTGCTTGCGGTCAGCTTTTCGAGTGATAGTTCCGGCTTTCGCGCGCTCAGTTTGACGGCACCGCGCTCCATCACGACGAAGGCATCCCCAAGATCATAGGCGAAGGACAGATACTGTTCGACTAGGACGATAGCGATGTTCCCGCGTTCCTTCAAAATGCGGATGGTGCCGCCGATCTGCTGGATGACGTTCGGCTGGATACCTTCGGTCGGTTCATCCAGAAGAAGCACTTTCGGGTTCGACACCAGCGCGCGCGCGATCGCCAGTTGCTGTTGCTGGCCGCCTGAAAGGTCACCGCCCCGCCGTTGCAGGAACTTCTTCAGAATGGGGAACAGATCAAAAATCTCGTCCTTCACCTTGCGTTCGCCACTTGGCAGGCAGGCAAATCCCGTCTCAAGGTTTTCCTGCACCGTCAAAAACGGAAAGATCTCGCGCCCCTGGGGCACATAGGCAACGCCCTTCCGCGCAAGGTCAAAGGCCTTCAGCTTTCCGATGCTTTGGCCGTCCAGATCATAGTCGCCCCCCGACCGGGGATGGGTGCCCGCCAGCGCCTTTAACAGCGACGTCTTGCCTACGCCATTGGTGCCCATCAAGCAGGTGACCTCGCCCTGGGCCGCGTCGAAATCCACGCCGTTCAGAATTTGGCTGCCGCCATAGTGCAGCGTCAGATCGCGGATGCTGAGGAAACTATCGGCCAAGGTACACCTCGATGACTTGCTGGTTCTTGGTGACGTGATCGATCGAGCCTTCGGCCAGAACCGAGCCTTCGTGCAGCACGGTCACTTTGCAATCCAAACGCCGCACGAAATCCATGTCGTGTTCCACTACGACGACAGCGCGGGTCTTCGCCGCGTCCCGCAGAATTTGCGTGGTCTTCTGACGTTCTGCGGTCGTCATGCCTGCCGCAGGTTCGTCCACCAGCAACAGCTTCGGTTCCTGTGCCAAGAGCATCCCGATCTCCAACCATTGCTTTTGCCCGTGGGACAACTCGCCAGATTTCCGTGACAGAACCGCGTCCAGCCCAATGACATCCGCCAGTTCTTCGACCCGGGCAAAGTCCGGTGTTTCGGGTTTGAACAGCAGCACGGCCAGCGGCGACCGCGACTTTTTCAGCGCCATCATCAGGTTGTCTTGAACTGTCTGATCCTCAAACACCGTGGGTCGCTGGAACTTGCGCCCGACCCCTTCCATGGCGATCTTGCTTTCCGATTTGCCCAGCAAAGACACGGGCGGTTCGCCCCAAAGCACATGGCCCTCGTCAGGCCGGGTTTTACCGGTCACCACATCCATGAAGGTGGTCTTGCCCGCGCCGTTCGGGCCGATGACCGCCCGCAATTCGGCCCTGTCAATGCTGAACGACAGGTTGTTCAGCGCCTTGAACCCGTCAAAGCTGACCGACACGCCCGAGACTTCAAAAAGCGCGCTCATGCATCTGCCTCCTTTTCTCTCAAAGAACCGTGGCCCGGCCCCAGGTCGCGCCCATGCCGATTGGGGTTGCGACGCGCTGCCAAGGCGTCGACCAGCCCTCCAATGCCTTTCGGTGCGAAAAGCGTAACCGCCACGAAGGACAGCCCCAACAGGACGGTCCACCAATCGACCCATTGAATGCGATACCCGGCGATGTTCAGGTCAGGGGCTTGCCCGCCGGTAAACCAGGTCGACAAGAGCGAGACGAAAGCCGCGCCGATCACGGCTCCGTACAATCGCCCACGCCCTCCGATGGCCACCCAGACCGCCAGATAGATCGAGGCAATCGGCGCCAGTTCCGCCGGGTTGATGATGCCCGCCTGTGGGTAGTAGATTGCGCCTGCAATGCCAGCGAGCACGGCCGATACGGTGAAGACAAACAGCTTGAACGCCTCGACTGGATAGCCAAGGAAGCGCACCCGCGCTTCGTCGTCCCGAATGCCCCTGAGGACCGAGCCGAACTTGCCCGACACCATCCATGTCGCCAGCAGGTATCCAAGTCCCAAGGCCAGGGCCGAGGCCCAAAGGAACCAGACCGAAACGATGGCCTGACTAGTGCTCTCCAACCCCGGCAGGTTCTGAAGGCCTGACAGACCATTGTTGCCGCGCAATCCGCTGTCGTTTTGGAACAGGTACAGTGACAGCGCCAGCGTCATCGCCTGCGTCAGGATCGAAAGGTACACACCTGTCACCCGGCTGCGGAAGGCCAGCCAGCCAAAGACCAGCGCCAGAAGCCCCGGCGCCAGTACGACGGCGGCCAGTTGCAGCGGCAGAGAATGGGCAAAGGCCCAGATCGGCGGAAATTCCGAGGCTCCGACGACACCGAAGATCTGGCCAGCGATCCCGCTGGAGACCTCTTCGGGCGTTGGCGGCAGCCCTCCGGCGGCGAGGCTTTCGACGACGATCAGACGCGTCCGCTCGTACATCAGCCACATGCCTATCGCGTAACCGCCCATTCCGAAGAAGGCCATGTGCCCAAGGGACAGGATACCGCAATAGCCCCAGACCAGATCCATCGCCAGCGCGACGAGGCAGAGGCACAGGGTCTTGCCCAGGGTCTTGACGAAACTGGTCGAGATGACGCCGATACCGAACCCTTCGGACAGGATCGTCACGCCCAGGGTGAACAGCCCCAGACAGGCCAGAAAGATAAGCACCGACGGATAACGCACCACGAAAGGTGTGCGACGCACAGGGCCTGCTGTCAGTTCCGCCATGCTCATGCCTCCGCCGCCCGGCCTTTAAGCGCGATGATCCCGCGCGGCCGGAATTGGATGAAGAGGATGATGAAGAGGATCATATAGGTCTGTGCGGCCAGTGTGTTCGAGGGGTTCAGCCATTCGATCCCTTTTTGCAGCGAGCCAACCATGGTTGCGCCCAGAAGCGTGCCCCAGATGTTGCCAACGCCGCCCACGACCACGGTCATGAAGCTTTGCACGATATAGTCCGCGCCCATCTCGCTGGTCACTTTGGCGTAAAGCCCAATCGCCACACCCGCAATCCCGGCAATACCCGAGCCGAAGCCGAAGGTCAGCATGTTGATCCTGTCGGGGTTGATCCCCATCGAGGCCGCCATGCGGGGGTTCTGCGTCACCGCCCGCACTTCCAGCCCCAATCGAGTGCGGTTCATGACGAAAAGGAATAGCGCCATGAACAAAAGCGCCAAAACGAAAATCGCGATCCGGATATAGCTGATCGACACGATGTCATTGAACACCAGCGATCCGTCCAGCCAGCCGGGCGAGGTGAGGGGCCGCGCTTGCGTGCCGAAGATGTTCTTGGCGATCTGTTGCAGGGCAATGGAAATCCCGAAAGTCGCCAGAAGCGTCTCCAGCGGGCGATGGTAGAGGTGGCGGATCACTAGCCGTTCCATCGTGACCCCTGCGCCGAAGGTGACGGCAAAGGCCAGCGGCAAGGCGACGATAATGGAAATCGTGTAATCCGGGATGATCTGCTGGACGACGTAGCCGGTGTAGGCGCCCATCATGATGAACTCGCCATGGGCCATGTTGATCACGCGCATCACGCCAAAGGTGATAGCAAGACCGATGGCGGCAAGAAAGTAGATCGAAGCGAGCGACAGGGCGTCAAGACCAAGGTCAAATGCCTGGTTGAATGCCACCTTGTTTTCGATGCCCGTCAGCACCGCCGCCGCGGCAACGGCCACTGAAGGCGAGCCGCTGTAGCGTTCGTAGAACGTGAAGCCTGCCAGCGTTTCATCCACCTCGGCTTCGGTGGCCACAGGGTCTACCACGCCCTGTTCGGCCAAAGCTTCATAAGCAAGGTCGCGTGCGTCTTCGCTGTTCAGGGTCGCCACCTGAACCCCCGCGACCGATCCCTCCGAGATGTTGGCCAAAAGCGCGTTCCGCTTGTCGTACCGGCTGATCCGGGGTTTCGCCAGATCGGCGGCAACCAGAAGGTCATAGGCGGACTCGCGCGGCAGGTCGTCGCTGCCGACGGTCAGGATGCGGGCGATGTCATCGCCCTCGGGTGCTTGTGCCGAAGCCTCGACCTCCACGGCCAAAAGCGGGTTCAATGCGGCCCGGACATCGACACCAAGATCGCCGTCAAACCGCTGGATGGCAGCAATCCTCTCCTCGTCGGTCGCACCGAAGCGGATTGTCAAAAGTCCCTGAAGGCGTTCCATGCGACTTTGCACAGACTGGTCCGTTTCGTCGGGCAGAACTTTGGTCAGGGCCGCGAGATGGGACGTCTCCGAGTCACGCTCGATCGCATTCAGGGCCTGCATCTTTTCGGCAACGGACCCTGATAGTTGGAATTGCACCAGGGCCGCGCCGATCATGCCGCGAATGCCGCTGTTGGGTTTCAAATGTTTGAAGTCACGGGCAACGAAAGTGCCCAGTTCCGCGCCATCGGCAAAGTCGAACGCTGTCAATTCCTTGCCCGAGGCTTCGCCATAGACGAAAAGCCCGGTGTCCTTGTCGCGCCACATCTCTTTGTTTTGCCAGCGTTCCAGCACGACCTGGGCCTCGGCCAGACCACTGGCGGCAAGCGCGTCGATGGCAGGACCGATGGTCTTGCGCGATGATTTGGCGATGATTTCGCCATGTTCTTGCAAAAGTTGCTGGATCGGCGCCTCGGCGTTCTGCGCCGAAAGTGGCAAGGCAAGAGCGCACAGAAGCACCGACATGAAACCGATGTTGAACCGACGTATAAGCGACATGGATAGTTCAGCCCCCGTAAGGCGTTCTGGGGGCGACATGCGCCGCACCCGTAGGGTGGGTTTTCAACCCACCATGCTTAGTAGTTCGACTTGATCTGAACGCAGGACGACGTTTCGGTGTTGTACATCCCGCAATCGAGTTCCGCCCAATCGGATTTCAGCACCGCCGATTCCGGCAGGAAATCCGTCCAGGCATCGCCCGGCACTTCCTCCGTCTGGCTGATGATGTCGAACTGACCATCCTCGGTGATCTCGCCGATCAGAACCGGCTTGGCCAAGTGGTGGTTCGGCAGCATGACAGCGGTGCCACCAGTCAGGTTCGGGAATTCCTGCCCGTACAAGGCGGTGCGCACGGCATCGACATCGGTGGTACCTGCTTCGGTCGCCGCATTCACCCACATGTTGAAGCCGATGTAATGCGCCTCCATCGGGTCATTCGTCACACGCTCGTCGCCCATGCGGGCTTTCCAGGCCTCGACCCATTCGGCGTTGGCATCGGTATCTGCTGACTGGAAGTAATTCCAGGCTGCGAGGTGACCAACAAGGTTGGTGGTGTCGAGACCCGACAATTCTTCCTCGCCGACCGAGAAGGCCACAACGGGAATGTCGTCGGCGCTGATGCCAGCAGCCGCGAGTTCCTTGTAGAAGCCCACGTTTGCGTCGCCGTTGATCGTTGAAATCACGCCGACTTTCTTGCCGTCCGCACCAAGAGCCACAACATCCGAGACGATCTTGGACCAGTCAGAATGACCAAAGGGCGTGTAGTTGACGAAGATGTCGTCCTCGGCGATGCCCTTCTGCTGAAGATAGCTTTCCAGAATGTTGTTCGTCGTCCGGGGGTAAACATAGTCGGTGCCCAGAAGCGCGAATTTCTCAACGCCAAGTTCTTCCAGAAAGTAATCCGTCGCCGGGATTGCCTGCTGGTTGGGGGCGGCGCCGGTGTAGAAGACGTTTTTTGAGGATTCCTCGCCTTCATATTGAACCGGATAGAACAGAAGTCCGTTCAACTCTTCGATCACAGGTAGAACCGATTTCCGCGACACGGATGTCCAGTTGCCGAAAATCACGTCAACCTCGTGTACCGAAATCAGCTCGCGCGCTTTTTCGGCAAAGAGCGGCCAGTCCGACGCCGGGTCGACCACGACGGCCTCCAGCTCGCAGCCCAGAACGCCGCCTTTGGCGTTTTGCTGTTCGATCAGCATTTCCATCGTGTCTTTTAGCGTTGTTTCTGAAATCGCCATGGTTCCGGACAGGGAGTGCAGCACTCCCACCTTGATCGGGCAGTCTTGCGCCATGGCCGGCAGCATCGAAGCGGCCAGGACGGCAGCAGAACTAAGAAGTGTCTTTTTCATCGCAGTTTTCCTTCAGGCACTGCGCGGGGAAGCGTTGCTTTCAAGGGTGTGATCCCCCATATGCCCCCCACGCAATCTAATTGCGGAGTGCGGTGGTGTTTTGGAATTGCAAGGCCAGCACCATCGCACGTTCAACGGGATTTGTGTGATCCCGGAAGAAGTCGTTCCATGGAAATTGCTGCGACTGCGAGATCGGCGGGGGTTGAAAAACGGCCCCTGGCGTCAATCCGTCAAAAATTGCGCAGACTTTCGCGGGTTCGCCATTTTATTGTGCGAAAGAAACGCCAAATCTTTGGGCGTTTCAGCTTTCAAGCAAGAATCCTGTGCAATAGTCGATCTCGGCCCGGGCACGCCGCGCCGCCCATTTGGAGCGATCCGCATCGCGTGAGAAGCTGGCGGCGGTCAGCAATTGCGCATGCGCCATCTTGGCGTCGATACGCAGGTGAAGCGCATGACGTCGTTGATCGTCGGGCACCGTCGCGTTCAGAAGGTCGATGAACTGCGCCCGGCGATGCGCGATCTGATCCGTGCGGTCATCATTCATAAGCCAGGCATGTTCCAACTCGGCCGAGAACCGTCCTGCACATGCCGCGAATGAAGACATCAGGGGATCATCTGCCGCCGGACTTTGCTTCGGTAGGATAAGAAGCAGGACCAGAAAGGTTTTCAAACTGCTCATGATCCGATCATGAACGACCTAAAAGTTAGCAATCAAGCTTTCTGCCGCCTTATGGCTAACGCACACTTAACAGACGAAGTCCCTGTCACCCGTTCGACACGTCATTCAGGCATTTCCGTGTCGGCATCTCATCATTGCTGAACTTCTGGGCGAGTGGGGTCACTTTCGCACAGCAAATAGGCAGAACTCCGGGATTGGTCTTTTTCCCGGCGCGCAGCGGTGGATCACACCCCAATGTGCATGGTGAACCATGCGGGTCGAGTACCGGGGGCGACAGACGCATGGGTCAACCACATCTGGCATCACGAGAGGCGAACACCGCCCCGAGATCCATCGGTGCCATGACCTTGTCGACCAAATGCCGTGACGGACGTACGGGCATAGACCGCTTCAGAACCTCGGGCGCTAGCAAGGTGGCTTTTCCGCGTCGCAAGGATGCCGTCGAAGCCATTGTGCTGAACACTTCGGGCGGATTAACAGGCGGCGACCGGTTTGAGGCTTCGGCCAGCGCCGGGCCGGACAGCCGCCTGATCCTGACAACCCAAGCCGCAGAACGTGCCTATCGCAGCACATCTGGCGCTGCGTGTGTCAGCACGCGCCTGTCTGTCGCCAAGGGCGCGGTACTGCATTGGTTGCCGCAAGAGTTGATCATGTTTGACGGTGGTTGTCTCAACCGTCGCCTTGACGTGGACGTCACCGACGGAGCCGAGGCCGTGCTGGTCGAACCCGTCGTCTTCGGTCGCCGCGCCATGGGCGAAACCCGTATCTCGGGCAGTTTTCGCGACCGGATCACCCTGCGCCACGATGGTCGCCCGATCTATTGGGACCGCATCAACCTGACCGGATCAATCAGCGCCAGTCTTGACCGTCCGGCCATCGCAGGCGGCATGACCGCCCTTGCCAGCGCCCTTTACTTCGGCCCGCGTGCCGAGGCGCATTTGCCTATTGTCCGACAACTTTTGCCAAAGACCGGCGGCGCAAGCCTTGTCGCGCCCGATCTTTTGACCATCCGACTTCTTGCCGCCGATTCCTATCTGTTGCGCCAATGGCTGGTGCCGGTGCTGGAGCGCCTGACCGAAACCACCCTGCCGAAATCCTGGAGCCTCTGACCCATGCAACTCAGCCCCCGCGAAAAAGACAAACTGCTGATCGCCATGGCTGCCGAAGTGGCCCGCAAGCGCCTTGCCCGTGGCGTCAAGCTGAACCACCCCGAGGCCATCGCGCTGATCACCGACATGGTCGTCGAAGGCGCTCGCGATGGCCGCTCGGTCGCCGACATGATGGAGGTAGGCGCCGTGGTCATCACCCGCGATGACTGCATGGAAGGCATCCCCGAGATGATCCACGAAGTGCAGGTCGAAGCCACCTTTCCGGACGGCACCAAGCTGGTCACCGTCCACAATCCCATCCGATAGGAGTCTCTCATGCGTTACGCTATTCCCGCCTTGTTTCTGGCCTCGCCCGCCTTGGCCCACCCCGCAAGCCTCCCACATGGGCATTCGGGGGATTGGGTTGTGCCCGTCGCCTTGATGCTGATCGGCGCTGCGGTTGTTTTGGCCAAGCGCAAGGCGGTCCGTGTCCGCAGACGCCAATGATCCCCGGCGAACTCTTTCCGGCGGAGGGTGAGGTCACTCTGAACGCAGGGGCGGAGCCGATCACGCTAATGGTCGCCAATACGGGCGACCGACCGGTGCAGGTCGGCTCACACTACCATTTCGGCGAGGCCAACGCGGCGCTCGATTTCGACCGCGACGCCGCACGCGGCATGCGTCTGGATATCGCAGCCGGGACAGCCGTGCGGTTTGAACCCGGTCAACGGCGCGAGGTGCAACTGATCCAGATTGGCGGCGCACGGCGTGTCTTCGGGTTCAACCAGCTTGTGATGGGAGATCTCTGATGCCCACCCAAATCCCCCGCTCTGACTACGCCGCCATGTTCGGCCCCACCACCGGCGACAAGTTGCGACTGGCCGATACTGACCTGATCATTGAAGTGGAAAAGGACCTGACAGGTCCCTACGGCGAAGAAGTCAAATTCGGTGGCGGCAAGGTGATCCGTGACGGCATGGGTCAGGCTCAGACCACGCGCGCCGAGGGTGCGGTGGATACCGTTATCACCAACGCGCTGATCGTGGACGCAACCGGCATCTACAAAGCGGACGTCGGTTTGAAAGACGGCAAGATCCACAAGATCGGCAAGGCGGGCAACCCAGACACACAACCCGGCGTCGACATCATCGTCGGCCCTGGCACTGAAGCCATCGCTGGCGAAGGCAAGATCCTGACGGCCGGTGGGTTCGACAGCCACATTCATTTCATCTGCCCGCAACAGATCGAGGATGCTCTGTATTCTGGTCTAACCACAATGCTGGGCGGCGGCACTGGCCCGGCCCATGGCACGCTGGCCACGACCTGCACACCGGGACCGTGGCACATTGGGCGGATGCTGCAGGCGGCGGATGCGTTTCCGATGAACCTCGCCTTTGCGGGAAAGGGGAATGCGTCGCTCCCCGCCGCTTTAGAGGAACAGGTCAAGGGCGGTGCCTGCGCGTTGAAGCTGCATGAGGATTGGGGCACGACGCCCGGCGCTATCGACTGTTGCCTATCTGTGGCGGACGACATGGACGTTCAGGTGATGATCCATACCGACACGCTGAACGAATCCGGCTTTGTCGAAAACACCATCGCCGCCATAAAGGGCCGCACCATCCACGCCTTCCACACCGAAGGCGCAGGGGGCGGCCATGCCCCTGACATCATCAAGATCTGTGGCGAGGCCCATGTTCTGCCGTCGTCGACCAACCCGACCCGACCTTTTACGGTCAATACAGTGGACGAACATCTGGACATGCTGATGGTCTGCCATCACCTGGACAAATCCATCCCAGAGGATGTGGCTTTCGCCGAAAGCCGCATCCGGCGCGAGACCATCGCCGCCGAAGACATCCTGCACGACATGGGGGCGTTCTCGATCATCGCTTCAGACAGCCAGGCCATGGGGCGTGTGGGCGAAGTGATCATTCGCACCTGGCAAACCGCTGACAAGATGAAGAAACAGCGGGGCGCCTTGGCCGAGGAGGTCGGCGACAACGACAATTTCCGTGTCCGTCGCTATATCGCGAAATACACGATCAACCCGGCCATTGCACACGGGCTGTCAAAGCACGTCGGTTCGATCGAAGAAGGCAAACGCGCCGATCTGGTCCTATGGAACCCGGCGTTTTTCGGTGTGAAGCCTGAGATGATCCTTATGGGCGGCAGCATTGTGTGTGCGCAGATGGGCGATCCAAACGCTTCAATCCCGACACCGCAGCCGGTCTATACTCGCCCGATGTTCGGGGCCTTTGGCCGCTCTCTGGAAGCCAATGCCGTGACCTTTGTTTCCGAGGCGGCACACTCCGAAGGACTGGGAGATGCGCTTGGATTGGCCAAGACAAGTTTGCCGGTGGAGAACACGCGCGGTATCGGCAAAGCGGATCTTGTCCTGAACGACGCCATGCCCGAGGTCGAGGTGCACCCCGAAACCTATGAGGTGCGGGCTGATGGCGAATTGCTGACCTGCCAACCTGCAACCGAGCTGCCCATGGCGCAGCGGTATTTTCTGTATTGAGGCCACATGACCGATATTCCCATTGCACAAACGCTCCATCCCGCATGCACATCAGACAATGCGATAGCGGACTGCGCGTTGACCTACGACGCCCGATTTTTCCGGCGAAAGAAACTGACAACGACCGAAGGCTGGTCCTTTGTCGCGGACTTCGAACAGACCGTATCCCTGAACGATGGCGACGTGCTGGAACTGGGCGATGGACGTCTGGTCAAAGTGACGGCGGCACCCGAAAACCTCTTGGCCGTTTCCGGGCAAGACCTGCCCCGCCTCGCCTGGCACATCGGCAACCGCCACACACCTTGTCAGATCGAGGCGACCCGCTTTTTGATCCAGGATGATCCCGTCATCGCTCATATGCTGAGCCACCTCGGTGCCACAGTGACCCAAGTCACCGAACCCTTCACTCCGGAAGGCGGCGCCTATGGTCACGGGCGCACCCATGCGCACGATCACGGACACTCGGCCCATGCCCACGCCCATTGATGCGCACTTACTGACGCTGACCCAATGGCTGTCGCCCGCGTTTCCAGTGGGGGCCTTCGCCTATTCGCACGGACTTGAAACAGCGATCAACGAGGGTTGGATTGCCGACGCGACCAGTTTGGAAGACTGGCTGAGAGATTGCCTGAGTGATGGCTCAGGTCGCGCTGATGCGATCTGGATGCGGCTGGCTTATGCTGCCGACGACCCATTGGAGATGGACGCGAAAGCACGATCCTTTGCCACCGCTCAAGAGCGTCTGCGCGAAGCTGAAAGGCAGGGCGCTGCCTTTGTTGCGACGGTTAATGCTGTCTGGGGTTTGGCGCTGCCTGACATGCTGTTGCCCGTTGCCGTCGGTCGCGCCGCTAGATTGGCAGAGCTGGATATCGATACGACTGCCGTTCTCTATCTGCAGGCCTTTGTCGCAAACCTGACCTCCTCGGCCATCCGCCTGAGCCCCATCGGGCAGACGGCCGGTCAACGGGTGATCCTGAACTTGCAGCCCTTTTGCCTTCAGGTCGCCGAAGACACGAGAAATGCGGACACCACGGACGTTTTTGGCAACGCCTTTTTCTCAGACATCTCCGCGATGGCCCACGAAACTCTTGAACCGAGGCACTTCCAATCATGACACAACTCAACGGCCCCTTGCGCATCGGTATCGGCGGCCCGGTCGGTGCAGGAAAGACGACCCTGACCGCGAGGCTTGCCGAACTTTTGAAAGACGATCACTCGATCGGCGTCATCACCAACGACATCTACACACAAGAAGACGCCGAAGCTCTGATGCGCATGCAAATCCTGCCTTCGGATCGCGTGATTGGAGTGGAAACCGGCGGCTGTCCTCATACGGCGATTCGCGAAGACGCGTCGATCAACCTGGCTGCCGTGGCCGAGATGCGGCTGCGTCACCCCGACGTAGAGGTCGTCCTGATCGAATCCGGTGGCGACAACCTATCGGCCACCTTCAGCCCGGAGTTGGCGGACCTGACAATCTATGTGATCGACGTGGCCGCAGGCGAGGAAATCCCACGCAAGGGTGGCCCCGCAATCACCAGGTCAGACATCCTAGTCATCAATAAAACCGACCTTGCCCCTCATGTGGGGGCATCTTTGGACGTCATGCGCCGAGACGCCGCGAGAATGCGGGGCGATCTGCCGGTGGTATTTGCCTGCCTGAAAGCCGGCCACGGTTCGGACGAGGTCGTGTCGCACCTTAGATCTCTTTCGGGCATTTGATGAGAGCCTAGCCGGCAAGAACGGTGCTTGGTCCACTTTGCGGGACTTTGAGAGTTTTCGAGTATGTGCTAACGCAACGTTTCGGGACGTTTGCTTCTCCCCCCACTCAAATGAACAAGCGAAATCCCCTGACTTCACCAACGATTTCTGCGGCTTGGGAGGAGGGCGATGACCAGTTTGGATGCAAAACGGCTTTAGCAACGCCCTGATCGATGCACAGCCGAGCATTGTGCTTTGCTGCAAGATGCCTCATGCGGCGGTTCTCTCGCAGGCACATCAATTCAATTGAACTGATGCCCCACTTCCGCGCGATTGCGATAATGCGCTCGAACAGCGCATCACCAATTCCGATGTTTTGCCAATCAGGTTCGACAGAAAAGGCGGCTTCCGTCTTTGTAGATCCGGTCTGGTCGTCACCGCGGAGTTCGGCGACGCCCCTCCGACGCCCTTTTGCAAACGCGCCACAGAGAATGCTGTCATAATGAGGAATGCTCTGAACGTAGGTCGTCAGACTCTCGTCGCTGACAGTCCACCAGAACCGCGCGCGCCGAGCTTCGGCGTCGAGCCGTCGAAAGTGCTCGCAGATCTCGTTTTGGTCGGCTGGATAGAGTCGGCGAATGGCAAAGTCTTGATGATGTCCGAGATGGACCATCGCCTTGTCGCTCCGATTGCAGACTTGGATTGGGCCTGCATCTTCGGGAGGAGGTGAAGATGCTGGCCCAAAAGCATTGGCGGTCCCTGTTGATGTTTTTCGGCGCCGCTGCTTTTGCTGCTTACTGTGGGAAGAGCGAGGTCCAGCAATTCCTTTTCAAATTTGCACGCAAACCCGGGATCAGGACCCGTCGCGTTGGTCCGGGTCTTTCCCGCCGGTTTCCTGTGCCATCAGCTTTTCCGCATATTGAGTGTCCGTCGTCAGAGTTTTTGGAACCAAGAGCGGCGTAAACTAAGTGAGTGTTCGGCTCATCTGATTTGTGTGATTATGCTGCGCGCTGGCTGTGATGCAAACGCCGAGCTTCGAACGTCTTCCGTTTGATCCTTTCTCGTTATTCCAGAATGGCTTGGTCACGCCGAAGTAGACATCGGCGGGTGTGACGTTGTTTAGGCTCTCGTGATATCGCTGATGGTTGTATTGATCGACGAAGGCTTCGATCTGGGCTTCGAGATCACCTGGCAGGAAGTAGTTCTCCAATAAGATGCGGTTCTTCAAGGTTTGATGCCATCGTTCGATTTTACCTTGGGTCTGCGGATGATACGGCTTACCCCGACTGTGTTTCATGCCTTTGTCCTTCAACCATTCAGCCAAATCGCCAGAGACATAACTTGAGCCGTTGTCACTGAGCAGTCTTGGTTTATGGACGATATAGGCCTGATCACATCCGGAGGCCTGCAAGGCTAAATCGAGGGTTCTGTCACATCCTCAGCCCGCATGTTCGTGCAGAGCTTCCATGAGATGATGTAGCGGCTGTAATCGTCCAGAATTGTGCTGAGATAAAACCAGCCCCAACCCAGAACCTTGAGATAGGTAAAGCTGGTCTGCCAAAGCTGGTTGATGGCTGCTGTCTTATGCTCAAACGCATTCGCGGCTTTCAGCACGATGATGGCAGGGCTGGTGATCGGGTCATGCGCCTTGAGCGTGCGATACACTGTAGATTCCGACACAAAATAGCGCTCTTGATCGGTGAACGTGGCGGCCAGCTCGCGCGACGACAGCTCCGTCTCTTTCAGAGCGAGATCCACAACCTTGCGCTTCACTTCGGTGGGCACCCGGTTCCAGACATGATTTGGCTTTGGTGATTGATCATGCAAACCAGCCTCACCGCGCTGCAGATACCGATCATACCAGCGGTAGAATGTGGTGCGGGGGATAAGCCACCGCTATCTCCATTTGCAACACATAGCTTTCGGCACAAGGGGCGGAAATCGGACTTTCGCTGCGGTGGCGAACAAGGCCAACACTCTAGCGATAGCGGTCATTCATGGTAAGTATTAGGCTGATTGCGCTGGGTTAGCAGCCCGATAGAACTTGCGTCAGGCTCAACAGCACATTCCAAAGATGTTTGGTCGCACTAATACGGCAGACGACGTTGCGATCCCCACAACAAGATCAAACATTTGAGAGCTCCTTGCTGCTTTCTTTTGCCAAGCGTTAAGCTGGCGTTGCAGATACCCTAGTCCGCAACATTTGCGTGGTTGACAGGATCAGTTTCTGTGAAAGGCGGGAAAAACCGCTGACCCGCAATTTGTTCATGCGGTTTTTTTAAACTACTCGATATTAATATGTATGAATTTAGACTAGGGCAATGAGGCGAAAAGCCATCCGATATCTAGCCACCTATTCATCAAAGTATGCGTTATGCGTTGTGTAGATCGCCTGAATGGTTGGCGTCAAACGGTCAAGATGCGTACGAAGGACTTGATCCGCCGCCCACGCATCCCCGCTGAACAGGGCCTTTAAAAGAGATTGATGATCCAGATACAAATCATCCATTGCTTCTTTGCTGGTTAACGCCAGCATGCAAAGGCGGTCAACCTGTGCTTTGTTTTCGGCGATGATTTCAAACGCAAACGCCTGTTTGGCCGAGGCGCAAAGCAGTTTGTGAAACTGGTAGTCCAGATCATGGAACAAATTGACATCTTCTGCTGAGATTGCATCCGCCTGTTCACGAAGGTTAGCTTTTAATGCCGCGTCTACCGACTTGTCGCGATCTGACACGGCAGTGCGGATGACCTCCAATTCGACTGCGGCACGCACAAAGCGGGCATTCGCGATGAGCTGGCGTGAGAACGGTCGAACAACTGTCGCGCGTTGTGGCCGCACCAAAAGGAGATTGAGGTTGGAAAGTCGCGTGAAAGCCTCGCGCACAGGCTGGCGTGAAAACCCGAATGATTTCGCAACATCCGTTTCGGATATCTTTGTCCCTGGAAGCAGCTCCAGACGGGTGATTTGTCCAAACAGTTCGTCAAAGACGACATCGCTACTTGTCGTACGTTCAAGGGTTCCCAAAGCTGCCATTTTTTGTTTTCCAACCTCTGTTTGGCGACATTGTGGCAGATCAGAGAGAGAATTAATAGAGCAAATTAGGATACTAGGTTACATTATATTCATTGTTATAAAAGGAAAATATCACATATCTAAAGAGCATCTAGAAAATTTATGTTGACTAGTATCCCAGTTATCGTGTTGGGTGTGCCCATCAACGAGGGCGGAGCAAGTGTGCTAGCTGGGAGGAAATCAGATCATCCAAATTGGGGTGAAGGCTGATCTGGCGTGACCACTTGTAAGGTTTCGAACACGATCGCCGGTCAAAGACGACTGGAAGAAAACAAGACCTGAACCTGATCTGGGAGGATAGAATGTTCAATTTTTCACTAAAGACGTTGGCTGTGACGGCTGTTTTGTTGGGCGGGGTTTCGACCGCGCAAGCTGATGTCACACTGCGCGGGGCAAGCATGTTTGATGAAGAACATGCATTCACTAAGACCTTGCGCGAGTTTGAACGACTGGTCGCAGAGAAATATGATGGCGAGGTCGAATTTGATCTGCGCCTGAATGGTGAGCTTGGGGTTGAATCCGATTACGTCACCTACCTCAACCAAGGTGTCGCCGTAGATTATACGATCCTTGCCCCGTCCAACATGGCGGTGTTTTCAGAGTCCATTCCTTTGATGGATATGCCTTTCCTGTTCCGTGATCTTGAACACTGGGATGCGGTGCTTTCATCGGATGCGCTGAAACCTCTTGAGGATGATCTGCGCGAAGCCGCTGGCATTGTGATTGTTGGGTATCATGGCGGCGGTGTGCGGAACCTGGCCTCAGCCGAGCCCATCACAAACATGGATGAACTTGCCGGACACCGCATGCGCGTCATGGGGGCCCCAATTCAGGCGCAGACTTTCTCAGCTGTTGGCGCGGCACCATCTGCCATTGCCTACAACGAAGTCTATAACGCAATCCAAACAGGCGTTATTGCCGGGTTCGAAAACGAAGCAGCCTCGATCCAGAACCTGAAGTTCTACGAAGTCGCGCCGCATGTCTCATTGACCCAGCACACGATCACTGTGCGCCCAATTGTGATGTCAGCAAAAATCTTCGATGAACTGCCTGCTGAGTTGCAAGCCGCTATCATGGATGCCGGCACCGAGGCCGGTGCTTTTGGCCGCGCGTTGGAGAGCGGTCAGGACGGCGAAAAACTTCAGGCAATGATCGACGCAGGTCAGATCGAAGTGCATGAGTTTGAGGGTCGCGAGAAAATGCTGGAACTGGTTCAGCCAGTGCAGGACGCTTATGCCGAAGAGCTGGGCGCGACAGAACTGCTCAACAACGTTCGCGGAATGTGATCTCCCAGCTGACGGGCGAGTAAGTAATCAAACTCGCCCGTTGGCATAAATCCCGATGCGCTTGGCGCGTCACATTGCGATGTAGGGTGGAACATGCTTGGAAAATATCTGGATAGGTTCTGCACTGGGCTTCGTATATTGCTTGGCGTGATGATGGGGGCATTGGCGATACCGGTCGCGATGCAAGTTTTCTCTCGCTACACCGGTTTGATCCCAACTTATCTTTGGACCGAAGAACTGGCGACGTTCCTGTTCGTCTGGATTGTGATGATCGGGTCTATTGTCGCTGTTTGGGACGGCACGCATTTTGACGTGCGGATCACCCGGGATGCGACTGGCTCACTCCCGCGGCTCCTCCAAGACGGTGTTGTGCATGTTGCCATCATGATTTTTGGGGGCTTCTTCCTATTTTACGGCATTGAGTACACCGAATTTGGGGGCAACCAACGATCTGTAATGATGCGTGCAAACCTCGCGATCACGCACGTATCGGTCCCGATTGCTGGAGGGTTTTGGTTTCTCCTGTCAGGCTACCGGTTGTCCGAAACCATCGCGAAATATCTAAACCGAGAGAGCAGCCAGACATGATCCTCGATACTGCAACTGCAGCCACGATGCTTATTGCTGGCTTTCTGGTGCTGATTTTCATCCGCATCCCAGTGGCATTCGCATTGGGTTTGGCGACCCTCCCGGTTGTGTTGCTTGAGCTGCGGCTGACCCCGTTCATCGTGCTGGATCGGATGTTCCAATCCTATAACTCCTTCATCTTATTGGCCGTTCCATTCTTTCTACTGGCGGCCAACCTGATGAATTCCGGCAAAGTAACCGACCGGCTGATCGAACTGGCCCGTGTGCTAACCGGCTGGATGCCCGGCGGATTGGGTCATGTAAATGTCGCTGTGTCGATGCTGTTCGCTGGTATCTCCGGATCTTCCACAGCAGATGCGGCGGGTATCGGAAAAATCCTGATCCCAGCCATGCAGAAAGAGGGGTACGACACGCGGTTTGCCGTTGCTATCACGGCCTGCTCTTCGGTGATGGGGGTCATCATCCCGCCGTCGATTTTGATGATCGTTTGGGGCGGTGTCATGCAGGTCTCTGTCGGCGCATTGTTTTTGGGCGGCGCGATTCCGGGCCTGATGATTGGCCTCGCCTTGATGGCTACGGTCTATGGTTTCGCAAAAGCCCGCAATTACCCGGTGACGGCGACGCCGAACTGGGGTGAATTCTGGGCCGCTTGGAAAGGCGCCGCACTGGCCCTTTTGACACCGGTCTTTGTGATTGGCGGTATTGTAGGTGGTCTTGTCACACCAACTGAAAGTGCAATTATAGCGGCGGGTTATGCGCTGATCTTGGGTATGTTTGTCTATCGGACGGTCACTGTCAGAGATTTGGGTTCGATCCTCTATGACACCGCACGATTTGCAGCCATCTCTCTGTTTGCGATCGGCACCGCCTCGGCATTCGGATGGCTACTGTCGTTCTACGATGCGCCGCGCCTGATTGTCAGTGTTCTGACTGCTTGGGAGTTCGGGGCATTTGGAACGGCTATCTTGATTGCCCTTCTGTTTCTTCTCTTTGGCCTGTTCATCGATGCAATACCGACAATCATCATTCTTGGCACGGTTCTGATGCCCGTGGCGCAGGCGGGTGGGGTTGATCCGATCGCCTTCGCTATCATCGGCATTGTCTCGCTTGCCTTCGGGCTGGTGACACCGCCATACGGCTTGTGTTTGCTCATCTCTGCAGCGATCGGCGGCCTAAACGTTGTGCAAGTCCTGCGTGAGGTCGTGCTTATCCTTGCCCCAATGCTGGTCATCCTCATTCTGTTGGCGGCATTCCCCGAAATCATTCTGTGGCTCCCAAAGGCAGTTATGCCGGGGGCGTTCCGATAATGGCGTCTCAACTTGCGCTGAGAGCGCTCTGAGAGGGCCGCCAACTGAAACCCGTGACACAAGCGAAGCTGGCGCTTTGTAATAGGAAGGACCGACATGAAACTTGCAGGTAAAACCGCCATTGTAACCGGAGGAGGCCGTGATATTGGCCGCGCGGTTGCGATCAAACTCGCCTCTGAAGGCGCAAATGTTGCGATCAACTATTTTTCCAGCTCAAACGGCGCGGATGAAGCTGTTGCCGCAATCGAAGCCAACGGTGGTAAGGCGATTGCCGTGCAGGGTGACCTGAACAAGAAGGCGGATGTTGACGCGCTTGTGTATCGCACGGTCGAAACCTTTGGCGGCGTCGATATTCTGGTCAATAATGCAGGCGGTCTGATCGCCCGCAAAACCATTGCGGAAATGTCTGTTGAACATTGGGACGCCGTGATGAGCCTGAATCTGACCAGCACATTCCTGATGACGCAGGCTTGCCTGTCCAGGATGACGTCTGGAACTATCGTCAATCTCGCCAGTCAGGCCGGGCGCGATGGTGGTGGACCGGGTGCCGTCGCCTATGCCACAGCCAAGGGCGCGGTCATGACCATGACACGCGGTTTGGCAAAAGAGGTCGGCCCAGACATTCGTGTGAATGCACTTTGTCCTGGCATGATCGATACCGATTTTCACAATGTTCATACACCTGATGCTGGTCGACGCGGCTTTGAAGCCAACGCACCGCTAAAGCGTCAGGGTCATGTCGATGACGCTGCAAATCTCGTTTTATTTCTGGCCTGCGAGGACAGTGCCTTCATCACGGGCGCAAACATTGATCTCAACGGTGGCATGCTGTTTTCCTAACAAGCAAGGAGAGAACCTGTGCCCAATTTCCCGATCGTCTCTACAGGTGAACATGTCACGCGGCAGGTGCTATCTGATCATTCTGACCTCATGGTTGTTGCCTTCCGGTTTTATGCGACCGGGGCGATTGGTGCTCTACACAGCCATCCGCATGTGCAGGCGACCTATGTCGAAAGCGGTCGATTTCGGTTTACGTTGGGTGAGCACGAACAAGAGTTTGGCCCCGGTGAAAGTTTTGTCATCCCGCCCGGCCAAACCCATGGCTGCACATGCCTGGAACCTGGGACATTGGTCGACAGTTTCACGCCCCGCCGCGATGATTTTCTGTAACTGATATGCGTGTACTGGCAATCGGCGAATGCATGGCAGAACTTGCCCCATCTGAACGGTTTGGTGAATTCAAGCTTGGTTTTGCAGGCGATACCTTCAACACAGCATGGTATCTTGCACAAGTCGCATCAGATATAGACGTCAGCTATCTGACCGCTGTCGGAGACGATGCGATCTCGCAGGACATGCGAACGTTCATGAAAGACAGCAGGATATCCGACAGGCACGTCCAAGTCATCGCAGGCAAG
Organism: Ruegeria sp. CDSA193; assembly: GCF_059611885.1. Taxonomy (NCBI): domain Bacteria; kingdom Pseudomonadati; phylum Pseudomonadota; class Alphaproteobacteria; order Rhodobacterales; family Roseobacteraceae; genus Ruegeria; species Ruegeria sp. CDSA193. The sequence goes on along the minus strand of NZ_JBXWPN010000003.1, from coordinate 373,674 downwards.
ACGGTTGGGCTATATCTCATCCATCTCAACAATGGTGAGCGCAGTTTTTCCTATTGGCGCAACGACTCCGCAGCCAGACAACTCGCGGTCGATGAAATTGCACTTGGGCGGGCAGTTGGCGACGCAGACTTAATCTACTTGTCTGGAATAACCCTCGCCATTCTCGATCCACAATCACGCGAAAAGCTGCTTGATGCATTGCGTCGTGCCAGAGCGTACGGAATGACCGTTGCTTTCGACACGAACCTGAGACCGCGGCTTTGGTCTACGCCGCAGGAAATGACAGACACAGTTATGAAAGCTGCTGCGCAATCCGATATCGTTCTGCCATCTTATGATGACGAAGCCGTATGGTTCGGGGACGGCGATTCAATTGCGACGCTGGATCGGTATGCAAAGGCTGGTGTCGATCAGATTGTCGTCAAGAACAGCGCGCAGCCTGTGGTTTTTCAAAAAGCAGGTCAACGTGGAGAGGTAGGCGTTGATCCAGCGAGGGGCATTGTCGATACCACTGCGGCAGGGGACAGTTTCAATGCAGGTGTCTTGGTAAGCGTTGTTAGGCAGGATGATTTGGCAACAGGCATACGCAAGGGGTGTCGTCTGGCAGGCCATGTCGTCCGTCACAAAGGCGCACTCGTCCCGGTTAACTTATATCTTGGTAAGGATGAGACGGGTTAGTGATACGTCTTGATCAAGGAGTAGCAAGATCATGAAACAGACTTGGCGCTGGTTTGGCCCTTCTGATGCGATCTCCATTGGCGAAATCAGGCAAACCGGTGCAACCGGCATCGTCTCAGCCTTGCACCATGTTCCAACAGGAGAGGTTTGGTCAGTCGAGCACATCAAAGAGCGGCAGCAACAGATTGAGCAGCCCGGAGGCGTTCCATCTGGATTGACCTGGGACGTTGTTGAAAGCGTTCCGGTGACCGAAGCGATCAAATCGCAAACCGGCCCGGTAAGGCAACACCTTGAAATGTACAAGGAAAGCCTACGTAATTTGGCCGAATGTGGCATTCACACAGTCTGCTACAACTTCATGCCAGTGCTGGATTGGACGCGCACAGACCTGAGCCATCCGCTGCCACATGGTGGGCACGCAATGCGGTTTGATCTCTTGGATTTTGTCATGTTCGATTGTTTCATCCTATGCAGGCAACGCGCGGAGCAAGATTATTCAGCGGTGATCATAGAAGCCGCACGTGCCCGGTTTGCAGATCTGGGTGATGGAGATCGCCTGAAACTGTCGAACAATATCGTCGCTGGTTTGCCGGGGGCGAACGACAATTGGTCTCTTGAGGACGTGAAACGAAACCTCGACGCATATGTTGGCGTGACGCCCGAAACCCTCCGCTCCAACCTGGTTGATTTCCTTTCCGAGGTTGTTCCAACGGCCGAAGGCCTCGGCGTCCGGCTCTGTTGCCATCCGGATGACCCACCTTTTCCACTGCTTGGGCTTCCACGGGTCATGTCGTCGCAAAGTGATTACGCGACCGTGTTGGATGCCGTTGACAGCCCGGCAAACGGAGCAACGCTATGCACCGGGTCATTGGGTGTTGCCGAAGACTTCGACCCAGTATCCTTCATTGCTCAGCACGGCCATCGGATCCACTTTGTACATCTTCGCAATACCGTGCGGGACGGTTCAAGCGACCGCAATCGCCATAGTTTTTCCGAGTCTGAACATTTGGCAGGAGACACAGATATGGTTGCAACAATTCGCGCCTTGATGGTCGAAGAAACGCGGCGCCGCAATCAGGGGCGATCAGATTATGAGATTCCCATGCGCCCGGACCATGGCCACGCTTTGCTGAACGATCTCACTCGTCCTTCCCAGCCCGGCTACCCGCTCATAGGCAGAATGCGCGGCCTCGCCGAACTGCGCGGTGTTATGCACGGTTGCACTTTGATTTCACCTGGGTCCGATGCCAATATTCGCGGCATTTAAGCGAGCGTCTGCTCCTCCGGACAGATCAGACCTTTTGCCGGGCTTGATGATACCAGTATGTGATCAGAAGACGACAGCAACCTATCTGCAGAAGCCCGCTGTGTGCGCAGTGCGTAAATTCAGTCCCTGATCCTTGCTGCACTCTGCATGAATGGCGGCTTTTCCCGCTGCCCGACAGCACCATACTTTACGCTACCGCAGCATTTCCCACGCCGCGAGCGCACGCAGCATGAAAACCGGACTCACAAAATGGGTTCATCGCTGACGTTCTCTGCATACACGATCAATGGCTGCTATTGGGCAATTAAGGACCTTTACGATGCAGCAAATGCAATGGTCGGCCATTTGCGTGGTGGACTTGGGGTCGCCACGATCCTCTCCTGCACCATATTCGCAGCCATTTCCGGTTCGTCTGTAGCCACAGCACTTAACTATTGGCTCGACCGCTATCCCGTAGATGAAGCGCTTCAACTACAGCCCCAGCTATTCCTACGGTGTGATTGCAGCGGGCGGTACGCTCGGGATTCTAATTCCTCCCTCTGGGCCTCTTATTCTCTATGCCATTGTAACCGAGGCCTCGATCGGAGCTCTTTTCCCAGCCGGGTTGGTGCCGGGTATCATGATGGCTGTCATATTCGCGGTTTGGGCGATGGTCAGCGCTGGGTTTGGGGGCACGGCTGTCTCTCAACCATTTGCAGGTATGGGCGTTATTTGGTCACGTATGAGACAGTCGATCTGGGCCTTATTGATGCCACCGGTGGTTTTGGGCGGAATCTACCTCGGAGTATTTACGGCTACTGAAGCAGCTTCTATTGGCTGCCTTTACGCGCTGTTCATCAGTGTAGTTGTTTACCGCAATTTCGGTCTGAACGACCCTTGGGTGACTGCGTTTGAAACAGTGCGCACAACGGCGATGCTGTTCATGATCCTGGCTGCTGCGGCGCTGTTTGGTCACGCCGTAACCATTATTCGCCTGCCCATAAAGATCGTCGAACAAGTGACGGCAATGGGCCTCAGCCCCGCCATGTTTGTCGTAGCTGTTATGCTGCTCATTCTGGTGCTGGGCATGTTTTTGGAGACCATCTCGATCATCCTGATCACGACGCCAATCGTTTTTCCTGTCATGCTGGCATTGGGGATCGATCCAATTTGGTACGGCATCCTGCTAATGATCAACCTCGAACTTGCGCTGATCACACCTCCCGTGGGGATGAATCTCTTCGTCATCAAGGGCATTGCCAAAGCCCCTTTGTACGAGGTCATTCGCGGCGCCTTGCCATATGCAGCGCTAATGCTGCTGGGCCTGATCCTCGTCTTTGCATTCCCACCTTTGTCCACGTGGCTTCCCGAGGCGGCGGGGTTCGGCGGCTAAGCAACGCGTTCATGAAACTCCTTGAGTATTACCCTTTTCATCCTTAACGCCATATCTCAATAGGATTGGACCCCATGGTTAGGGCTCGTTTGAGACACTAACCGTATACTTTCTGGGTCAGAAATGCCCGACGTTTAGGTCAGAATTGAATGACGTGATCCTCCGACTCATTGAGGTTTTGGCTGTCAATTGAGTCAAAGGTCAGTGACGTTCCACCTTTCTTGGTCTGGTCGTCATTTTGTGGATCAGTGTCGGAAACAGTGAACTCTCTCCCCGTATTTCCCAAGTAGCATAGCTTTGACAGCGAACGTTGTCAGTCACAGAAGCTGTCAAACGGGCCCGACCCGGAGCTGTTTTTAGACCGGTGTCATTACCGAAGGGAGTTGATCATGGCGAAACTACTTGATCCGTTTCAGCTCAAGCACCTGACGCTGCGCAACCGTATCGTCAGCACCTCTCACGCGCCCAATTACGTCGAAGATGGTCATCCGCGAGACCGTTACAGGCTGTATCACGAAGAAAAGGCCAAGGGTGGCGTCGCCCTGACAATGATCGGAGGATCGACAAATATCGCTGCCGACAGCCCCTCGGTATTCGGCCAGCTTTATGCCGGCGACGACAGTATCGTTCCCTGGTTTCGGAAGCTCACGGATGGCGTGCATCTGCATGGGGCCGCTATCATGTGTCAAATCACTCATATGGGACGCCGCACTGCTTGGGATGATGGGCATTGGTTGCCGGTTATTGCCCCGTCCGGCGTTCGCGAACGCGCGCACCGCGCCTTTCCCAAAGCAATGGAACAAGAGGACATTGAACGAGTGATCGGCGATTATGCCGCTGCGGCGCGACGTTGTCAGCGGGGCGGGTTCGATGGGATCGAGCTTCTGTCCCACTCGCATTTGCTGGGCCAGTTTCTGTCTCCACTCACCAACCAACGCGACGATGCCTTTGGTGGAACGTTGAAGAACCGCATGCGCCTGACCCTGCAGGTATTGGATGCGGTGCGCGCAGAGGTCGGTCCGAAGTTCATACTGTCCATGCGCATCACCGGCGATGAGTTGATTGAGGGCGGGCTGAGCGCCGAGGACTGCATTGCCGCCGCCCGGATGCTGGAAGATAGTGGCCATGTCGACCTGCTCAACATCCTGGTCGGGGCACCCTACGATGACCTTGGCCTTGCTGAATGGGTGCGTCCTATGGGTCTGCCAGCCGCTCCGCATATTACTGTGGCCGGACGCATCCGCGAAGCCGTCAACCTGCCGATTCTGCATGCAGGCGGCATCGCAGACATTGCAACGGCTCGCCACGCGGTTACAGGCGGCCATGTCGATCTGGTCGGCATGACGCGCGCCCAAATGGCTGATCCTTATTTGGTGGCAAAACTGGCACGCGGGGAAGAGGATCGTATCCGTACCTGTGTTGGCCTCGGGTATTGCGTGGACCGGGTCAATCAGGGCAAGCCCGCGGTGTGCGGACACAATGCCGCCACCGGGCGGGAGCAAACTTTACCCCATGTCATTCCTGCCAGCCGCACCCGAAGGAAGGTGGTTGTCGTCGGCGGCGGACCTGGCGGGCTGGAGGCAGCGCGGGTCAGTGCCTTGCGCGGTCACGATGTGGTTTTGTTCGAGGCGTCAGATCGGCTGGGGGGGCAGCTTGTTTTGGCAGCCAAGGGCGGGACACGCAGGCAGATATGGGGTGTTGCCGATTGGTTGATTTCCGAGGTTACCACCCTTGGTGTTGATCTTCGCATGAATACCTATGTCGAGGCCGGTGACGTGCTTAGAGAAGCCCCGGAATTAGTCATTGTTGCTACCGGAGGATGGCCCGAGCCAGTATCCATTCCGGGCGGCGATCTGGCGCTCTCCAGTTGGGAGGTTCTGTCAGGAGAAGCGCGTGTCTCGGGCGAAGTTCTATTGTTCGACGAGATTGGAGACCATCCCGCGGCAGTCACTGCCGACATGTTGGCAGGCGCTGGCCACAGCGTCGAACTTGTGACCCCCGACCGGGCGATTCTGCATGACCTTGGCCCAACGACCTCTGCCGTTGCTTTGCGCGATCTGGCAGCCAACGGGGTGACCTTTACCTGCCTCCACGAACTCCGTGCTCTAAGCCAAGAGGGAAACCGGGTGTGCGCCAGCCTGCGCAATGTCTTGACCGGTGATATCACCAAGCGTCTTGTCGACCACGTGGTTGTCGAGCAAGGTCTAATCCCGACGGACGCGCTCTATCACGATCTAAAGCCAAGTTCGCGAAACCTTGGGCAGGTTGATCACAAGGCGCTGATCAATGGTTCATTCCCGTTCAGGGAAGACGAGCCGGATGGCCAGTTCTATCTGGCCCGAATTGGTGACGCGATCGCAGGCCGCAATATGCACGCCGCGATTCTCGACGCTATGCGTATTTGCTGTTCAGCCTGAGCTGCGCTTCGAGCATTTTTCATCAGTTGCGGCGAAGGCAAAGCTGTACCTCGGCCCGCATCGAAAAACCTTCAGGAAAGCAGAAGTTCGCAGCACTCGCACAGAGACCTAGTTTGCAGACGAAAAGCAGATCTTAAGTTCGAAATACGATGCTTGCTCTACGCTGGAGGAAGCGGCCGCCTCAGCAAAGGGCTGCCTAAACAATGCGGCATCAAAATACGCTCCCGATACTCAAACTTGGTGCTGTAAACAGGCTTGGCGGTTCAATACCCAACGGTGCAAAAACCAATGCTCGTTGAATTTTCTTGCAGAACCAGCAGTACAGTGTTGAGATTGCTTCTGTCATTGGGAGGCTGGTCGGATGTTGATCTGGCCAACGCAATTAGATCAACTAGCGACTTAGAGCGACCGCCACTAGCGACGAATTGACGAGTATCGCGCTGAAAATTTCGGCACGACACATAGGGGAGGAAAGAAATTGAAAAATCTGACGACGACGCTGGCGGGATCGCTGATAGCATTTGCGGCTTCGCTAACTGCGGCCCAAGCTGAGAAGCTGACGTTTTACTGCTCGGCACAGGAAGATTGGTGTCAACTCATGGCGCGCAGTTTCGAGGATGCTACCGGCATAGACGTCAATATGACCCGCAAGTCCTCGGGCGAGACGTTTGCACAAATTCGCGCGGAAAGTTCTAACCCTAAAGGCGATGTATGGTGGGGCGGTACCGGTGATCCCCATTTGCAAGCCGCCGAAGAAGGCTTGACGATGGAGTACGTGTCGCCGATGCGTGACCAGCTTCACGACTGGGCGATCTCGCAGGCTGAAAGTGCAGGAAACAAGACCATCGGAATTTATTCAGGCGCACTCGGCTACGGCTATAACTCCGACCTCTTGGCCGCGAACAGCTTGCCCGAGCCCGCATGTTGGAAAGACTTGCTGAAGCCCGAGTATAAAGGGCACGTGCAAATGGCGAACCCGAATTCCTCGGGCACCGCTTATACGACGCTTGCCTCGATGGTTCAGATATTTGGCGAAGACGACGGCTTTGAGTTCATGAAGGGCCTACATTCGAATATCAACCAATACACCAAGTCGGGTTCAGCCCCAATCAAGGCCGCCGGCCGGGGTGAGAACACCATCGGTATCGTCTTCATGCATGATGCGGTCAAGCAGGCCGTATCAGGTTTTCCGGTCAAGGTCGTGGCCCCATGCGAGGGCACAGGCTATGAAATCGGCTCGATGTCGATCATTGATGGCGCTCGAAATGAAGAAGAAGCCAAAAAGTTCTATGACTGGGCCCTCAGCCCCGAGGCCCAGAACCTTGCGCTTGAGGTTAACGCCTTCCAGGTTCCGTCCAACAAAAATTCGGAGACCTCTGAAAGCGCACCTGACATGAGCCAGATCAAGCTTATTGACTATGACTTCAAAAAGTACGGCTCGTCTGACGAACGCAAGCGTCTCTTGCAGAAATGGGACGAAGAGGTCTCAGTACTGCCACAGTAAGTGACTGACACCACACCAAAAACGAACCACCCGGTTCTGATCTTCTGGATTGTTGCCGGGTGGGTAGGTTTCTGCCTACTGCCATGGTTCATGGTGGAGGATGGCATTTGGTCATTCGTATGGCTGGTCGATGGATATCCGTTCGATGAAGATTATGCGCCCGCCGTTTTCCTGATCGGACAGGGCGAAAAGCTGTGGCTTACGCCGCTTTTGGTCCCGCTTACCTTGCCTTTGTTGATACTCGGCAAACCGAAGTCCGATCCACAATACGCACGTATCCTGATTTTGGCTGGTGCCTTGGGTTTTGGCTGGCTGATTGCGCAAGGGTTCTCAATTGGCATTCGCGGATTCAATTTCGACTGGATGAAGGCGCTGTTCGGAGAGCCGAAAATCCGCCAGTTCGGCATGGGATACGGCGCGATGATCTGCGCCACAGCTTTCCTGTTCCTTTTAACTCAGGGTATTGCGGCGCGCGGTGCCATCAACGGCGACGTTTTCGTCGTCAGTGCAATTGGCGGCGTAATCACCATTGTTACAATTTTCGTCTTCTTTCCAATTGCGAAGATGTTGTTTGCCGCCTTCGTTACCGAAGATGGTGCCTATTCAGTTTCGGTTTTTGCCTCGAAATTCTTTGATGACCGACTTTGGGGTTTGGGCTGTTTTGCCGGTGCCAAATGCGGCGCCGCGTGGAACTCTCTGTTTCTTGCAGTTCTTGTGGGCTTCATCACGACGGCACTTGGACTATGTTTTGCACTTGTCGTCACACGGTCAGGTTTTCGTTTTAAACGCGGGATGCGCGCGCTGACAGTTTTGCCGATTATCACACCGCCCTTCGTGATTGGTCTTGCACTGATCCTGCTGTTTGGGCTTTCCGGTTCGGTCACCAAATTTGTTGCTGAGATCTTTGGTGTGCAGCCTACGCGCTGGCTTTATGGCATGCCCGGGGTGCTGATCGCTCAGACTCTGGCATTTACGCCGATCGCCTTTCTGGTTTTGATCGGGGTGGTCGAAGGGGTGTCACCTTCGATGGAAGAGGCCGCCCAAACCCTTCGAGCCAATCGTTGGCAAACATTCAAAACCGTGTCCCTGCCTCTGATGCGCCCCGGCCTGGCCAATGCCTTCCTGCTTGGGTTCATCGAATCCATGGCCGATTTTGGCAACCCGCTTGTTTTGGGCGGGAATTTCGATGTGCTGTCGACCGAGATTTTCTTCGCCATCGTCGGAGCGCAATACGATCAGGGCCGCGCTGCTGTTCTGGCCATGGTGCTCTTGTTCTTCACACTTTCCGCCTTCTATGCGCAGCGCGCGTGGCTGGGGAAAAAGAGTTATACCACCGTTTCCGGCAAGGGCGACGCGGGTGTGCACCCCTTGATGCCGCGCGGCCTTGCCATACCGGTTCTGGGCATTGCAATTGCCTGGGCAGTTTTCACTGCCGTGGTTTACGGGATGATCATCTATGGAAGTATCGTCGAACTGTGGGGCGTCGATAACTCGCTGACGTTCAAGCACTACGTCACAGCCTTTTCGGTTCGCTTCGAAGAAGAAGGTATTCGCTGGACCGGAGCCGCCTGGGACAGTTTCTGGACCACAATCACCATTGCTGCCATTGCCGCACCGTTGACGGCCGCCGTGGGGTTGGTCACTGCCTATCTGCTGACACGGCAAAGTTTTGCGGGAAAGAATGCGTTTGAGTTTGGCACGATGCTCTCTTTCGCTATTCCCGGCACGGTTATTGGCGTCAGCTATATCCTGGCATTCAACGTGCCCCCGATCGAGATCACTGGCACAGGCGTTATCCTTGTCGTCAGCTTTATCTTCCGCAATATGCCGGTTGGGGTTCGCGCGGGTATTGCGTCTATGTCACAATTAGACAAGTCGCTTGACGAGTCTTCGCTGACGCTCGGTGCAAATTCATGGCAGACTTTCAGGCGGGTAATTCTTCCTCTTTTACGGCCCGCTATCCTGGCTGCGTTGGTTTACAGTTTTGTCCGGGCAATGACGGCGATATCGGCGGTGATATTCCTTGTTTCCGCCGAGTATGACATGGCCACCAGCTACATTATCGGTCGGGTCGAAAACAACGATTACGGTCTTGCAATCGCATATTCCACAACGCTGATCTTCGTGATGTTGGCGGCAGTCGGGATGTTACAAATCCTCGTGGGCCGTGTTCAGATCGGGCGACGTACACAACTCGGGACAGAGAAAACGACATGACCGAAACGACTATAGCAAGTAAGGCCGCGCCTGTTCGTTTCGAGGGGGTTTCGAAAGTGTTCGGCAGGGATGTGGTGGCTGTCGACAGCATCGATCTACACGTCCAAGCGGGCAAACTGGTGACGCTTTTAGGCCCCTCGGGCTGCGGTAAAACGACGACGTTGCGCATGATCGCAGGACTGGAAATGGCGACCTCGGGTCGAATTCTGATCGGCGACCGAGACGTGACCAAATTACCCGCTACCGACCGTGACGTGTCGATGGTATTCCAATCCTACGCGCTTTTTCCGCATATGAGCGTGCTAGAGAACGTCATGTATGGGTTGACCTTTTCCGGCTTTGACAAGCGCGAGTCCCGATCGCGCGCGCTGCATGGGTTAGACTTGGTTGGCCTGAAGGGCTTCGACAATCGTTTGCCAAGCGAACTTTCCGGCGGGCAGCAACAGCGTGTTGCTGTCGCTCGTGCATTGGTTTTGGAGCCACAGGTTTTGCTCTTTGACGAACCTCTCTCAAACCTCGATGCGAAACTGCGTCGCCAAGTGCGCGAAGATATCCGTGCCATTCAGCAAGATCTCGGTTTGACCGTCGTCTATGTGACTCACGATCAGGAAGAAGCCCTTGCCGTTTCAGATGAGATTGTCGTCATGCGCAACGCTGCCATCGCACAGATCGGCACGCCGCGTAAACTATATGATGCGCCGGTTGACCGGTTCGTGGCCGATTTCATTGGTGAGGCTAACCTGTTCAGTTGCACTATTCTTTCCGTTAATGGCGATTTAGCCACGATCGAAATCGAGGGCTATCAACACACGCTCCCCTCTCGTGGCCTAACGCCTGGTCCCGCAACGCTGGCCGTGCGCCCGTCACGGATATTGATTGGATCTGATATCGGCATCCCGGCCAAAGTTGCCAAGGCGACCTATGTTGGCGTGCGGATGGAGTACACTCTGGCCGGTGCCTTCGGGCAGGTATTTGCTGTGCAGGACGACGTGGACGAGCCACTGGAAATCGGCTCGGAAGTCAAAATGTCTTTTGCCGAACGTGGCCCTGTTCTGTTGCCGGAAGGGTGACGTGGGTAAACTTTTAGCCGTCTCTCAACCGGAGGTAGTCCTTGAGCCAGAGAAATCAGTCACCGAATAGGGTTTGAGTGAAATTGGCCGCGCCCGAGCCGACACATTTTCACAAAGTAAGACCATATCTAGCGCGACAGATATCTGGTCCAGTGCCGAGCGAAAAGCGTCCGAAACAGACGCTATCCTTGCAAAGCCTTTGGGGCTGGTCGCGAATTCCGAGCCTGGATTGAGTGAGAACGACCGAAGCACTACCGGATCCCTTCTTCCCTCGATATTCGAGGTCCGCCGCTGACACTTTCTTCAAGGCACCCAAGTCCAGCTTCTGCAGTTGGGAAACAGCCCATGCCGCGCAACTGCGTATCGTTCGAACAGTCCTGTCAATCGTCAAAAACCACGACAGAAGAGACTTGGCCATTTTAACCCACGGCGCGGTCGGAACACTGCTTTGATGCCATCTTGCAGGGCAGAAAATCGATCGTCGGATCGTTCAACCTGGTCTGGGCCACTTCTGGCGTGCGGATATTAAAACTCTTCAACCTGAATTCGGGTCGAGCCCGATTGCCTGAACGACGTCATTCGTACCAAGCGTCGTCGCAGATCATTTTCAAGGTCTCGAACACGGCCGGTGTACCAGCGATCACGCGACCACCGTCCCGGATCATCCCGTCGGCGTCTTGATCCTCGATCTCGCCACCTGCTTCGGCAATCATCAACTGACCGGCGAGGCAATCCCAGGCGTTCATGTGCTCTTCAATGTACCCCAATAGACGTCCCGCCGCGACATAGGCCAGCGAAAGCGCACCGCTTGCATTGCGATGATAGAGAGCGCCACGTTCGATAAGGGCCGCAATCACCGGAATGACCTTTGATGCTTCGACCCGGTTCGAATAGCCAATTGAGACGGTTCCACTTGCAAGTTCCACGCTTGAGGCAACCTGCATGGCGTGTCCATTCAAAGTGGCACCTTCGCCTCGGACCGCCACGTAAGTTTCACCAACGTTTGGCTCGAAAATCACACCGACCTGCGTCTGACTGTCCGAAACGCACGCTAAGACAATCGTCCAGGCCGGAATGCCATTGACGAAGTTCGTTGTCCCATCAATCGGATCGATCACCCAGTCAAAACCGCTGGAGCCAGCTTTTTCCGCGTGTTCTTCGCCATAAATCCCATCATCGGGAAAAGAGTTCACAATCTTTTGGCGAATGAAGGTCTCGACGTTGCGATCCGCCTCGCTGACCCAGTCTTGCGCGCCTTTTTGATCAATGACCAAGGTATCTCTGGAAGCAAAATACTCTAGTGCAAGCGCACCTGCCTCTTCTGCTACCCCAACGGCGAAGTTTCTTCGTGCAATGATGTTATGCATAGGTCGGCTCACTTCCTGCTAAATGCAAAACCATCCCTAGTGGATGGGGTGTCAGAACACAAAACAGTGTTTGCCAGACAGAAATCCACTTTCTTCGAGTCGCCCGAGTTTCTGTCGAAAGAATATGCCAATTAAAGCACTCATTCACTTCCGTGCAGTGAAGTCGCATATTGCTCGTGACCATTGCCGGATTTTGAGAACGCTGCATCGCAGCACTTGAAGTTGCGATGACGGTCCGCATCGGGCTGCCTGCGAGAGCGGCCCAGAGATATTATATTTCAATGGCTTCGGAGATGGCCAAGGCATCTTCAAGTTCAACACCAAGATACCTGACCGTGCTGTCCATCTTTGTGTGCCCCAACAGAAGCTGGAAGGCGCGAAGCCCAAAGCTCCATATGCTGCGCCCTGCATCATAGTCCGCTTTCGTTCAGTCGATCCAATGAGTCAAATCACATGATCACTATTGTTCCCTTCATATGTGGATGAAACGCACAGAAATATTTTGTTTCCATACCTTTAGTAACCTCAACTTTGGCGCTGACACCGTTTGGGATCTCCCCAGTGTCCCATCCGAACTCATCTGCCGTGGCCGTATGTGGCGCCAGATCTTCATTAGTCCATTGAATGGTATCACCAACAGACACGTTCAGAAGCTTTGGCGTGAATGCAAATGCTTTGATCTTGACTTCGTGGACTACGGGTTCTGCCGCCCGGGCCCGCGTTCGGGTTAAAGCGAGAGCGGCCGCCGATGCGACCGCTCCAACCATTACGTGACGGCGTGAATGGGCTTTTCCCATCACTGCAGTGCCTCGACCATCATTTCGGCGTGACCTTCATGGGCTTTAAAGATCTCAAGGCCCTGCTCGAACAGAGCCTTCACCTCGGCATTGTCGATGTTGGGGATCATTGTGTTCTCCACCAGATCATTCACCGCCTGGTGATAGGCCAATTCATTGGCTGCATAAGCGGCATCAAACTCTGCTCCACGCAGCTTGACGAAGCCATCGATGATCTCTTCGGCATTGGCATTCAGCGTTTGGCTGAACGCATTGTCCTGCGCTGACACGCCCAGTTTTTCGAGCAGGCCCAAGGCCGCTTCGTTCACGGCAGTATGGTCGCGGATCATCGTGTTTGCGAATTCATGGATGTCGGGGTTCGACGACAAAGCCAGCGCCAGATAGGCATACCGAATGTCGATGTTATCGGCCGTATAGGCAATGTGAGCGTATTCGAGATCGCTCATCTCGGCGACGTCCTGCGCAGAGGCTTGAGCGCCAGTCATGGCAAGTGCCACAGCAAATGCGGAAATCAGTTTCTTCATTTTGGAGACTCCACTGAGTGTTACGATGGCAATAGGAGTAATCCGAACCGGGAAGTGAGATATATGCGGGAACGTTCGATTTTCTGTGCAGATCGTTCAAGCTGCTGTACAAAAACGCCAAATACTGCCATGAAAATGCATGCTTGATTTGCTTAGCGATATTCTTACGAAACTGTCTGTTCAAGGCGCGCTTTATTTTCGAACTTCGTTGACCACCCCTTGGGGGATTGAAGTTCCCAAGTTCAAAAACGTCGCCCGATTTCATTTTGCTCATAGGGGCAATTGTCTGATCGAAGTTGAAGGATATGAAAAAGTGGTGGGGCTGGAGCAGGGCGATCTGTTGATTGTTCCGCATGGCGCGTCACACAAGTTGTACTGCGCGGCTGAAACGAGAGATGCAGTTTTGCCGCTGGACACGGTCATCGAACGGTCGGGATACACTGGGACTGGGGTTCTGGTTTACGGCGGCGACGGCGATGAACGTGACACGCAACTTATCTGCGGCCATTTTTCATTCGACCCTCATGCAAAACATATACTGTTGGAACGCCTTCCACCGATCATTCACCTCAGGAATTACGGGGAATCCGCTGGAAAATGGATGGAGGCGACACTGCGCATGATCGGAGATGAGGCCGGGGGTCTTCGCCTCGGTGGCGATCTCATTGCTTTGAAGATGTCAGAAGCCATACTTGCGCAGGCCATACGTTCGTTTGTGGAAAGTGACGAATCCTCGAGGTGGGGCTTGAACGGATTCTCTGATCACCATCTGGCCCGGGCTCTTGACGCGTTTCACAAGGATCCAAGCGCATCCTGGACGATAGAAACAATGGCGCGCATTGCAGGCATGTCACGAACAAACTTTGCCGTTCAGTTTCAGAAAAAGATGGCGATGTCGCCAATGCAATACGTAACAGCTTGGCGGCTGGAGATCGCCAAACGCTGTCTTACTGACCCATCAAGTTCTGTTTCGGATGCGGCAGAACGTGCTGGATACGCATCGGATTCTGCTTTTGCACGCGTTTTCAAGAGGGAAATTGGCCTCTCACCTGCCGGCTTCCGTCGGCAAATCACGTTATCATCGGCGCAATAAACCGGACGGGATCTGTTGCGAAGTTTTAACTTGCCACAGTGATATCTTTGTACCGGCGGACTAAGCCGCCAGCTCCGCAAATTGCCGAAACGGACAGACACCGGGCGTGATTTGTCCTTTGCGGATTATGTGCACCACTTCTATTCCGTCGAGCGTTTTGCTGTGGATGTCGACGGCTGGGTAAAGATAGACCCACGCGCCTTTCCCCTTGATGTAGGTCGTACCATTCACACGATAATAGGTATTGACAATACCTATTATCGTGCGCAGATAGTGAGGCGTATCGTTAAGGTAGATCCGATGACTCGTACCATGCCAATTCGGCCACATATGTTTGACATCACAGCGGATGAAATTGCGACTTTGGTCAACCGGTTCTATGCGCGCATCAGAGTGCATCCTGATCTGGGGCCGGTATTTGACAGGGCAATCGAAGATTGGCCGGAACACGAAGAAAAGATCGCAGCCTTTTGGCGCGGCGCCATTCTACGAGAGACAGGCTATTCGGGTAACCCGATGCAGGTTCACCTGGCGAACTCTGAAATCCTGCCAGAACATTTTCGCCTGTGGCTCGACCTGTTCGAAGACACCGCAAAAAAAGCCCTTAAACCTGCAACCGCCGAAGCGTTCTCACATTTGGCCAGGAGGATCGGTAAGGGCTTGTCATTCGGAATTGAGAACTTTCGTCGAGAGGCCGACGCTCCGCCGGTGTTGTCATGACGGTCTCTGTCTATACCAAAGCTCAGGTCATCTCTGATCCTCCCGCACGCGTTGTCAAACGTTGGCTGCAGGCGGGCTGGGGCGACGTGAAACGCAACCCGGGATATTCCTTGCTTTACGGTGGTTCACTCGTAGTTCTGGGGTGGATTTGCGTTGCGGCCCTGATGCTTAACGATCTTGGTTGGGTTTTGTTGCCTTTGCTAGCTGGCGGCGTTTTGGTCGGACCACTTGCAACGATTGGTCTTTATTCCGTAGCAAGCGGTAAAACAGGGCTCAGAGCGGCCACGGGTCAGATTACGTTGGTGGGCGTCATACTGATGGTTTTTGCTCTCATCTGGATTCGCGCGGCCACAGTTATGTTCGCCATAGTCTACGGGCTGCGCCCATTCTCAAGCTTCGCAGATACGCTGCTTTTGCTGATTACTACGTCATCAGGATGGGCGCTGTTGATCGCAGGATCAATCGTTGGCGGGCTGTTTGCGGCATTAGGGTTTGCGGTGTCAGCGTTTTCATTGCCAATGCTGATCGACCGCCAGATCGATGGCTTCTCGGCTATGGGGCTCAGCTTTAACGCCACCACTCACAACTTCAAGCTTTGCTTGTGCTGGGGAGCCATCATCACTCTTTTGACTTTGGTTGGAATACTGTCCGGGCTACTGGGTTTGGTCGTGGTGTTCCCATTGCTCGGGTACACGACCTGGCATGCTTATGTCGAGCTTTTTCATGGAGATGCATAAATGACCGAAGCGCTTCCAAAAGGCGTGGTGCACTATGCGACCTCGCGGTTCACGCATGAGACATTGCCAGAAAAGCTGCGCAAAGATCACAGCACCAAAGCGGATGTCTGGGGTCAATTGGCTGTGCAACATGGGCAGCTTCTACTGTGCCGGGATGACAAGGATGACCTAGTTCTGGGCGCAGGGGATACTGCTGTGTTCGCACCACAGGAAACTCATTCGGTGAATCCGATTGGCGAAGTCGAGTTTGAAGTACGCTTCCACCGGCAGGAGGCGCCCGATGCAGCGTGAGAGTTTTCTTGAGGATGCTGCCGTCCTGTGTGCCCTTGCTTTGATCTTTGTCGGTGGCGTAGCCATACTTGGCTGGGGGGTTCCTACCGCCTACGTGCTGCATGGTTGGTTGATCGCAATAGCCGCTGGTTGGGGGTTGATGTGGATGATCAACCGTTTGAGCGAGGCCCCAAAGGACATCCCTTTAGAATACAATGACAAGGTCATTCGGTTTGGTGTCATCGCCGCGCTGATTTGGGCAATCATAGGGTTCACGGTTGGCGATATCCTCGCCTGGCAGTTGGCGTTTCCAGCACTGAACGGCGATATGTTCTGGTCGAACTTCGGCCGTTTGCGCGCGGTTCATACATCTGCCGTGATTTTTGGTTTTGGCGGCAACGCGTTAATCGCGACGTCGTTTTATGTGGTCCAACGTACCTCGCGCGCCAGATTGGCCAGTGAATCGCTGCCCTGGATGGTGTTCTGGGGGTACAATCTGTTCATGGTCCTTGCGGCGACCGGCTACCCCTTGGGGATCACCCAATCCAAGGAATATGCCGAACCGGAATGGTATATGGATCTGGTTTTGCTGATCGTCTGGGTTGGTTATCTAGGTCTGTACCTAAAGACGCTCTCTCGCCGGGCTGAACCGCATATCTATGTGGCTAACTGGTACTACCTGGCCTTTATCGTCGTCATCGCGATGCTGCATACGGTGAACAACCTCTCGGTTCCGGTTTCCATTGCCTATCCCAAAAGCTACTCGCTATTTTCCGGCACACAGGATGCAATGACGCAATGGTGGTATGGGCACAATGCTGTTGGCTTCCTGCTGACCGCCGGGTTCCTAGGGATGCTGTATTACTTCTTGCCCAAAGCTGTGAACCGGCCGATCTACTCTTACCGAATGTCAATTGTTGGCTTCTGGGGGATCACCTTCCTGTATCTCTGGGCTGGTTCACATCACCTTCACTACACGGCACTACCGGACTGGGTTCAGTACCTTGGTATGACCATGTCGATCATCCTGCTGGTCCCGAGCTGGGCCTCTGTGTTCAACGGCATCCTTACGATCAATGGGGCTTGGGATAAGGTCCGGACGGATCCGGCGGTCCGGTTTATGATGGTCGCGATTCTGTTCTACGGACTGTCGACATTCGAAGGTTCGTTCATGGCGATCCGTCCGGTCAATTCGCTGAGCCACTACACGGATTGGACCGTCGGCCATGTACATGCGGGGGCGTTGGGCTGGGTCGCCTTCATCACCTTTGGTGCCATGTATAAAATGGTGCCCTGGATTTGGAAACGAGATGGCGTGTATTCATTGCGGCTGGAAGCATGGCACTTCTGGCTCGCCCTGAGCGGGACGCTGATTTACGTCGGCGCAATGTGGAACAGTGGCATCACACAATCACTGATGTGGCAGACCTATGATGCGGATGGTGCGTTTCTTTATTCCTTCCTCGACAGTGTGATCGCGATGCATCTTTACTATGTCGCCCGTGCGATCGGGGGGCTGCTGTATCTAATCGGAGCGTGCATCGGTGCATACAACATCTACATGACGGTCAGTGGGCCGCGGCAAGCCGAGACCAGGCAATCCGGACCTTTGGTCCAGCCGGCGGAGTAGCAGCCCATGAGTACACAACACCAAAAGCTCGAACGCCACTCACTTGGCTTTGCCATGGCCATCCTGCTGGTTGCATCAATCGGTGGCATTGTTGAAATCGCCCCTTTGTTCACCATCGAAAACACGGTGGAAGAAGTCGACGGTATGCGGCCCTATACTCCGCTGGAACTGGCAGGGCGCGATATTTATGTGCGCGAGGGCTGCTATGCCTGCCACAGTCAAATGATCCGCACCCTACGGTCGGACATCGAACGCTATGGGCACTACAGCCTGGCCGCCGAAAGCATGTATGACCACCCGTTCCAATGGGGCTCGAAACGTACAGGGCCGGACTTGGCGCGAGTTGGCGGTAAATACTCTGACGCATGGCATGTGGCGCATCTGGAAGCGCCACGAGAGCTGGTGGAAGGCTCGATCATGCCTGGTTATGCGTTTTTGTCTGACGCGCGGCTGGAAACAGGCCACCTGCCCGCCTCTTTAAGAGCCCTTAGCCGCGCCGGGGTGCCTTACACAGATGCTCAGATCGAAAATGCGGAAAAGGATGCTGCATGGCAAGCAGATGCCGAGCAATATTATGAAGGTGAACTGCAAGAAAGTTACGGTGAAAACGTTCAGGTCAGGGATTACGACGGGCACCCGAGTGAGTTGACGGAAATGGATGCCCTTGTGGCCTATCTGCAGGTTCTTGGCACATTGGCCGATCTGGATTCGTTAAACCTTGAGGAGGTTCAACGATGACACATGATACGGTTCTCGTTTTCTCCAAGACCTGGGGTGCAATCTACCTGCTGGTCGTCTTTCTTGCCGCAGTTGTCTGGACCTACTGGCCCTCACGGCGAAAAGTCTACGATGACGCTGCGCAATCTCCGC
Source organism: Ruegeria sp. CDSA193 (assembly GCF_059611885.1). Taxonomy (NCBI): domain Bacteria; kingdom Pseudomonadati; phylum Pseudomonadota; class Alphaproteobacteria; order Rhodobacterales; family Roseobacteraceae; genus Ruegeria; species Ruegeria sp. CDSA193. The sequence continues at coordinate 355,141 of NZ_JBXWPN010000003.1, read as the reverse complement.
TGGACCATCAGGAGGATCAGCCGTGGCGCTAAAGGAAAAGGATCCGATTTCCGGTACTGATCTGACCGGCCACGAGTGGGACGGTATCAAAGAGTTGGACACACCTGTTCCCTGGGCGGCCCGATGGGCTTTGTGGATCAGTATCATCATCGCAGCACTGTTTTGGGTGTTCTACCCATCCTTCCCAGGTGCGCGCGACTATGCAAAAGGGCTGTTGGGGTATTCATCCCGATCAGAGGTTGTTGCAGAACTTCAGCAAGCGAATGCTGATCGTGAAATGACATTTGCGCCTTTTGCGTCACAGGATCTCGAAGAACTGGCCGCAGACCCAACACTGGAGGCAAGGTATAGCGCGTCGATTTCCAAGCTTTACGCTGACAATTGTGCCGCTTGTCACCGGAATGATCTGAAAGGGCAGCCTGGTTTTCCCGATCTGGTAGACGGACATTGGCTGTGGTCAGGCGCACCGGAAGAGGTTGAGGCGACCATACGCTATGGGATCAATGCGCAGCATGACGATACACGGATTGCACAGATGCTGGCGTTTGGCGCAGAAGGCATGATCGAAAAGCAGCAGGTTGAAGAGGTTACAGAATTTGTCTTGGCCCTCTCTGGAAAGCAGCATGATGCGACGGCGGCTGGCGCCGGTAGGTTGATCTTCGAAGAAAACTGCGCGGCCTGTCATGGCGGTGACGGGCGCGGGGGCTATGAAATCGGCGCGCCCGATCTAGGTGATGAACGCTGGATCTATGGAGGCGACCGGGATGAGATTTACCATAGCATTTATCACGGTCGGCAAGGTGTAATGCCTGCGTGGGAAGGACGTCTGAGCGACGCCCAGATTCGAATGCTCACGTTGTATCTACTGTGGAATGCAGAAGATGCACCAAGTTGAAGAAAATCCACGATTCCGAAAGGCAATGTATCTGATGATACTGGCCCTTCTGGTCGGCTACATCGGGTTCAAGGCATGGCACCTTTCCGTGGCTTTCGAGGCATGGGACGGACAGGCGATTGTAAAGGCTGTGCCTGGCGCGGCCAAGTAACAATCAAATTATTATAGGACTACAGTTTGCGTATTAATCGCTTGATGCCAGCGCATGACTGACTTCCAACGCTCGGATCAGGTTTTTCATGCCACGGTTCCCTTCCAATACGTCCTGTAAAGTCTTGGTGTCCAAGGCAGCAAAAAACGCCTCCTGAGCTTCGTTCAGAATTGGCAACAATCCACAAGCGGGCGTCATTACACAACAGCCGCCGTCTTCCTTCATGCATTCCACCAAAGGTGTGCCGCGTTCGGATTTTCGTAGTAGGCCGCCAATCGATATCGCATTGGGAGGTAGGGCCATACGCATGCCGCCGTTGCGCCCACGCATGGATTCTACATAGCCCTCGTGTGTAAGCCACTGCGAGATCTTGGCCAGGTGATTAAAGGGCAAGTTTTGCATAGCCGCGATCTCACGCGTCGACATCAACCCTTCTTCATGGGTGGCAAGATGGATCAGGATGCGCAGGGCATAGTCGGAGAACTTGGTAATTTGCATAGTTATTCTTCCCATAAAAAATAGGCTTTGAAAATGCCTATTTTATTGACATCTTTTTCTTACCTTTATAATGGGTATTTATAATACCTAATATAGGAGATGGCTCATGCAGCCCGTTGTGTTATTGATCTCGCTGATCCTGATGGCAGTGCTGTCACTTGTCTTCTGGTTGGCCGTGCGGGCTTCTGATGGGCCGGAACCCGGACCCAAGGCCAACTCGAAACGTTCGGGCTTGATCTGGGCAATGACGATTGTCGGCGTAATTGTTGCGGTTGGCACATTGCGACCGTGGCCGCATGCCGTAGCCAGCACAGACGACGCCTTGACCGTCTCTATCACCAGCGGGCAGTGGTGGTGGGATATCGACACCGTCGAGATCCCCGCTGGAATACCCATAAACTTTAGCGCCACGACCGAAGACGTTACCCACGGATTGGGCATTTACACCTCAGACCTTCGCCTTCTGACGCAGGTCCAGGTGATCCCGGGCTACACAACCAAAGTCACGTATACGTTCGATGATCCGGGCTCCTACCAGATCCTGTGCATGGAGTTCTGCGGAGTGGCACATCAGGACATGGTCAACGAATTCGAAGTCGTCGCGGTGGAGGACTGAATGAGCACTGCATCTGAACCTTTTGCGGGGAAATCAATCGCCGCTGAACCTCAAACCGGAGCGGTCAAGCTCACGATGATCCTTTCAGGCGTGGTTTTTGCCTTGATGATGGTCTTTGGCCTGATCATGCGCGCCGCGCAGGGTCAATGGATCGAAGTGGATCCTGCATTGTTCTATCAGCTCCTGACGGCCCATGGTGCCGGAATGGTCGGTACAGCGGCGCTGTCTGGCGCCGCGATCATGTGGTATTTTTGCGGACGTCACATTGTCCTGACAGCTGCAATTTTCTGGGCTTTCCTTGCCCTGTTCCTGTTGGGTGTTGTCCTGATCCTAGGCTCGATCTTCATCGGCGGATATGGCGGCGCATGGACATTCCTGTTTCCGTTGCCCGCGATGTCCGGCGGAGCGTGGGAAGCGGGTGCGGCTGCTGCGTTCATGCTTGGATATGTTTCGATCGGCGTTGGCTTTCTGCTGTATTATCTGGAACTCGGTCGTCAGATTCATGCACGCTATGGTAGCCTTGTCCGGGCACTGGGCTGGAACTTGATCCTTGGGCGCGAGGACAAAAATCCTCCGCCGCCAACCATCGTCGCGGCGGCGGCGGTGACTATTTTCAATTCGACCGGGATCATCCTTGGTGCTGCCGTATTGGTGGCGAGCTTTGTCCACCTGCTGGTCCCAGGATTTGAAGTAAATGCGCTGCTGGCCAAGAACCTGATCTATTTCTTTGGCCACGTTTTCATCAATGCCTCGATCTATATGGCAGTGACTGCGGTTTATGAAATCCTGCCGGAATACACCGGCAAGCCTTGGAAATCGAACCGACTGTTTGCGATAGCCTGGAATGCCGTACTGATATTCGTGATGGCTGTTTACTGGCACCATCTGCTGCAAGATGTTGTCATGCCACCCTGGATGCTGGTGGTCGGGCAATTGGTTTCTTACTTCAGCGGCATTCCCCTCATCGCGGTCACGGCGTTTTCCACATTCCTCTACGTGCGCGGCTCAAAAATGACCTGGGATCTGACGTCCTCGCTGCTGGTTCTGTCCGTGGCAGGCTGGGCGGTTGGCTCAATCCCCGCGTCGATCGATGGAATGATCAGCGTGAACAAGGTGATGCACAACACTATGTGGGTCCCCGGGCATTTCCACACCTATCTATTGCTGGGTGAAGTGGCGATGGCTTTTGGTTTCATGGCCTGGTTGGTCCGTGGCAAAACCATCGCCCAGATGAGCGGGCTGGACCGTGCCGCCTTTGTGACCTACCTCGCGGGTGCTGCTGGGTTTGTGACAGTGTTTCTGTTCTCTGGCGCGGCTTCGATTCCCCGCCGTTGGGCGGTGCACTACGAAGAATGGCTGACCCATGACCGCATTGGCACTTTGTTCAGCGGGCTTGTTGTGTTGGGAACGTTGCTCTTTGTTCTGCGCTTTGTGCTGCGTCTTGGGCGGAGCAACGGCTGATGATGGTCCGCGCTCTTCCCTCGGTTCTTGTCGCAAGCATAGGCTTGGGAACACTCTGGCATGCCACTGACGGAGTGCAGGCATTCACTAGCGAAGCCGCGCGGAGACTGGATGTGGAACGCGCTCCACGTCCAGCTCCAGCCCTGCAACTGGAAGATATGTCAGGTCAGTTGCTGCCTCTGTCACCGCAAGGGAAAGAGGTGGTTCTGGTCGAGTTCATCTACACTGTCTGTGGCGACATCTGTCAGATTGCTGCAGCGGATTTTGCCGAGATCCGGGATCAACTGGAGCTGCGTGAAGTGCCCGTCCGGATGATCTCGGTCAGCTTCGATCCTGAGCGGGATACACCAGAGCAAATGGCGACTTACGGAGAGGTTCATGAAGCGGACGGCAAAATGTGGACCGTCGCGCGGCCGAAGTCAGAAGATTTACCGGCATTGTTGAAGCTGTTTGACGTGACCGTCATCCCGGATGAGTGGGGCGGGTTTCAGCACAATGCCGCGATCCATGTGATTGACAGCGACGGCAGATTTTCGGCGGTGTTTGATACCGATGCGATCGACGCTGTTCTAAACCATTTGGAGGAGCGCAACTCATGAAGTTGCTTGGTCTTGCCTTCCTCGCGGCGGCCGAAGCTGTCGCACTTCGTTATGCGGTCATTGAAAGCCCGATCCAGCATGTCTTGGTGCAGATGCCATTGCTGGTTTTGGCCGGGGTTTTGTTGGCCTGGAACAGGCAGGTTCGGCAAGAATGGGCGGTTCCATTGCTGCTTGTGGCTTTGACTGTCTTTCTGTTCTGGATGTTGCCAAGAAACGTTGATTGGGCGCTGACTCCAACAGGTGAAACGGTCAAATACCTAAGCTTGCCACTGATGTTGGGCGTTCCTCTAAGGGTGTCCTGGCCACGGCTGGGTCCGGTCCTGAAGGGGTTTTTGAAGGCGAACGCGCTGTCGATGCTGGGCGTGTTGGGATTTCTGTACACGCATGCACCTGTCAGGATCTGCAACTCCTACCTGGTCTCGGCTCAGAAGGATCTGGGCATGGCCTTTCTCTACCTCGCTGCTGGCTTGGCCTGTCTCTGGGCTATCCCGATCCTGTTTGGAATTCCAAACGGCCAAAGGTCGAACGCGACCAGCTGCGCAAGCTGTGGAGTGTAATACGAAATGACCTATGCTGACACAGTCATTGGGTTTGCAGAACTGGCGCAAAAGAAAAGCGTCAACCTGCGAGTAGATCCAATCGCCTTTCTGATCCTCGCAGTAAAGGCAGGCGCGTTTGTTGGGGCGGGCATCCTGCTGATCTTTTCCGTGGGGCAGGGCGCGGATCCATCCATCCGTCCCATTGTCATGGGGGCTAGCTTCGGTATCGCCCTGACACTTGTGGTCTTTGCCGGGGCCGAGTTGTTCACGGGCCACACCATGTACATGACGCACGGATTGCTTGCCAAAAGTACTGCGTGGTCGGACGTGCTGCGGTGCTGGTTCGTTAGTTGGGCAGGAAACCTGATCGGGGCCATATTGCTGGCATTTCTGTTCGTCGCAGGCGGCGGTGGGCTTATCCTGGGAGCAGGAGAAGACGCTTTGCTTTACAAGGTGGCCACCAAGAAGATGCACGGCACCGAGTTGGAGCTGTTCGCCAAAGCGATCCTGTGCAATTGGCTGGTTTGTCTCGCCTTGTGGTGTTCGGCGCGCGCAAAAGACGATGTTACCAAATGCATCGTCATCTTCTGGTGCCTGTATGCATTTATCGCCGCCGGGTTTGAACACAGCGTTGCGAACATGACCGTGTTTTCACTGGCGTTGCTCTCAGATCATCCCGACAGCATCACTCTGGCTGGAGCCGCCCACAATTTGACGTATGTCACCTTGGGCAACGCATTCGCCGGTGCCGGGATCATGGGCTACGGCTATTGGCGAGCGGCGTCGAAGCCCACGGTCGAGGGTATCGCGACGCCCGCGTCAACCAGACATCCTGTCTAGTGAGGGCGTGATCATGAGCGTGACACAACCTGTCAATATCCCCGTCTCCAAAGACCGATAAGCAAATGCCGGGCCTGTGTCTGGGGCCGAGCAACTCAAAAAGGTAGGATCACTCACAATCTCCAACTGGATGTATTCGCTGGAAATCGCATACTTTCTTGTTAGGGTGCAGCCGGCGCAGAATTCAATCTGCAGCCGTTTGCACAGCGTTTATTGGAGCTGCCATTTGATCATTCCATTTCATGTGCGGGAGATGCTGCGGCGCATCAAAATGCGATATGATGTTGAACGCACGCCACAGCAGATGGCCCCAAGCGACGAAGTGTTTTCACCTTTACGCCCCTCTCGCAAGGCTGACCGTAAGACTGTTGCGCGGTTCTGGGATCATCTAAAGCCCAAGGCAAGCGGCGCAGATCAGGCATTGATTGCGGATCCTGCAACAGTCGAGGCATCTGAAACCTACAGCGCCAATATTGAAAACTTCATTGGAACTGTGAAAGTGCCAGTTGGCATCGTTGGGCCTTTGCGCTTGAACGGTATGAACGCCAACGGGGATTTTTATGTGCCTCTGGCGACGACTGAGGCCGCGCTTGTTGCCTCTTATGCGCGGGGGGCCTTTGCAGCTGGTCGGTCTGGTGGGGTCAGCACAGCTGTTTTGTATGAAGGTGTTTTGCGCACGCCGGCCTTTGTGTTCGAAAGCCTTTTGCAGGCCGGTCAGTTCGTGGATTGGGTGGTCAGCAATGTCGATGAACTCCAGGCGGCGGCTGATGCCACAACCGGGCATGGTAAACTTGTCTCGCTGGAGCCTTTCATAGACACAAATATCGTCTTTCTGATTTGCCGCTACACCACAGGTGATGCGGCCGGTCAGAACATGGTAACCATTGCAACGGATGCGCTGTGCTGCACCATCACCAAAGACTGTCCAGTTCCAATTGAGAACTGGTATATTGAGGGAAATTTTTCAGGCGACAAAAAAGCCTCGGCGCTTGGATTGGTAACGGGTCGTGGCCGAAAGGTTAGCGCGTCGGTTACCTTGCCCGCGGACGTCGTGGAAAAGACGCTTGGCACCACCGTGGATGCCATGCTGGCTTATGGTCGGGTCGCCAATCTTGGGTCACATCTGTCGGGTCAGCTTGGAGCTCAGGCCCATTATGCCAATGGGCTTGCTGCCTTTTACATAGCAACTGGGCAGGACGCGGCCTGTGTCGCTGAAAGCGCGATGGGGGTGACGCGGATGGAGCCCAGAGGGGATGATCTTTTCTGCTCGGTGACGCTCCCGAACATCCTTGTCGGCTCCGTGGGCGGTGGTACCGGTTTGCCCAGCCAGACTGCGGCACTGAACATTCTGGGATTGAAAGGCGCCGGCCACGGCACGGCGCTGGCCGAAGTGGCTGCCGCCATATGCCTGTGCGGAGAAATATCGATTGTCGCTGCAATCGCTGCGGGGCATTTCACGCGAGCCCATGAAAGTTTGGCCCGCCAAAGATGACTCTGCTGGCTCGACTGTGGATATATCAATCCGAACGCTTCCCACTGAAGAAAACTGTACCGCTTTTGCTGGTGTTTTCAGCAGCAAGTATCTGCGTATCGGCCCGGCTCGCTGATCGACCATTGCCCGAGTGGTCTGCCTTTGTGGTGGGGTTCGTACTGGCGATGGCGCTGTTTTTCCAGATGCGCGTTTGCGACGAATTCAAGGATGCCGAGGACGACCGCCGCTACCGGCCCGAGCGACCGATACCCCGAGGGCTGGTGTCCCCGGCTGAGGTGCTTGTCCTTGGCTTGCTGACTCTACCCATGGCCGCCGCCGCTGCATGGTTTTGGTACCTCCCGGTTCTGTGGTGCCTTTTTTTGGTTTGGGTATGGCTGGCGGCAATGACGGCCGAGTTCGGGGTGCCAACCTGGTTAAAGGCGCGCCCAGTTCTTTATCTCGTCAGTCATATGGCGATCATGCCGCTGATCGACTTGCTGCTGACCAGCATCGAATGGCTTCCGGCCGGAGGGGCCGCATCAAAGCTGTGGTTATTTCTGGCGTTGTCTTTCGTGAATGGCTGCGTTCTTGAGATCGGTCGCAAGCTATGGTCGCCCGAAAACGAAATTGTCGGGGTGGACACCTATTCCGGTCTTTGGGGGTATCGCCGCGCCGCTATCATTTGGCTGTGCTGCGTTGTGCTGTCATTCGTGTTTCTGGTTGGCACGGGGTTTGCGTCTGGAGCTGGTTGGTTAACCGTATTGGTCGGGGCCGCTGCTTTCGTGCCTTGTGGTCTTGCGGCACGCAGCTATGCGAAAGCTCCAACACCCAAGGCACAGGACAGGATGGACGCAATCGCGGGACTATGGGTATTTTTCTGCTATGCCACTGCGGGCTTTCTGCCGTTCCTGATCGGAGGCTTTAGATGACCCTTATCATCAATCAATCCGCTGCGACTGACCCAACAGTGGTCGGAGGAAAAGCCGCTGCGCTATCAAAACTCGCTCGTCGCGGATTCAATCCACCTGCGTTTTTTGTTATCACCGATGCCGCATTCCGTGCAGGTAAGACAGGGCCTGTCTCAGCACGTGGGTTGAGTAAGGCGCTTGCCGCTGCATTGGATGCGTTGGGTCCGGGGTATTATGCAGTGCGTAGTTCCGGTCGGGCCGAAGATGGTGTCGAACACAGCCATGCAGGTCAGTTTGATACGGTTTTGAATGTCACCGGTAGCAAGGTCATACAGGCGGCAAAACAGGTTTGGCAATCGGGGTTTGCGGATACAATCGCCACTTATCGCTCGGTCAAATCCGGGGGCGAGGCAGAAGCGCCCGCGATAATCGTACAGCGCATGATTGATGCGACGACCGCGGGTGTTGCTTTTTCGGCCGATCCAGTGACCGGGCAGCGAAACACCGTTGTCGTGTCTGCCATCAAAGGTTTAGGCGATGCGCTGGTAGCAGGTGAAGTCGATGGTGAGGATTGGATTATTGATCAAGCCAAACAGCCCGAGTGCGCACAAACCACGCCTCAGGTTTTGACACCGGATCAGGTACTGCAGGTTGCGATGCTGGCGCGCAAAGCGGAAGAGGCTTTTGGCGTCCCGCAAGACATCGAATGGGCGTTCGATGCGGATGGGCTGCACATTCTTCAGGCTCGGCCAATTACGACCGAGCTGCGACCAGTGGCGGTGCCGGATGATGTACTTACCATTTTTGACAATTCGAACATCGTCGAAAGCTATCCGGGCATGGTCAGTCCACTGACCTATTCTTTTGCACTGCACGTCTACTCACGGGTTTATCGCGCTTTTGTGCGGCTTCTGGGCGTTTCGAATAAAACCGTCGCGCAGAACTCAGCCATATTCGACAATTTTCTTGGGCGTATTGATGGGCGTGTCTACTACAATCTGGTCAACTGGTATCGGGCGCTGGCGTTGCTGCCGGGGTTCTCGCTGAATCGCGATTACATGGAAACGATGATGGGTGTGTCCGAACCCATGCCCCGCGAGATTACAGATGGCATTGGACCTGCTCCTGCCAGAGGTGTGCGCAAGATACTGGAATACGCCAAACTAGCGACGGTAGCGGGCAGTCTGATCTGGCAGGCCGTGCGTTTGCCGCGCACGCGGCGTAAATTCTATGTCAGGCTGAACGATGTTCTGGACCGTGGTCTGGACATAGAAGCTGCGAATGCGACCGAACTGGCCGCCGAGTATCGTCAGATCGAAAGCACTCTTCTAGATCGCTGGGATGCGCCGCTTATCAATGATTTCCTTTGCATGATCGCGTTTGGGGCATCGCGCAACTTGCTGCTCAAGTGGTTGGGTGAAGACGGGCTGTTGCTGCATAACGACGTCATGATTGGTCAGGGTGATATCGTCTCAGCCGAACCGGCGCAGCGTATTGCCCGCATGGCCGGCTTGGTCCGCGAGGTCGGGATTGCTGATCAGCTAGGCGCGGAATGCCGGTTGGAAACCCTTGCTCCTTACCCTGAGATCGAAGCCGAGGTTAGATCTTATCTCGATAAATTCGGGGATCGATGCACTGAGGAGTTGAAGCTGGAGAGCATTCCGCTGCGCGATGATCCCACCAGCCTGTTGATGGCCGTCGCAGCCAGTGCCGCCCGTCCCGAGGGTAAGCGACACATCGGCACCGAGCCGGATTGGAAAACCCTGTTTCCCGGCAATCCGCTGAAACGCTACCTATCCAAATGGTTCGTAGGCTGGGCCAAGGGCCGCGTACGTGACCGTGAAAACCTGCGCTTTGAACGCACCCGTATTTTTGGCCATGCCAGACGTGTTTTTCTGGGAATTGGTCGAGAGTTTTCGGCAAGGGGGCTGCTTGCGGAACCCCGCGACGTATTTCATCTGACGACGTATGAAGTCTTGGGAGCCGTCGAAGGGTTCAGCCTATCGCCTGATCTGAAAACCATAGTCGCGCAGCGTCAGCGCGAAGAATCCGCTGCGTCCCAGCGTCCGGATCCGCCAGAACGTATAGAAATTCGAGGTCCCGCCATTGCTCCGATTTGGGCGGAAATAGAAGAGGTAGACAGTGATCCGGAGCGGATAAAATCCGGTACCGGCTGTTCAGCTGGACAAGTTATTGCAAAGGCCCGTGTGATACGTGACCCGCGGACTGAGGCGCTGCAACCTGGTGACATCCTCGTGGCGCGTCACACCGATCCGGGCTGGATCGCCGTATTTTCGAACGCTTCGGCCATTGTTGTGGAACGGGGGTCACTTTTGTCGCATTCCGCAATAGTGGCGCGAGAGTTGGGAATCCCATGTGTGGTCGGTCTGAAAGGGGCCACTCATTGGATCAAGGATGGCGAAACCCTGTCGGTCGACGGGGCTAGTGGCAAGGTGGAACGGTGCGATGGGGCATAGTGAAATCGAAGGCAAGGCTGATTTTGATCACATCCGCTATGCACAGCTGTGGGAAGATGCCGACGTTTTGACCGACGCGCTGGGCGATTGTGCGGGGGGAACGCTGGTATCCATCTGCTCGGCCGGGGATAATGCGCTGGCTATGTTGATACTCGATCCAGCGAAAGTTGTGGTTGTCGATTTGTCGCCAGCACAAATCGCCTGCCTAAAGCTACGAATTGGCGCTTTCCAGACCCTGACACATCCCGAGTTTCTGGAGCTGACGGGATCGCAGCCCAGCAAGAGGAGAGCAGCCCTGCTGGAGCGAGCTTTGCAGGATACCGACCCTGAAACCCGAACCTTCTGGAGTGGTTTTGTCCCTGACGTGGAACGTTACGGGGCAGGCGGGGTTGGCAAGTTCGAGCGGTATTTTCGCATCTTCCGCACCCGGCTTTTGCCGTTTGTGCATTCACGACGTACGATTGATGACGTTTTTACGCCCCGGTCACCTGAGGCGCGCGAGGTTTTTTTCGATACGCGCTTTGACACCTTCAGATGGCGGCTGTTGTTGAATGTGTTCTTTTCCCGCTTTGTGATGGGGCGCATGGGCCGCGATAAGGCGTTTTTCGATCACGTAGAGGGCAGCCCCGCCCAGCATGTGGCTCGTCGCATTCGCCACGCGGGCGTTGATACCGACCCGTCACAGAATCCCTATTTGCACTGGATTCTGAAAGGCACGCATGGAGACGCGTTGCCGATGGCATGGCGGCCCGAGCATTTTGATACGATCCGCACCCGCCTGGATCGTCTCGATATCCGTCCGGGATCATTAGAGGCTTTTGTCTCGACCGGTGAAAAAGCCGACGGGTTCAACCTGTCTGACATTTTCGAATACATGTCGCCCGATGTATTCGAGCAAGTCTATGGCTCGATCCTGTCAGCTGCCGCGCCCAAGGCACGTCTCGTGTATTGGAATATGATGGCACCGCGCCGCGTGCCTGCGCGATACAGGAGCGTAGTTGAAACACATCGCACGACTGAGGATCGACTGAAGTCACGCGACATGGCGTTTTTCTACTCGGATTTCGTCGTGGAAGAGGTGCTTTCGTGAGCATCCAGGCCCAGATTTTACTGGCCTTGGCGTCTGTTGCGGTCCTGTTGGGATTGATGGCCGTTGTCCGATGGCTGGCGCAAAAGGTCGGCTTGAGCGCAGAAGTGCAACGTAAACTGATGCATGTTGGAACCGGACTCTTTACACTGGTTCTGCCGTGGATTTTTCCGGAACGCTGGCCAATATACATGCTAATCGGGGTAACGCTGATCGTCATGCTGATCTTGCGCCTGCCCCGGTTCTCACAAGGTCTGGGCGCAACCCTACACAGCGTCGAGCGCACGTCATACGGCGATTTCCTGTTGGCGCTATCCGTTGGGCTTTGCTTGTTGCTGGCCGGGGAAAACACCCTGTATTACGTGCTTCCGATCGCCGTTTTAACACTGGCTGATGCCGCAGCCGCGCTTGCCGGGACCACGTACGGGACCAAACGCTATGTGGTCGAAGATGGCGAAAAAAGCCTAGAAGGGTCAGTGGTGTTTTTTGTCGTAACGCTATTGGTTGCGATCATCTGCTTCTTGTTTTCGTCGAAACTCCCACCGTCCAACATCATGATGCTGTGCCTTATGGTTGCGGCCTTTGGCACATTGGTCGAGGCACAAAGCTGGCGGGGGTTTGACAACTTGTTCCTGCCGCTTGGCTTGCTGATTTTTTTGAAAGTTCACTACTACAGCTCCTTGGCAGAGCTGGCTTTGCTGGCCATTTTGTTCTTTGCCGCACTTGCCAGTTTTGGGGTGGTGGGAACCAAGCTGGGCCTGACCAAACATACGACCCGTGTGTATGTTGTTGCGGTTTTTCTGCTGCTGGCGACCGCGAAACTGCAAAATACAGTACTGCCGATCATGGTTCTCGCGGCACACGGCTGGGCGCGTACTGCTTCTCCTTGTGACAGTAAGTTCCCCGATTTGGACATCGTAGCCGCCTTGGGGCTAATAGGGTTCGGCTGGCTTGCAGCGGGAAATGCAACGGGATGGGATGCAATATCCTTTTTTGGAATGAGTGCAATGGGGTTGGCCATGGGGCTCACAGCTGTGGCGCTGCGTGCCATTCCTATTGCGATACCGCTTGCTGCCGCTGTTCTGTTTCTAATCCGTACCTGGGCGGTTTCCCTGAATTCTGACCAATCAAACTGGGCCGAGCCTTTGACCGCGTTCTCACTTGTATCACTCGCATTTATGGCGATTGTGCCCTTGGTGCTTCCGCATTGGCTCCAAAAGAATCGCGTTTCGAGGCTCACGCTTTTGGCGCTGTTACCTCCGCTTGCCTATTACATCTGGTCCATAGCAGGGTCTATTGACGGCGGGATTGTTGCCGGAGTTGTATCATGACGAAAGAAAACATTCAGACCAAAGGCGCCAAACTATCTGTTTATCTGCAGGGCCCTGATTGGGATGGTGCCCCAGCTGCAACAATAGGCGACTTCTCGTGCGAGACCCCAGAGGCCGGTCTGGAGGTACTACAAACGGCTATTGGACGGGTCCGGTACGCCGGGGTTGATCGGATAATTGGACCTATGTCCGGTGATACATGGCACAGCTATCGGTTTGTATCGGACAGTGACGGATCAGCACCCTTTTTAATGGAGCCGACGCACAAGTCACATGAGCCCGATGTGTTTAGGGCGGCAGGATTTGCCGCCATCAGCAAGTATTTCTCGGCGCGCGTATCATTGGCGCAAACGGCCAATTCGTCTCTAGCTGCAGTTGATGGGTTCGACGTAGAACCCTGGGACGGAACCAACCCTGAGGAGTTGTTCCGGCAGGTGTATCAACTATCTGTCGAGGCTTTTTCTCGAAACGCTTTCTATAAACCTATTTCTGAGCGCGATTTTCTTGCAATGTATATGCCTGTCGTTCCGATGTTGAAGCGCGAGCTTATCTTTTTTGCCCGCCGTCCCGACAGCTCATTAGCGGGCTTTCTGTTTGGTATTCCGAACTATGCTGAAGGCTCAAACCCAACAGCCGCGATCCTGAAAACTTATGCAAGCCTTGAGCGTGGTGCGGGTCGCCATTTGGCCAGTCATTTCCACAAGTCTGCTCTGAAGCTAGGCTTTGATTCCGCTATCCACGCGCTGATCCATGATGACAACCAATCCGCGGATCGCAGTGTTGTTGAAGGGGCCACCGTATTTCGACGGTACAACCTGTTAGGACTGCGCCTGGATGACTAACTTGTTGGATCAATTTGCCGTAGCGGTTGATAGACACCCGGACCGGACGGCCATTGTTGAAGGCAGCGGTCGCGAAGTCACCTTTCGTGATGTGCAGATACGCGCGCAGCAAATAGCCAGAAAGTGGAGACGTAAGGGGATTGGGCGTGGCGACCGCGTTCTTCTGGCGATGCCGGTCAACGCTGATCTCTACGCTAGTCTTGCGGCCTTGTGGTCGTTGGGCGCAACGGTGGTTTTGCCTGAACCCGCGATGGGACTCGCGGGGCTGCGTCATGCAGCGAGAACGACCCGGCCCAAGGCTTTTTGCGCGTCGGGTTATTTTGCGTTGCTCAGGTTTGTTGTGCCGGAACTCTTGAGGCTGCGCCTTTTGCTACCAGGCACCGCCCGGGGTGATCTGAGCGTCGCGCCCGTTCGAGACGGTGACACGGCGCTCATTTCCTTTACATCCGGCACTACAGGTCAGGCCAAGGCCATCCCCCGCAGCCACGCGTTTCTGATGGCACAACATGATGCCATTGCGCCGCTTCTGGACAGTGATGCAGTTGAACGGGATCTGGTAGCGTTCCCGGTGTTCACCCTGATCAACCTGGCGGCTGGGCGCACGACAGTTCTGCCGAATTGGAGAATGAGTAATCTGGATCGACTATCCTCCGAACAGTTTGCGGGCTGGATATCGAAGCAGCAAGTGACCCGTCTTTTGATACCTCCGTCGTTGTGCGAAAAACTTGCACAGCGTAAAGATACGGGCCGGCTGCACACAGTCTTCACCGGCGGCGGTCCGGTATTCCCTGACCTGATTGAAAGGCTTCTCGCCAATTCCGATCTGGACGTGGTCTGTGTCTATGGGTCGACTGAAGCTGAACCGATTGCGCATCTTGATGCGCGGGAAATCACCGAAGTTGATCAACTTGAAATGGCGGCGGGCAAGGGGCTTCTTGTTGGGCATCCGGTTTCGAAAATCAAACTCCGAATTCAGGAAGATGAAGTTCAGGTGGCGGGCGATCATGTAAATGATGGCTATCTTGATCTCGCACACTCCAAGGAAAACAAAATCAAAGACGGCACTACGATTTGGCATCGAACCGGCGACGCGGGTCGGTTAGATGATCAGGGGCGTTTGTGGCTGTGGGGCAGACTGGGGAGCGAAGTGACAACCCCGGCTGGTCAAACCTTTCCTTTTGCAATCGAAGTAGCTGCCCGGCAATGGCCGAGCGTGGCGAACAGCGCGCTCATGAGCTTCGATGGGCGTCCGATTTTATGCATTGAAGGCGACGCGGATCAGCTTTCAAACTGGAATAGCCTGGCGCAGGAATTCGGTGTTGCCAATGTGACCCATGTGAAAAAAATGCCTATGGACAAACGGCACAGGTCCAAAGTTGATCGGAAAAAACTCACCCAATTATTGGGTTATTAGATCACAGAATTTTCACCTTAAGAGCTCCAACGGAAAACCGTGGTCGAGCACACTTTTTGCCTTCCAACCGAAAGGCAGGAAAGTCCGGGTGCTTATGAAAAACCAGTGCCAGTATAGCTGCTCGCCGCATGAATGACTATTTCTCCCACTGCAAGTTGGCTGTGAGAAAGCGCAAGGGACAGGATGGGCTCACCCCCTGCCTGTCCACGCCGACAGGGAAGGTGATGCGATATTCATGCAGGAAGGCTTTCAGAGACACCGGTGTCATGGCGTCGTGATGCTCGAACACAGTGTGCAAGCCAATCACGGCTACCTTTTCTTCAGGAAACGTCTTCTGAATCGATTGCGCCAAGGGAATACCATGCAGGACGCATCCCGGGCACAACATTTGAAATGCCTCAATAACAACAATCCGTCCCCTTAGACCGCCTAATGTTAGGGGTGTGTCTGTATTAAACCATTCCGAAACGTCTAGTTCTGGTGTTTGCATTTTCATTGCCCTCAATAACACGCAGCCGCCTTGGGTTCGGCGGCTGCGTGGTCGAATGTCAGTGAAGCTTCCCCGGCAGGCTCAGGTCGCCGGATGCGACGTCGAAAACATCTGTGACGCACAGCAAGGGCGCATGGATGTTAGCGTTCACTCGCAATGCAGAAGTGACACCATCGTAAGCGACACCATCCAGTTCTACGTCGCTGGCAAAGCCTGCGTTCACCACAATTTCGGGCCCATCAAACAGCGGTGTAAACCCTGGGCTGTCCAGAAAGATCGGGAACCCAGGCCATGTTGCAGGTAGCTTCGGCGTGGAACCTTCGGGGATGTCCCGTACGGCAAGCGCGTCGGGCCCGCACGCTTCGGTCGGGGTCAACACAACCCAGTGGCTGTGCCATTCGATACCGTCATTCGCCGGATCTCCGTCGCCGTTCTCGTCAAAAAGCGGTGTGTCATCAAAATCTGGATGACTGGTTGCGGCCATTGCAAGGATGCCTGTGCCGCCTTCGAACCCAACGGCCGAAGGGTCCAAAGAAGTCGGCCAGACATATGACCAGACGTCTGATCCACCGACCTCTCCGGTTGCCACCGGAACCGAGGCGCCAGCCGCTCCATTCGTTGTCATGTGAAAAGTGACCGTGTTTCCATTGCGATGCGCATGCGCTGCCAGAATGTCAAAGTCCGCGACTTTACTGGCGTCTGCCGAAGATATGATGGCGCCATCTTGATGGATGGCATGGTTCCCATCAGCAAGAGCTGTGCTGCCGATGAACAAGACCAGAGTGGAAGTGAGCATTGAGAGTTTCATGAGTGTCTCCAATCAAATAATATCGAGTCGCTACTATAGTGAGAAATGCATTGCAACTATAATTTCGACTCGCTACTAAAAGTGTTATGAACACAGACCACCGCATACGCACGCTAATCAACCGTTTGGCCCGTATTGATGCTTCCGAAGGATGGGCGGGAGATTTGAACCCGACTCAGAGGATGGCGCTGGAATACCTCGCACAGGCGAACATGTTTTCGCGCTCGCCGTCGCAAGTTGCAGAGTATATCGGAACAACCCGTGGAACGATGTCACAAACGCTCAAGGCTTTGGCGCGCAAGGGCTATGTAGAAGAGCAACGCAAAGAGCTTGATCAACGGTCGATCTCTTATGACCTGACCAAGGAGGGGGTCAAAATTGTACGTCAGCCGAACCCTGTTGCACAGGCAATTGGAGATATGCCCGTAGAAAACCAAGCCATGCTTGAGCAGGGGTTGATGCAAAGCCTCAGTCTGGCTTTGGCCGCAAATGGAGGTCGGTCATTCGGCCAATGCAAATCCTGCACATACCATGATGCCACGACGGAAAACGGTTTCTGCAAACTGTTGGGTGTATCATTGGACGTCGGTGAAAAAGACAAGATCTGTATCGAGCATGAGGAAGCCAGATGAACCATTTTGATTTATCGGCGAACATCGACGGCATATTTGTCGGAGCGGTCAAAGATTGTTGGGAAGGCAAACCGCCATCGGCCATTCAAAAAGACAGGGTGGACGGGCGGCAGTTGATTACTTCGCTCGGATTTTCCGAGGATGCACAGGCAGATTTGACCCAGCATGGAGGCGAAGACAAAGCCATCCATCATTATGCTTTTGATCACTATTCGGCTTGGCAAGCAGAGGGCCTAATGGCACCCGGCACACTGCCAGCGGCGCTCGGTGAGAACATTTCAACAACGGGGCTGACCGAGGAAAACCTCTGCATTGGCGACATCCTGTCTCTGGGTACGGCGGTTGTTCAAATCAGTCAGGGGCGGCAACCGTGCTGGAAACTCGGGCTACATACGGGGCGCAAGGAAATGCCTTACCAGTTTCAGAAGACGGGCCGAACCGGATGGTACTATCGTGTGCTCGAACCTGGCGAAGTTGGCGCCGGTGATCGGATCACCTTGGTTGAAAGGTTAAATCCAAATTGGTCTGTATTGGCCGTCACACGTGCAAGGTTGACTCGTCGCATTCTGCCAGAAGATGCCGAGGTGTTGTCTCAGATGAAAGAACTGGCTCAAGGTTGGCGACAAGCTTTCTGCCGAATGGCGGAAGGCAACACCATAGAGGATACATCGGTGAGGCTAGGTGCCTGAGGCATTGTATGAAACATTTAAGCCGTGGTTGGCGATAACGCACCTTCCTCGAACCGAAAACATCGAGATCACGAAAGCAGCCAACCGCCAAGTGTCAATCCTTTGGCAAACCGAACTCATTTGAGACATAAGCCTCAGCTTCGATGAAAGTTAGTAGCTTTGGGGCAGAAATACTTGACGTTAGGGTCAGAATTGAATGACGCAAACTGCTCATTGCTTGAGGACACCCTCTGATGGGCATGTTTTCATATCACGTCGCCGCGAAGTCACCCGCCGCTTGCGCAAGAATCCAGTCAACCCCACGCAGAAAATCGTTTATTGTCAGGGGATTGTCTTCTCCGCTCGAGGCTGAGAGCACAAACCCATGTGCATAGTCGATCAGCACGTGAACAAGAACATCACCGCCATCGCTGTTTTCGAGTTGGTCCGTGCTGACCTTTAATTCCTCGGCCACGTTCATGAGGTCCGCGCTCATGAGCGTTACATCGCCTAGGATTGCACGGAGTAGATTGGCGTTCTTCAAAGCGCAACCATAGTAAGTCGCCATAATGCAGCGGGCGCGTTTGACCGGGTTGCCACCATTCACTCCATCCAAGACGCCCGCAAAGGCAAGTTCCACCAGATCGGACAATAGTTGCTTCTTGCTACCTGCGTGATAGGTCACGGCCATCGGAGTGACGTCAAGCTGATCGGCAAGTATGCGAAACGATAGCGCATCAACGCCTTTGCTTTGGGCGATCGGCAATGCGGCCTGCAGGATCACTTGCTTCGAAAGGCGCTGTGCAGCCTTTGACGGTCGCCCTGGTGGAGAAGCTTTCGTCACCTGGTTTTCAGTCTGTAATCGAGATCTACCAGACCGGAGGAAAAGCTGCTGACCGAAACCAACTCCAGATCAACGTCACCTTCTGTTTCACCAAAGATCCGAATGCCTTCACCAATCAGAATGGGAACCAAGGTAATCCGCATGTCCTCAATCAGCCCGGCTTTGAGGAAGGATTGGATGATTGCACCGCCATCCACATAAACTCGATTGTAACCACGCGCGCCAAAGTCCTCCATCAAATCGGTGGGTGTTTTGTCTGAAACTTCAACTCTTTCGCGCAGCTCATCTGGAATGCCTGAGGTTTTCATTGAGCGACTGAGAACCACCACTGGTTTCTTGTAAGGCCACTCCCCGAATCCCAGAACTGTCCGGTACGATCCGGACCCCATCACGATCACGTCGACGCTACCCTGAAACGCGGCAAACCCGTGATCTTCGTCTGCAGTGGGTTGCTTTTCCAACCAGTCCAGCCTGTGATCTGGCCTTGCGACAAAACCGTCTAGGCTCATTGCCATCATGATATGTCCTGTGGGCATCCTCTGGGTCCCTATAATTAATTTATATGCCGTATAATAACGGCTCTGAGGATACTCAAGGGGAATGACTGCTACGATTGACCCAGAATCCATTCCGAGAAGGACTGTACTGCGCCGGTTGGTGCGGAGCTATACGGTTGAACCAAAAAATACCCATAGTCGGGCAGATCGGTTTCCGACAACCGAAACAGTCTTTCAGCATTTAGATCGTCCCGAACCAGATCATCCATCAAAGCTATTCCCTGTCCGTCGATGACTGCCTGCGCCCGGACATTTGGGTCAGGAACGATTAACGCATCTCTCCTTGATTGTCGGGGAAGCTTTGCGACGTTCAGCCAATCAGACCAGGCGTTGCTGTCATCACGATCTCTTAGCAGCGTAAGATGCGATATTGCCTCTTTCATTCCTAACTCTATCACTAGGTCAGCTGCCGCCCGGTCACCCACAGGATAGGGCGGCATGGGCATGAACGGAGTAACGGTGCCGCCGATCCAATTCCCGCTACCCCACCTGATTGCAAGATCCACATCCTGCATCTCAGCTTCTGAAAACTCGATCATCGGTTGAATGCGAATCTGCACGTCCGGGTGGCTTTGCATGAATGACATCAGGCGTGGCGACAGCCAGCGCGCAGCGAAATAGGTCGAGACGCCAACGGTTAGAGAACGCGTTGAAATCCCCTTTAATGCATGAATTTCAGCTTCGATTTCTTCGTATCGGGTCTGGCAGATCGCGAGCAGTTTTAATCCTTCACCAGTGAGTGTGACACCACGCGATGTGCGCTGGAACAGGATCATCCCAAGATCGGCTTCAAGCGTTTTGATCTGATAGCTGATGGCGCCCTTTGTCATGTTGAGCGCCGATGCTGCCGTCGAGAAGCTGGAATAACGAGCAATCTCGGCAAATAGCCTGAGTAAGTCATGGTGATGAAATCGGGTACTCATATTCTTAGTGTACAAATTTTCTAAACGCTAAGAGTAGTTTTTTTCGATTTTCAAACATGTTTTTAAGGTCGACAACCGCATTCAAGCTCGTGGAGCGATGAAATGAAGTTGGAATCGTTGAACGCAATAGCAGAAACACCGACACCGGCGGGGCACCGCGGCCGCGCGCGCAGACGCCGCTTGGCCCGTAGTATTGCCCCTTCTGAGAGCACACCGTTCACGGGTCGCAGGATACCTGCATACAATCTACTAAGTGAAACGGTATTGGCCCGGATCGAAGATCAAGCCGACTGGATTCTAAGCAATATTGGCGTCGAGTTTCGGGGGGATCGAACGGCACTGGATCACTTCGCCCAAACGGGTGCCCTCATCGATGGCGAACGTGTGCGGTTTGAACCGGGTCACGTCCGTGCGCTTTGCGCTACGGCCCCAAATGAATTTCAGTTGCATGGCCGAGACCCGGTCAGAACGGTGACACTTGGCGGTGACAACGTTGTGCTGATGCCGGGATACGGCTCTCCCTTTGTCAGCGATCTGGTGAAGGGCCGACGATATTCGACGCTGAAGGATTTCCGCAATTTCGTCAAACTGGCCTACAGTGCGGCCGCCTTGCATCATTCCGGCGGCACGGTTGTCGAGCCGACAGATGTGCCGGTGAATAAACGGCATTTGGACATGATGCTGGCGCATCTGACACTCTCAACCAAGCCCTTTATGGGCTCTGTTACGGCACCCGAGCGCGTGCGTGACAGTATCGAGATGGCACGCCTCGTCTTTGGACGGGACTTCATGGAGCACCACGCGGTGATGCAGGCAAATATCAACGTCAATTCGCCGCTGGTTTATGATGATACCATGTCGTCGGCTCTGCGTATCTATGCGGAGGCAGGCCAATGTGTCTGCGTCTCCCCTGCGATTTTCGCGGGTGCCATGGGGCCGCTTTCGCCGGCGGCGGTGGCGGCGCAAACTCTGGCAGAAGCGATGGTTGGCATTGCGCTTGCGCAACTGGTGCGCCCCGGTTGTCCGGTGGTGTTCGGCTCGTTCCACTCTACAATGAACTTGCGAACGGGCGCTCTGATCTTTGGATCGCCCGAGGCGAACATGACCACGATGGCGCTGACACAATTGGGACGAAGGCTTGGCGTACCTGTGCGCTCTGGCGGTGGGCAGATCACCGCCTCCAACGCGCCAGACGGGCAAGCGATGCAGGATAGCACCGGTGCCATGTGGTCCACGCTTTTGTCCGGAGCCCATCAGGTCTGGCATGCGGCAGGCTGGCTCGAAGGTGGGCTTGTGATGTCCTACGAGAAATTCATCATGGATCTAGACCACTGTGGCGCGATGCTGAAACTGTTGCAGGGCTTCGAAACGGATGAAGAGGCCTTTGGCCGTGATGCCTATTTTGAAACGGGCCCAGGCGAAAATTTCCTGTCGACCAAACACACGCTGCGCCACTATGCGGCAGCAAATTATGAGCCACAAATTTCTGATGCAGGGCCATTCGAGACCTGGTCTGAAAATGGTGCTCTCACGTCAGATCAACGCGCCACTGCGCGGTGGCATCAGATGTTGAACGATTACCAGCGTCCTGAAATGAAACCCGGCATACAAGCCGCGCTTGAAGACTTCGTGTCAGAACGCAAAGCGCGAATGCCGGATGAATGGTACTAGAACGGAATATCCAATACCTAAGAACTCTGCCGGGATTGCCAGCTTGCTTGAGCAAGATTGAAGAACGTCGGCGCCTATGTCGTCAGGAGGACATTTCGCGGGCATAGCTGATCCAAAACTGGAAGGCATCTGATCGGGCATGGTGGTATAAAGCTGAAGTAAGTTGATAGCGGGGAGACGGGAGCTGATGGTGATCTGGTCATGGGCAACCAGAAATCTCTGAGTCTGCCAGAGTGACTTGTCGGGACCGATGATCTTTTCGCGTTTTCGGGTTGATTGGTGGGATCCTTCGATCCGGTTACTTAGACCCTTGTGCACTGCGCAGTGTTGGGCTCAGGTTTTGGAAGACACTGAACAATTTCAAAATTTGATTTCGAGAACGAACTCACTTCGGTGTTTCCAGTCGCCTTTGTTCTCGCGCTTTTCTTGTCTTCGCATTGAGACCGGCCCGGGCCTATTCAGCAATTTCGTTGATCAATCGTGTCTCGAGAAGTTGACCGTTCTGGTAAAGGACCGGGTAAGCAATCGATGCAATATGACTGTTGAACTCCCGGAAAGCCCGCAATGTCTCTAGATGAATATCACTGGTTTCGAAGCTTTCCGTTGTTCCATGCTGCAACCGGCGCAGGTGACGCTTGCGGCTTTCACGTTCCACGCGTTTGATTTCGGTTTTCTCAAGGCTGAGAAGCCGGGCGCTTTCCAGATCGTCTGAAACAAGTACATTTGATGCCAGTTTCATGTTTGCAAGAATACCTTCATGCATCTGAACAAGTTCGGACCAGCCATCTTGCGAAAAGCTAGAGCCTTTGGCCCGCATTTCACCGGCCAATACAGTCAGGCGTTTGGCGACAACGTCACCCGCCGTTTCAAGCCTGATCGCAAACTCCATAAGGTCGCGCGCGGTTTTAGCATCGTGTTTTTCATATAGCTCAGGGGGTATCGCGGCGACGAAGGCTCGAATACCCGAGAGGCACCGGTTTACGTCCTCGTCAATGGCCTGAACTGACCGGATCTGCTCTTTGTCTCCGCTGCGGTAAAGTTCAAGAGCAGGACGGAACATGGTTTCGAGAAGATCGCTCATCCGTAGCAGCTCACGCTTGAGGCTCGGCAAGGCCTGATTGGGATTTGCCACATCTTCCATGTCCAATGCGCTGACCGGTTGTGCGGGTTGCGACTTCTGTACTTTCTGCTGGTCTGGCAAGAGCCTTTCGAACAAGTTCTGCCAGTGTTCACAAAACGGAAGGGCTAAAACCAAAAGCGACAGGTTGAAAGCAAGATGCACGTTGACTAGCATTTGCCCCCCTTGCGGGTCGCCCAAAAGCCCGGTTCGTAGAGCAAAATTTGCCGCAAACAAACTAGCCAACGCCCAACTGCCTCGCAGCGCCAAATTTGCATAGGGTATTCGCCGGGCCGTCACTGGCATTCCTCGGGTTAGCCATACCGGAATGAAGGCCGAGCCAAAGTTCGCGCCAAAAACCAAAGACATTCCGGCGGCAAATGGGATCGCTCCAATTTGCACAAGTGTCACACACATAAGGATGGCCGCTACCGAGGAATGCATGACGAAGGCTAAGGCACCCCCGACAAGAAATGCAGTGATATAGTCGCGCGACAAGTAATCCGCCACTGCGGGTAAAAATGCACTGTCCCGAATTGGATCCATCGCCTCACGAAGGAACCGAAGTGAGATCAGGATAAAGGCAACGCCCATCAGAATACGCCCTAGTTGTCGGGCTTTTTTGGCTTCGGTCTTGACGAATAGATAGCCTCCAATCGCCAGCAGCATTGGAATAAGCCAGTCCAACCGGAACGTAAGAATCTGGATGATCAGTGCGGAACCCAGATCGCCTCCGAGCACAATCGCCAGACCGGCAGGAAAACTCAACATTCCACTGGCAGCAAACCCAGAGGTCAACAGCGCCACTGCCGCCGAACTTTGCAGTACAACCGCCATCATCAGACCCACAACAGAGGCCTGCAGGTAACTGTGCTGTCGCGTCAAAACGCGCTGGAACGACGCTCCATAGCTGCGCTCAATTCCAGTGCGTACCATTCGAACTGCAAAAAGCAGCAACATCGTCGCGCCAGCAAGGCTGATTAAAAAGCTGACTATCGCCATGCTCTACCTCACTCCCACGGTTTGCTTGGAATAACAGGGTGCGCTGCAATCTTGCCAACCAACGACCGGAGACCGACCCGGTGATTTTGCGGCCGAGTAATTTCGATAAAACGCTCAGCGCCCGAGTTTGCTGAAATAAATCGGACGCGCCTGTTCCACCGGGAAAACGCATTCACTTTCTTGGCGGTAGGCAATGGCCCTTGGCGCCATAATTGAGAATTGATCTCCACGTCCATTGACCACTGTTTTCCTGGAAGCAGACAGAGCAACGGCGTGTTTTGCTCTAAAGGTATGGCCACAAAGATCAACATTCGTCCTTAATCGCGTTGACAACAATGTCGATCGCACAGTCGAGATCCTTGCGCGTGATCGTTAGCGGCGGTGACAATGTAAGCACACATCCCTGACTGATTTTGTAGCTTAGGCCAGCTTCCAAACAAGCATAATAGATCCGCTCGGCTCGTGCATTTCCAGGTGTCTTGTCGGCACGGTCATCGACAATTTCGACACCAAACATCAGACCACGGCCGCGAATGTCACCCACGATCGGGATATTCTGAAGCTCGCCCATGAGACGATCCATAGCGTGCTCGCCCAACTCAGCCGCCCGGTCAACCAACCCTTCATCTTCGATGATTTGTATTGTGGTAAGCGCGGCGCGTGCAGTCACCGGGTTTTTTTCGTGTGTATAATGTCCAATGGCAAAGTCCCCGCAGACGTCTAGTTTGGTTCGCGCGATACAAGCTGCAATCGGCAGGATGCCTCCGCCAAGTGCCTTACCCAAGGTGACGATGTCAGGGATAATCTCGTCATGCTCAAAGGCAAACATCTTGCCGGTCTTTCCAAGCCCCGTGGGAATCTCGTCCATGATCAAGAGAGCCCCGTGACGATTACACGCCTCCCGCACAGCTTTCCAGAAGCCCGGTGGCGGCACATAAGGCACCGCGCGCATAGGCTCAGCGATGACCGCAGCTACGTCTCCCTCGCGTTCTAGAACGAACTCGACCATTTTTGCACAAGCCAACCCACAGGTATCTGGGCCGGCGTGATTGTACGGGCATCGGTAACAGGCAAAAGGTGCCACGTGCTCTGCACCCGGGAGAAGCGGGCCGGCTATATGGCTGCGAAATGTCGCCTCGCCGCCGACGCTTGCGGCGCCAAAACCGGCACCGTGGAAGGCATCCCAGAAGCTAATTGTTTTGAACCGACCGGTGGCAGCGCGCGCTATCTTGAGAGCGACCTCGTTTGCATCAGAGCCGCCGGTCGTAAACAGCATTTTCCCAAGGTCGTCTGGCGCGATTTCGGCGAGCTTTTCGGCCAATTCAACCGCGGGATCATTGGTGAAGCGACGGGGTGCGAAAGACAGGTCATCCAGTTGCGCCTTGATCGCGGTGATCAAACGGGGATGTCCGTAACCGATATGATGCACTGAATTGCCATGGAAATCCATGTAACGGCGGCCGTCCAGGTCTTCGACCCAAATCCCCTCAGCCTTGGCAATGGTGCTAACGCATGGCGAGGACAGTGACTGGTGGAGAAACGCGTTAGCGTCGCGTTTCAGCAAGGGTGAAGAATTAGGCCCTATAGATTCCTTCATCCATGCTTTTCGCGCGCTGGAAGTATTGGATTCGCCTTCCGTGTGGACGATTTGTGACATGCTTTTTCCTCAACGCCGCTTGTGAAAAAATGCGGACCTCGCAAAGTCCGCCAGTACCAGGGAGGAACTTGTGGTGCCCCGACCCGGGTCGGGACGGGGCACAAAAACTAGCGTGGCCAGGGCAGCGAGTAAGTTTTTACGTTAGTAAAAAACTTCATTGCCTCGATGACACCTTCTTTAACCCCATTACCGCTGTCCTTGATGCCTCCGAAGGGGGACATTTCGATACGGTATCCGGGTTGTTCCCAAATGTTGCAGGTGCCCACGTTCAGACCGTTGATAAAGGCAATCGCACGGTTCAAGTCGTTCGTACAGACGCCTGAGCTGAGGCCGAATTCGGTACCGTTCGAAATACGCATCACCTCGTCGTCATTGTCCGGAACCCGAACGATGGGCACAATGGGGCCAAAGGTTTCTTCCATCACCAGCTCGCTGTCATGGGGGACCTTATCGACAACGATGGGCGGCAGTAGTGCGCCCTGACGGCCCGGATGATAGAGGATTTCTGCGCCGTCGGCCTCGGCCATGTAAACGCGTTTTTCGAATAGTTCAGCTGCCTTGTCATGGATGACACAGCCCAGTTCGGTCTCGGGGTCTTGTGGGTCGCCGAACTTGATCTGCTTCGCCTTTTCCAGAACCAATGGCACAAACTTGTCGGCCACGCTTTCTTGCACCAGAATACGTTTGATCGCAGTGCAGCGCTGACCCGAATTGCCTGTGGCGCCTGCCACTGCAATGGTCGCGGCCTTCTCAAGGTCCGCGTCAGAAAGATCGTTCAAAACGATCAGAGGGTCATTGCCCCCCAGTTCCAGAGCTTGCCGCTTGTAAACGCCTTTTTCGGCGATCATCTTACCCACCGGCACGCCGCCGGTGAATGTGATGATGTCGATGTTGTCATTGGTGATCATCTCATCGCCAATGTCACCTGGCCAGCCGGTAACCACTTGGAACATCTCGGGTGGTAGACCCGCGTCGTAGAGGATGTCAGCTAATGTCAGCGCCGTCAGTGGCGTCAGTTCCGTCGGCTTACACACCATGCAGTTGTTGGTCGCGATTGATGGCGCGATCTTGTGGCTGACCATGTTAAGTGGATGATTGAATGGTGTGATTGCTGAAATCGCATTCACCGGCTCGCGCATGGTGAATATTTTTCGATCTTTGCCATTATGGGTCAGGTCGCATGAAAAGATCTCGCCATCATCCTTCATCGCCTCAGCGGCGGCGAACTGATAGACATCTTGTGCACGCTTGGTCTCATAAATCGCATGCTGGTGACAGATACCCAGTTCCAACGTCAGCCATTTGGCAAGGTATTCACGACGTTCACCAATCAACTCGCCCGCACGCTGCAGGATCTGGCTGCGCTCATACCGTGTGAGCTTTGGAGTGTAATTTGCCGCGATTTCGAACGCTTTGCGCGCATGTTCCGCCTTGCCGGCGGGTACATGCCCGACAATCTCGTTTGTGTATGGGTACAGAACCGGCACCGTTTCGTCGGTAAAGACGATCTCGCCCCCGATGCGCATTCCTTCATTGCGGATTTCGATTTTCGACATGGTTTGATCTTTCATGGATTACTGCGCCGCCGCTGTGGTTGCATAGAAAAACGCATCAAAATTGCGCAACTCGGGCGCAGTCCCCAAGTCGATAACCCGGTTTACGATGAAAGGAACTTCCTGCTCGGTCAGTCCACCGTGGCTGCGCAGCGGCTCGTTGAGAGCGGCCAGATCGTGGCGGTCTTCAGAGGTACCGATACAGATGTTCTCACCCGAGACCATCACAATATCGCCAATGCGGTCACCGGGCAGTTCAAAGCGCTTGATCGCCTCTTCTTTGGTCAAAACATGAGTGATGCCGGGTGTAGCTTTCAGTTTGCCGATGATGTCGTTGCGATCCGCGTCTTCGGGCAGATAGCAGGTGGCAAACGACCCGAGTGCGCCGTGGTGCACCACATAGGGGTCCGTGATCGGCAAGATGACACGGGCCGCGTCCTTGCCCAGCCATTCATCCACCAGATCCTGCACATATACCACGCTGGGCGAGCCATCGGCGTGGTGCTTGGGCTTCATGCCGTGGTCGGCGGTGACCACGATGGCAGCGCCCATGGCGTCCAGTTCGGTCAGATATTTGTCAAACATCTCATAGAATGCCTTGGCCTCGGCCTGATCGGGTGCGTATTTGTGCTGCACGTAGTCGGTGGTGGTCAGATACATCACATCTGGTTTCCACTCTTTCAGCAATTTGACACCCGCAGCAAAGACAAACTCGGACAACTCTGCCGAATAGACCTCGGGTTGGGCCATGCCCAACCATGCGCTTGCTTTCTCCTGACCATGCTCAGCCTGGGTCGACGTGTCGGACTTTTCCGCAGAGAAGCATTTGGCCCGGTCGTCGTCGAACTTTAGACCCGCCCCCAACAACGCGCGCAGCTTGTCCTTCGCGGTGACTATGGCCACCTTGGCGCCAGCGTCATAGAACTGCTTGAACACGGTCGGTGCACGCAAAAAGCGCACATCGTTCATCATCACTTCTTCACCACTGTCCGGATCAATCAGATAGTTTCCACAGATGCCGTGCACGATAGGCGGACGGCCAGTCGCAATGCTGAGGTTGTTAGGGTTAGTAAACGACGGGATCACCGAATGGGCCAGCCGGTCAGTGCCGGTTTCGCGCATCCGCTTGAGCGTCGGCATCAGACCGTCAGCAATAGCTTTGTCCAGATATTCCGGCTCACAGCCGTCAAGGCAGATGGCAATGGCGGGCACTTTGGGCATCGGGTAGACACGCTCGTTGGCTTCAACAGGGGTGTGGATGGTCATTTGGTTTGTTCCTTGATCCTTAAGCGGCCAGTTTGGCGCGTTCTTCTAAAGCTTGGAGAGGAGGTGTGGCACTCGACACACCCATTTTTTCCAGAGTTTCCTTGGCGGCAATTACAACTTTCCGCATAACCTTGTCGTCCATCTGACCGATGCACCCAACGCGGAAGCTGTCGACGACGGTCAACTTGCCCGGGTAAATGATGAACCCTTTTTCTTTCATCAGTTTGTAGAACTGATCAAAGACAAAGTTTTCATCGGCCGGGCAGAAGAATGTTACGATGATTGGGCTCAGCCAGCGATTGTCGAGCAGAGTTTCGAAACCCAGCTCACGCATGCCGGCGACCACAACATCCCTGTTGCTGGTGTATCGGGCTCCGCGACCGGAAACGCCGCCCTCAGCCGCATGTGCCCTGAGGGCTTCGATGAAAGCGGCAACCACATGGGTGGGCGGCGTAAATCGCCATTGACCGGTTTTGTTCATATGCGCCCACTGCGCGTGAACGTCCAGAGACAGCGAATGACTGTTACCCTTGGCATCCTCAAGCTCGTTCTTGCGCGCGATTATGAACCCAAACCCCGGAACACCCTCAATACACTTGTTGGCGGACGAAACCATTGCCTCATAGCGGACTTCCGTAGGCTTCAACTCGATCGCACCAAAGGCTGACATTGAGTCGACAAGAAGTTTGCGACCAGCGGCGTAAACCGCCTCCGATATTTCCTCTACCGGATTCAGAATGCCCGAGCTTGTTTCGCAGTGGATAGCAACGACATGGGTGATCGCGGAATCATTCGCCAGAATCTCGGCAACTTCTGAACCACGCGGCGGCAGATAGTCGCCCTTGTCCAAGACAACATGATCGCGTTCCAGATACTCGAGCGTTTGCGCCGAGCGTTGACCGTAAGCGCCATTGGCCAGCACCAATGCCTTGCCATCGCGCGGAATGAACGAAGCCAGCATCGCCTCTACTGAAAACGATCCGCTCCCCTGCATCGGTACGCAGTCAAACTCATCGGCGCCCTCGCCAAGCAATGCCAATAGACTGGAGCGCAACTCCTGGGTCATACCCCGAAAGTCATCATCCCAGCTTCCCCAATCCCTCAACATGGCTTCTTTCACGGCGTATGACGTGGTCAAGGGGCCAGGAGTTAGTAGATAGGGCTCGCCGAGACGCGGTTGTTCAATTTGAGGAAAAGAAGACGTCATAACCAAGCTCCAGATCAACGTTTCAAAGACACAGTTGCAGCAACCGCAGCTATATGTGAAATTGCAAATATCAATCTAATTATAAGCTCAGCCTATGCTCGAACCTTCAGGAGTTTGAAATGCGACATAGCCAGCTCAAAGCCTTTCATTTCGTAGCCAAATATGGTGGGTTTTCGCGTGCTGCAGAGGCGCTTTTTTTGACGCAGCCAGCAATTTCAGAGCAGGTTCGCAAACTTGAGCAGGATCATGATTTGTTGTTGTTCAAGCGTGAGCGAAAAAGAGTGAACCTAACCCCGGAGGGGACGCAGCTTTACCGGTACACCAAGCAGTATTTTGAGATCGAGGATCAGATTGAGGACTATCTGTCTGAAACGAGGGCTGCGATCGACGGCGAGCTGCGGATCCTTGCCGATTCCGCGCACCACTTGACCGACTTTCTGGGGCCGTTCCGAGAAAAATATTCGAACATTACGATTACCGTCCGCGCTGGCAACACTGAGGACATTTTGGAGGAGCTCAGATCTTACAATGCAGAAATTGGTGTTGTTGGCAGTGTCTCTCCCGGCAAGGACATGAGCGTTCTTAGCCTTGGTTCGACCGAGATCGTGGCATTCACGGCCCGCAGTTTGCTTCTCGCCTCAAAACCTACATTGTCCCTCGCAGAGCTGGCGGAGTTGCCTCTCATCTTCAGGGAACAGGGATCAAAAACACGCCAAAAGCTCGAAGATGAAGCCAGTAAACGGGGGGTGCCGCTGAAACCGGCGATTGTGGCCGAAGGAAGAGAGGCCGTCAGAGAGTTGGTGGCATCAGGTGCAGGTATCGGGTTCGTGTCCCAGGCAGAATACGGTCACGACGACCGTCTCAGACAAATCAAGCTGCAAGACGTCGACCTGCAAATGGGAGAAAGTATGATCTATCTCTCCCAACGGCGTGAGGTGAAGACCATTCGCGCCTTCATGAAATTCGCCAATTCTGTTCTAGAAGAAAAACAAAACCCCACCAATCAGTGATCGGTGGGGAGATGCCTAATTGGGTTTTCTTGTCAGCGGGTTCGCCAGGCTTGCGTGCGACCGAGGACGCCTTTGGAGGCAATCAGGTGGATGATCCGCGCTGCGGCGTTTGTGTAGAAGATCATCATCCCCATTGCGGCAGCTGGCGCAATATCGCCCGCATCGTCCATGTTTAGCACTGCAATAGATGCCAACGTGGTTTTGGGCGAGTATAGGAACACAACCGCAGATACCGTCGTCATTGCGTTTACGAACAGATAGATTGATATGTCCAGCACGGCTGGCAGGCAAACAGGGACCGTGACACGGGCAAACAACTTCATCGTCGGTTGCTTGAGCGAGGCTGACACCGACTCGAATTCTCTGTCCATCTGCTTGAGCGCTGTCACTGCCGTCAGGTGCGACACAGTATAGAAGTGTGTCACCGTACAGATCACCAAAATTGCCATTGTTCCGTAGATACCGTTCAGCGGATTAGACGGGCTATTGAAGAAGAAGATGTAGGACAGGCCCAGCACCATGCCCGGGATCGCCATTGGCAGCATCGCGAACATCTGAAAGATCGATCGACCTGTTCTGAACCCGTTCGACTTTTCAACCAGATAGGCACCAAAGAAGACGACTGAAGTACCGATCACCGCCGTCAAAAGCGCCAGCTTGATCGAGTTAATGTAGGAGCCCCAACCGCCACCATCCATCTTGTTGAAATCGTAGTTCTTCAGGCTCAGGCTCAGGTCGTAGGGCCAAAACTTGATGAGCGCCGCGAATTGGCACACAGCCAGCAGCCCAACGATGAACAAACCGATCAGACAGCAATAGACTAGAAAGAACCGATCTGCCTTTCGATTTGGGGTTGGCTGGTAAGGGACCGACCGGGCCGACAATAAGGCAACCTGCTTTGATTGCACCATGCGGTCGATCGCGAACGCCAGGATTGCCGGGATCACCAGAACGACCGAGACTACGGCACCCATTTCAAAGTTCTGCTGGCCGATCACCTGCTTGTAGATATCAACCGCCAGAACGTTGAACTGACCTCCAATCACTTTTGGCAGACCAAAATCAGTTATGACCAGATTAAATACAACGAAAGCGGCCGAGATCAGACCATATCGCGCGCCGGGAACGGTGACCGTCCAAAAAGTACGCCACGGCGTTGAACGCAGGCTGACTGCAGCTTCGTATAGTCGTGCATCAGAGATCGCCAGCGCCGTTGAAATGATCAGGAAGGCGTGCGGGAAGGTGAAGAACACCGAGCCTATCACGATGCCAATCGGACCATAGATACTGGCGCCGAACAGCAACTCTTTTATCATGCCCTGATTGCCGAACAGATAGACCAGCGCGATCCCGGGCAAGAGCGAAGGCACCAGGATCGGAGCCATCGCAATCAGACGAAACACACCCTTGAACCGCATGCAACTCCGGTTCAGCGCATAAGCGAACCAGAACGCCAAAGTTACTGTGACAATGGTGCTAATTACAGAAATCCAAAGGGAGTTCTTGATAGAATTGAACAGTGCCGGGGTTGAGAAGTAGTTGACGAAATTTTCCAAGCCTCGCGATTGAACTGGCCTCAGCTGAACCCGCCGGAACTGATTGGAATCGAGCGTGACCCAATCCGTATTGTCTTGCAGCGTAGAACCGACAAGAAACCGCCCGGTGTCGCTTGTGTTACGGATTTGGTACATGACCGGACTGCGAAAGCTGAAATCGGGAAAAAGCTCGGTTACCGAAAGCCGCCCGTCTGAGCCGGTAGACAGTTCGGTGCCTGAAAAAGCCCCGGTTTGTTCGTTCAGTGTGTCGGCTGACAGGATGGTTCCTTCAAATTGCCCCGCTTCGTCACTGACCTGAAACTCGTATTGTGACAACTCCATCCGATAGGTCGAGAATGACTTGGAAAGCATCGTGTAAAGCGGCAGGACCAACGTCGCGACCAGATAGAGTGCGATCACGATCATGCTGCCGCGCATCAGGATGTCATCCCTGCTGAGCTTGGGTTTGATGTCAGGTCCGGCTGGAAGAGTCCCCGGGTTGGTTGAAATCTCGCTCATGCTGCCGTCTCCGGAACATCGAAGGCCATTAGCCGGTTTTCGGGCAGTTCAATCACCATGGTCCTACCCTCTTCCAGTTCTAGGCGGCGCACGGCATTGATCGAAAAATCTGCGATCAGTTCCGAAGATCCAAATCGCTCGTTGCTCAAGCGGCATCGCCAGAATGAACCGAGGAATTCCATTTCATCGAGAGTGACGTCGATGCAATTCCTGTTGCCGCCGGTATCGAGATAACCAGCCTCATGCGGGATGATATCCTCGGGTCGGATCGCCGCAATCGCTGGCATTCCGTCGTTGAACGTGTGGCTGAGGCACGCAAAGGTCTTTTCGCCGACGCTCAGTCGACCACCCTTGGTGACCTGAGACTGGATCTGGTTCATTTCCCCGATGAAGTCTGCCACGAACAAGTTTGCGGGTTCTCGGTAAATTTCTGTAGGTGACCCCACCTGCTCGATAACCCCATGATTCATGACCACGATCCGGTCCGCCATCGCCAGCGCTTCTTCCTGATCATGCGTAACCATCACAGTAGTCACACCCAGTTTGCGCTGCAGCTCTTTGATTTCGTGACGTAGATGGACGCGCACCTTTGCGTCCAATGCCGAAAGCGGCTCATCCAGCAACAAGAGACCGGGGTTGGTCGCAATGGCGCGGGCCAACGCAATCCGCTGCTGCTGGCCACCGGACAATTGCGCAGGATACTTTTTGCCTTGTTCAGGCAACCCAACCAAATGAAGCAGTTCGCTGACACGAACGGCAATATCCGATTTGCTGCGACCAGTGTTTTCCAAGCCGAAAGCAATGTTCTTTTCGATCGTCAGGTTCGGGAACAAGGCGTAAGACTGAAACACAATCCCGAAATCACGCTCTGACGGCGGCAGATTTGACACATCCTTGCCGTCTTGCATGACAGTGCCCTTGGTTTGCAGATCGAGACCCGCAATCGCCCGGAGCAAGGTTGTTTTGCCGCAACCCGACGGCCCCAGAAAGCAGACAAATTCGCCTTCGTTGATTTCGAGGGATATGTCCTTGAGTGCAAGAAAGCTGCCGAACGCCTTCCACAAATTCTGGATGCTTAGATACAGTTCACCGGGTGGGGTTTTCTGAAGCACGGGAGCGGTCCTCATATCTGCACCTCGGGAACGGCCGATCTGGGCCGGTTGAAGCCGGGCGCGCTGGTCGCGTTGTTTGGAAAAATAGAGTGGTGTGCAGAAGAGGTGCTTACACCTCTTCTGCTGGTTGGTTTACTTCGCTTCAGACTTCCCGTCATAGCGAGACTGCCATTCTTTCAGTATCGCCGCGCGGTTGTTGGCGGCAAATTCAAAGTCGTTGTCGATCATCGCATCCAGAAGACCTTCAGGGAAGTGCTCGACCGGTTTTGCGACGCCAGGATAGGCGACAACGGCGTACCCTGTGTTGTACATCTCGTTGGCTTCCTTGGTGACGGTGAAATCAACCAGTTTCTGCGCGGCTTCGAGATTTGCAGTACCGGCAACAATAGCGGTCGCTTCCATGTCCCAGCCGACACCTTCTGACGGGACAATGATCTCAAGCGGCGCACCATCAGCTTTCGACTTAGCACCACGGAAAGCAAAAGAGATGCCAATCGGGATCTCACCTGCAGCAGCCAGTTTGCACGGCTTTGAACCAGAGTGGGTATATCGCGCGATGTTCTCGTGCAATCCGTCCATGTACTCCCAGCCGCCTTCTTCGCCGAACATCTGCAGCCAACTTGAAACATCAAGGAAACCAGTGCCCGACGAGTTCGGATTTGGCATGATCACCTGATCCTTATACATGGGGTCTGTAAGATCCTTCCACGATGTCGGCGGCGTCAATCCCGCTTTCTCGGCCTCGACGGTATTGTAGCAAACTGCGGCAACCCAAGCGTCCATGCCAACCCACGCCGGAGGATTGTCGCCATCGACAAATTTCGCGTCTAGGTCGCCAACACCCGCAGGCGCGTAAGGCTCCAGCATACCTTCGGACTTGAGCAACAAAAGCGAAGTGGCTGCGAGACCCCACACGACGTCTGCCTGAGGGTTGTCCCTCTCGGCCAACAGTTTGGCGGTGATGATCCCGGTCGAATCCCGAACCCAGTTGATTTTGATGTCCGGATTGCTCGCATTGAACGTCTCAGCGTAGCGCGCCAGGTCTTCAGCTTCGACGGCTGTGTAAACTGTCAATTCGGTTTCAGATAACGCAACTGTAGCAGTCAAGGAGCTTACGGCCAGGGCTGCAAGAAATTTGGTCTTATGTTTCATCGTGATCCTCTGTCGGTTGATTATTCTCGGGAACGCCATTCTTGAGCAGCGCTTATTTGCAGTTCCATGCCCCGGCAGTGTGACAGATAAATAGATCAAGAAAAATCGATTATACCTTCCACATCATAAGCAAAACCTATGTAAGGCAATCCGCCCTAGCGCTCGGAATTGAGTGTCATATCCCATTGATATGAGATAGGAACTCTCCCTGCACCAGTCACCCAAGAGTTCCGTTCAAATCAGTACGCTTCGGCATTGGCCCATCGAACGGGCGGTGGGCTACGAAATCCGAGGCTATATACTGCTACCTGTCGACTGGACAGCCGACAATCGAACATGACGGTCATAGTGCTCGCAAATACCTTCGCAAATGTCTGACGTCAGCACTTGCGGGACAGTACAGGTCGATTTGATAAGAGAGATTTTCTGGCACATCGTACCCGCCAAGGAGTGGAGGTGAGATAGAAACCCAGAACACGTAAGAGCCACGGCGAAAAGATCGTCAAGGATATCCGTCGTGCTACCCGCAAGCGCTATTCAGCGGAGGAGAAGATCAGGATCGTTCTGGACAAGCTCAAGGGCGAAGGCAGTATTGCTGAGCTGTGCTGCGGGGG
Source organism: Ruegeria sp. CDSA193 (assembly GCF_059611885.1). NCBI lineage: Bacteria > Pseudomonadati > Pseudomonadota > Alphaproteobacteria > Rhodobacterales > Roseobacteraceae > Ruegeria > Ruegeria sp. CDSA193. The sequence continues at coordinate 319,675 of NZ_JBXWPN010000003.1, read as the reverse complement.
AGGCATTGATCAGAGTCTGTACTATAGTTGGTCCAAAGAACTCCCTGAAGCTGGCAAGAAGCGCCTCGCGGGCTATAAGACACGTGCGGCGACCTTATCCGAAGTTAAAGACCTGCGCCTTGGACTCGTCATCGCGCAACTTCCTTCTCCTTAGTCCAACTTGTACGTCATCTTGTTAGGGCCAGAACCACAATTCCAACTGCCACGATTATCGCCGCCAGGAGCCTGTTGGATTTTGGGCCCTCACCAAACCACATCACACCTATTATTGAAGCGAAGATGACCGAACTTTCTCGGAGCGCTGATACAACACCCAACGGCGCGAAACTCTTAACATAGAGCACCAGACCATAGGCTAAGCCGGAAATGATTCCTCCTGCTAAACCTGACCAGACATATCTCTTTGGAAGTGCGATGAGGCGGTCCCATCGAGTCGAGAAGATGAACCCCGCCACGAAGATCTCGGCCACGAACAATACCGTGATATATCCAAGCGTATTCCCTGAGAGTCTCACGCCAATACCGTCAACCAGAGAGTAGGAAGCAATCATCAAACCAGTTCCGAATGCCGCCGCGATGCCTACCCAGTTCGTGCCCTTTCCAAGTCCGCCAAAAGACAGGCAACCGATGCCGGCCGAAATGCAGACAATACCGATCCACGCGCCCGGAGGAAGGAATTCACCGGCAAGAAAGACCGCTCCCAACGCCACTAATATGGGCGTTATCCCGCGCGAGATGGGGTACACCACCGATAAATCGCCGTAACGGTAGGCCGTGTTGAGAAACCAGTAGTATCCCCAATGAATCAAGGTGGAACCAATAATGTATGGAATTGCAGCCATTACTGGAAAGCCCGTAAAAGGAAGCACGGCAAGCGCAGGTATGGCATGCCCGATCGAGATTAATCCCAACATAATGGCCTTGTCAGGCGCGCCCTTTACGACCGCATTCCACAGCGCATGAAGGAAAGCCGCAAACAGTACGATGAGGATCGCATGTACTGTCATAGCTCGTCGCAATCAGCGAAAACGCCTTGTAGACACATATGATTTTGCACCTCTATGCGCTCTGCTTTATGCGCTGATCGACTGGCGTTCTACTAAATCTTTGCTTGTATCGCTGCGAAAGCGTCGTACAGGAAACAAATCCACAGGCCAATGCAATTTCTGTCATATACAGGTCAGTGAATTCGGCGATGGCATGAGCCTTCTCCAACCGCTCTGCCATATAGTTTGGCTTTGAGTTCGTCATGGTTCGTAACGAGGTTAGGCATTGATTGGCGGTCAAAACCGTCAGGCTTCAGTGTCTTGAGAGAATTCAATCAGAATTGAAGAAAACGTATTATATGCGAAATGAACGCCGCAGGGCCCTATACCCGCCTCAAGGCCAAATCCGTTAACAACATTCAACACGCCAGCAGGCAGGATATCCGCGATCAGTTCACAGATCACCATGATTGTCGCTGGCGTTGCTTGGCCGGATTCAGAACCACGCAATAGCTAGCAGCTCCAGATTGTCTGCCAGCTTTTGCACTATCCGCGTGAGAACATTCGCACGCTCGGTCACGCTGGTCGAACCTCAGGCATCGGCAGTCGAATGCGCTGGGTCCAGCGCGGCCTCAACGTCTGAAGCATCAGACCGTGTGATCTGGCCAATGGGCTGGACGGGAATCGGGCTTAGATTGTCAAAATACCGGCCTGCCTTTGGCTTGCAAAAGCCGCCTCCGATCAAATTGCCATAGCGGGATGCAGGGGGCGAGATACTCGCTACCGCCTGCAGATTGGTCATCTCATTTATTGATTTTCTCCATAAGTTCACGGTCGGGGCTTTTGATATCCCGCGCATCGGCTGATGCAGCGGTGTGGAACCCGGCCTACCGTTCTTGTTGTACGGCGACTTGGCTAACACGCTGAATTTTCAGAATGTATCCGACCATAATAGTATTACTTTGGTCGCTGCTTGGGGTCTTCCTGTCCGCAATCGCCGAGAGCGCCAAAAAATGCGCCTCAATGTAAGCGCTTGCACGAATCAAATGTAAGCGCTTACAGTGTCGCTCAGAACTGCAACCTTTTCGGATCCTGTTTTATGTTCCTTACCGCCTCGCTGATCGTCTTTGTCATCTACTTCGCCAACGTCGCTCTGGGGGCCTTTGCAGCAAGCGCATTCCTTGGGGACGTGGGCGAAATGCTGGTTCTGTTTGCCGCGTCGATATTGTTTGTCGTCGCCATTCTTCAAAAAGAGGCTGACCGAAACAAAAAGAACGGCAGCTAAGGATTTCTGGGAGGAAACATAATGGACAAAGATCGCAAGGACCTTGCGTCGGCAGCACGCCGAAATTTTCTGAAATTGACGGCAACAGGCGGCTTCACGGCGGCCATGGTAGCTGGTGCTGCGGGGACGTTGTGGTCAACTGAAGCTGCAGCGCAAAGTGCCAGCGAAGAGCGCGACCGCGAGGCTGCAGCGGACCATATCATGGTTCTGGCGACTGCCTATCCGGTCGGTGCGTCGCGTGGTTATCCAATCATGCAGCTGGACCTGAAGGAAAACATCCAGAACGCGACCAACGGCAAGGTCTATGTCAAACTCGCGCCTGGCGGGCAGCTGGGTGCAGGCGGCGCGCTGGTGCAGGCGGTGCAGGGTGGCACAATTCAGGCAGCACAGCATTCGCTTTCGAATTTCGCGCCGTTTGCGTCGACCGTTGACCTGATCAACATGCCGTATCTGTGCGGGTCAAACCAGCGTTTCACAAACCTCGTCAACTCGCAGTTCTGGAAGGACACGGTCGAGCCGAAGGTTGAGGAGAACGGCTTCAAGGCGCTGTTTTATATCAACATCGACCCCCGTGTCGTTGCCATCCGCAAGGGTGGCCCCGGACCGGTCTTGACACCTGGCGACCTGTCCGGCGTCAAGTTCCGCGTTCCCGGCTCGAAGATGCTGCAGCAATACTACCGCATGGTTGGTGCAAATCCGACGCCTGTGGCCTGGGGAGAAACCCCGTCTGCGATCAAACAGGGCGTCGCTGACGCGCTTGACCCGTCCGTGGGTGCGCTCGAAGTCTTTGGTTTCAAAGATATCCTGAGCCATGTGACCTTCACTCAGGCCGTGCCGGATAGCCAAGTTTATTCGTGCAACCTGGAATGGTTTAACTCAATGCCCGCCGACGTGCAGGAAGGGATCATGTGGGGGTCCGAGATGACCTCGCACCAGAACCTTGCCAAAGTGCCATCGGCCCGTGCCTACGCTATGGCCGAACTGATCAAAGCAGGTGTCGAATTCCACTCGCTCAGCGAAGAGCAACTGGCCGAATGGAAAGCCGCTGGTGGCTACCAACGGTCCGAATGGGACGAGTTCAAGATCGATCTGGCCGGGTCCATGGACAACTTCGCCAAGATGGAAGAAGCCGCAGGTACCCAAGGCAAGTACTACGTGCATGACGCTTAACTGTCGGGTCGGGCGTGCCTCCACGCGCGCCCGATCACCAATCTTTCCCGCCTCAGTAAAATCCAAACGCGTCAGCGCGGTGCGTTTTGCTAGGCAAATCAGCAGGTTCTCACATGAGCTTTTTGCGCCGAATTGATAGAGACGCCGAGCGCTGGTTGCTTCTGGTCTTCTACGTGATGCTTGTCATCACCATGGCGATCGAGGTGCTGCGCCGGGAAATATTCTCTTTTTCCTCGATCTGGGGCGAAGAAATTGTGCGGTACTCCTTCATCTATCTCGCATGGATTGGTGCTGCGGCTGCAGTGAAAGAGCGCGCGCATATCCGCATTGACGTGCTGATGCACTACCTTGGGCCGCGTCCGAAGGCTTTGCTGTATATCTTTGGCGACCTGGTGATGTTCGGTGTTGCTGTGATTGCCCTCTATTGGTCCTACGAAGCCGTGCATGTGTCTGCCAAATTCGGGTCGGTCACGGACGGGCTGCGCATTTCCAAAGTATGGTTCCTGATGGCGGTTCCATTGGGGTTCGGCTTGATCATATTGCGGCTGATTCAATCCCTACTGCGCGACATCCATTCTCTCAGAACGGGCAAACCCGTTTTTGAGGGCGACACACTCTTTGATTGAGGGATGATTTGAATGCTTTGGCAAACCTTTGATCAAACCGTCGAGCTGGGTTGGGATTTCTATCTGCCCGTTATCATATTCGTCTCGCTGATTGCTCTGGCGGTTCCGGTTTGGGCCGCCATCGGGACCTCGGCGATCCTGATGTTGGTCATGTCCGGCGACCTTCCCCTGAGCCTTGTTGGTGAAAAGCTGTTCACCGGCATTGATGCCTTTGCGCTGACCGCGGTGCCGCTGTTTATCCTGACAGGGGACGTGCTGGTCCGAACCGGGCTCAGTCGAAAATTCCTTGATGTTGCCGAGGCATTGACGTGTTTCACCAAAGGTGGTTTCGGGTCTGCGACGGTTCTTGTCTGTGGCATGTTCGCGGCCATTTCGGGATCGGACGCAGCTGGTGCGGCCGCGGTCGGACGTATGACTATCGCACGCTTGGTCGAAAGCGGCTATCCGCGCCCCTATGCCTGCGCTCTGGTGGCGGCAGGCGCCTGTACCGGCATTTTGATCCCACCGTCGATCGCCTATATCATCATCGGCCTTGTTCTGGGGATATCCGCATCGACCTTGTTCCTTGCGGCCTTGATCCCGGGGATCGCGATCCTGTTGTCGATCCTGATCACGAACCTGATCGTGAATCGCATCTACGCCTATGAAGGTGGCGGACAGATGACGATGGCCGAATGGTTGGGTAATCTGGGCCGTGCTCTAAAATCCGGTTGGTATGCGTTTATCGTGCCGGGCATCATCTTTTACGGCATATTCTCGGGCCGCCTGACACCAACAGAAGCGGGTGCAACGGCCGTCGTCGTGACAATCATCATGGGCTTTATTCTGCGGACGCTGTCCCTTGCGGATTTTCCCGCCATGCTGGTCAGTTCGGCAAAGGTGAACGGCGTCATCCTTCCCATAATCGCTTTCTCGGCTCCGCTGGCCGAAGCGCTGGCCATCATGGGCGTGCCGCAAGGTTTTGTGACATCGGTGACCGGGCTGACGGATGAACCATGGTTACTTATCCTGCTGATGATCGGAATCCTAATCGCCGCCGGTTGCGTTATGGAAACCACGCCGAATATCGTGATCCTTGCGCCTATCCTGAAACCACTCGCGGACAACATCGGCATGAACGAGATACAGTTCTGCATCATGATGATCACAGCTCTTGGCGTAGGCTTCATCACGCCGCCATTGGGGCTCAACCTGTTCGTGGTGTCTGGCATAACCGGGGAATCCATCCTCAAGATTGCCGCCCGTGCCGTTCCCTTTGTTCTTTGTATGTTCTTGGTTGTGTTGCTGATTGCTTATATGCCAGCGATTTCGACTACGTTCTTGCCCGAAATCTACAAGTAGGACCTCGCTAAGATGAAACGTGAATACCTGAAAAAAGCGACCCTAACCGCTAAATCGGATGCTTCCGAAGTCCACGAGACGGTCAGGACAATTCTGGCCGATATCGAAACGGGCGGAGATGCAAAGGCTCTGGAATACGCAGCCAAGTTCGACCGTTACGATGGCAATGTCCTATTGACCGCCGAGGAAATCGAGGCTGCAGCCGCGCTCGTGCCGGAAAAGCTGAAAGCGGACATCCGGTTTGCACATGACAACGTCAAACGGTTTGCCGAGGCGCAAAAGGCCACGGTATCCGATGTCGAGGTTGAGATCGTACCGGGCATGGTTGCGGGGCAAAAGGCGATCCCGGTTGATGCGGCGGGCTGTTATGTGCCCGGTGGTCGCTATAGCCACATTGCGTCAGCCATCATGACGGTGACAACGGCCAAAGTTGCAGGCTGTGGTCACATCACCGCTTGCTCGCCCCCCCGTCCGGGTGTGGGTGTTGCCCCGGCCATCATCTATGCGGCGCACCTGTGTGGTGCGGACAAGATCATGGCGCTGGGTGGCGTTCAGGGCGTGGCCGCAATGACGTTCGGACTGTTTGGCCTGCCCAAGGCCAACATCCTTGTGGGGCCGGGCAATCAGTTTGTCGCAGAAGCCAAGCGTATTCTCTTTGGCCGCGTAGGGATCGACATGATCGCGGGCCCAACGGACAGTTTGATCTTGGCAGATGCGATCGCTGATCCACATATCGTGGCAACGGATTTGGTCAGCCAGGCCGAGCATGGCTATAATTCGCCTGTTTGGCTGGTCACAGATGACCGGGTGTTGGCCGAAAAGGTGATGGAGCTTGTGCCTGCCCTGATCGATGATCTGCCCGAAGTGAACCGCGACAACGCCTTTGCCGCCTGGCGCGACTATGCCGAAGTGATCGTATGTCCAGACCGCGAGGAAATGGCTGTATGCTCCGATGATTACGCGCCCGAACATCTGACGGTACAGGCCGAAGATCTGGATTGGTGGCTTGATCGGCTCACCTGTTACGGCTCGCTGTTCCTTGGGGAAGAGACAACCGTTTCCTATGGCGACAAGGCAACGGGCACCAACCATGTGCTGCCAACGTCAGGGGCCGCGAATTATACCGGCGGTTTGTCGGTCCATAAATACATGAAGATCGTCACATGGCAGCGTGCAACACGCGAGGGTGCCAAGCAGGTTGCCGAAGCCACAGCGCGCATTTCCCGCCTTGAAGGGATGGAGGGGCACGCCCGTGCTGCGGATGTTCGTCTGGCCAAGTATTTCCCGGATGAAGCATTCGACCTGACCGCAAATGGCTGACCCAAGATCACTGTTTGACCTGACTGGCCGCGTGGCCTGTGTAACCGGCGCCAGCTCCGGCCTCGGGCGGCGTGCGGTCATCGCACTGGCAAGTGCCGGGGCCCGCGTGGTGGGCGTAGCCCGGCGCGAGGACGCCCTGCAGCGCTTGCAAAACGAGGTCGGCGAAGATGTGGACTACGTTGCAGCGGATGTCGCCGACCGTGATGCACTCTCACACTTGGTAGAAGCGGTCAGCGCACCGTTCGGAGCGCCAGACATCATTGTGCACGCCGCTGGCATCAACATCCGTCAGACGGCGGATGACGTGACACCAGAAGGTTGGGATCAGACCGTGGCACTAAACATCTCGGCTCCGTTTTTCCTGAGCCAGGCGTTGGTGCCCGCGATGAAGGCCAAGGGGTGGGGGCGGATCGTGAATTTTGCATCGCTCCAAACCACGCGCGCTTTTCCCGGTGGCATCGCCTATGGGACGACCAAGGCGGGCATTGCCCAACTGACCCGCGCTATGGCCGAGGCCTGGTCGACCTATGGCATCACGGCCAATGCGATTGGGCCTGGGTTTTTTCCGACAGAGCTGACCGAGGCCGTCTTTGCCGATCCGAACCGAGCCACGCGCAATGCCGCCCAGACCTGCATCGGACGCAATGGCCGTTTGGAAGACATGGACGGCCCCATGCTGTTTCTCTGCTCGGACGCGTCCGGTTACGTGACCGGACAAACCCTGATGGTCGACGGAGGGTTCACAGCAAAATGAAAGCGTTGGTCTACGAAGGTGTCGAAACGCTTGGTGTGCGCGAAGTCCCCAACCCGACAGTCGGTCAGGGCCAGTCACTGGTTCGTATCGAGGCCTCGGGCATCTGCGGGTCGGACATGCACGCTTACCTCGGCCATGACGACAGGCGTCCTGCGCCCTTGATTCTGGGCCATGAGGCTGCTGGTGTGATCGAGGGCGGCGCGCGCGACGGCGAACGGGTCACGATCAATCCGCTGGTCAGCTGTGGCACTTGTCCCGCGTGTCAGACGGGCCGCGATAATCTGTGCCCGGACCGTATGATCATTTCCATGCCGCCGCGCGAAGGGGCCTTTGCTCAATATGTGGCAATGCAAGGCAGCAATCTTATCGTGGTGCCGGATCATGTTCCGTTGCAAAAGGCTGCACTGGCCGAACCTCTGGCCGTCAGTTGGCATTCCATACGGTTGGGGCTGACGGCGCTTGATCCGGGTGCCAGCCGCACGGCGCTTGTACTGGGGGGCGGGGCTATTGGTCTTGCCGCGGCCCTTGCCCTCAAGGCGCAGGGGGTCGATGACGTAACTGTTGCTGAACCAAGCGACAAGCGACGCGCATACCTGGAAGATCAATGCCTTGTGAAATCTGTACCGACAGGGGCAGGGCAGTATGGCATCGTGATCGACGCCGTCGGATACGCGGCAACACGCGCTGCAGCTTCTGCCATGGCTGAACCGGGGGGTGTCATCGTCCATATCGGCCTGGGCGAAGACACGGGTGGCCTCGATATCCGGCGGATGACCTTGCAAGAGGTGACGTTCATCGGAACCTATACCTACACACCGGAGGACTTCCGGGATACCTGCACCGCGCTTTTCGATGGCGCGCTTGGCCCGCTAGACTGGGCAGAACATCGCAGCCTGAATGATGGACCGCAGGCATTTGCCGATCTACGATCGGGAGTGGTTGCAGCCCCTAAGATCATCCTCGACCCGTGGGCCTGACACTTATGATCATCAACCAAATGGAGACACTTCATGTACCATAAAATCCTCGTCCCGATGGCGCTGGACCATGGCGTGTCGACTCATACACTTGAGATAGCCAACGCGCTGCGTGCAAAAGATGCCCAGATCTTCGCCCTTCACGTTCATGAGGCGCCCCAAGGCTCTGTCAGTGCGTATTTGGACGAAGAAATGGTTGCCGCCGGGTTTGAAAAAGCGCGTGCTGATCTTGAGGGCAAGTTGTCTGGACATCCCGGTGTCACGCCTGTGATTGTAAAAGGGCATTCGGCCCGCACTATCATCGACTATTCCGAGGCGCATGGCATCGACTGCATCGTGCTTGGATCCCACAAACCTGGTCTGAGAGATTATTTCCTGGGCTCCACAGCTGCTCGCGTCGTGCGGCACGCAGGCTGTGCCGTCCATGTGCATCGCGCGTCCTCTTGATGACGCTCTCCTCTCCTTTCAAGAAAGGCCCTTCTGCAACATGAACATAGACAAGAAGATCACCGATGATCTTGTCGCGAATAATATCTCGTTCGTGACGACGGTGCCCTGCAAGCAGCTTGCGGGCGTTATCGAAGAAATCGACCAACACCCGGATATCTTCCATATTCCGTCGAATAAGGAAGACGAGGGCATGGGCCTGTGTGCCGGTGCGTGGATGGGTGGAAAACGCCCTGCGATCATCATGCAGAACACAGCCATTGGGGTGACGATCAACACTCTTGCGACGTTGATCCAGTATTACCGGATGCCTCTGCCGATGTTGATCAGCTACCGCGGAGAGCTCCGCGAACCTGTGGCGTGCCAGGTGGAAATGGCGGTGCATACCAAAGCGCTGCTGGCGCAGATGAATATCCCCACCTACCACTTCCATCACCAGAAGGATGTGGAAGAGCTGGATATGATCCTGAAGTATACCTTTATGTGCAACAAACCCGTGGCAATCCTGACCGATGCCAATTTCTGGGGAGGCTATGGCGACCAATGATCCGTTCTGAAATCCTCAAGGAAATTGCACCTCAACTCCGAGATCAGCTGGTGGTGTGTAACATCGGCATTCCCAGCCAAGAGCTGCATGCCATCGACGATCAACCAACGAATTTCTACATGCTGGGCACTATGGGCCTTGCCTCGTCCATCGGGCTGGGTCTGGCGCTGGTGCAGCCTAAAACCGTGATCTCAATCGATGGGGACGGGTCGGTGTTGACCAATCTGGGCACCTTGCCAACCATCGGGAACAATATGCCTCCGAATTTCATCCTGATGGTTATCGACAACGGATCATATGGATCAACCGGTGATCAGCCGACCTATACAGGGCGTAAAACCGATCTGGCGGGCATGGCGCGTGCGGCCGGATGTGATAATGTCGTTGAAGTACAGGATGTTGATACCGGCAAAGCATTGCAAGAGGCGATGGACGCACAGGTCGGCACGGTCATGATCGTGAAATGCGACAGCGGAAATGCCAAGATGCCAGTCATTACAATGGACCCGGTGATCATCAAGGATCGCTTTATGAAAGCGGTGGCTGGTTGATGAACCGCGCCGCGCGAATTCATTCCAGTGAGGATGCGCGGCGTTTGGCCAAGGCACGTCTGCCTTGGATGGTGTTTGACTATATCGATGGGGCCGCAGGGTCAGAAACGGGGGCTGCGCGTAACCGCGCTGCTCTGGATGACATTTGCCTTGAACCCCGGATACTGAAAGATGTCAGCCATCGGTCTTTGGACATGCCGCTGTTTGGCAAGATCGCCAAGCGGCCCTTTGGCATTGCGCCGATGGGCATGTGTAATTTGTCCAGACCCGGTGCCGATCTGATGCTGGCGCGGTTGGCCGCGCGCGAATCCGTGCCTTTGGGGGTCTCGACCGTGGCCTCAACCCCGCTGGAAAAAATGATTGAGGTTGCCGAAGGGCACGCGTGGTTCCAGCTTTATTTCAGCGGGGACGGAACGGGGTCATTCAAGCTGGCAAAGCGGGCGCAAGATGCCGGATACGAAACCCTGATCGTAACCGTCGACGTGCCCGAGGTTGGTCGCCGACCGCGTGAGTTGCGCCATGGTTTTACCATGCCGTTTCGTATCGGCCCACGCCAGTTTCTGGACTTTGCCCTGCACCCGCAATGGTCGCTCACTTCACTCGCCGCCGGTCGCCCTCAGATGGCAAATTTCGAGATGCCGGGCTTTGAGTTCGACCGCACCGAAAGCCGCGCGAGGGCGACTTGGACAACATTGAAGGCTCTGCGCGATTTGTGGAAAGGCAACCTGGTAGTAAAAGGCGTGACCAACGCCGAGGATGCGCTGCAGCTGAAATCCGAAGGTGTTGACGCCATTCAAGTGTCAAATCATGGCGCACGGCAACTTGAAAGCGCACCCGCTGCCGTTCACGCGCTGGGCCGGATACGAGACAGCGTTGGTGCGGATTTTCCGCTATTTTACGACAGTGGCTTACGATCTGGCGAAGACGTTCTGAAAGCCCTCGATCAGAGTGCAAATTACGTGTTTTTTGGCCGCGTATTGCAATTTGCAATCGCCGCGGCCGGCGAAGAAGGTTTGCATAGACTGTGGAATATCCTCAGCGAAGAGTTGTCCAGTGCACTTGCTCAGGTTGGTCGGACGAAACTGACCTGAAGCAACTGAACAAATGTGAATGCCGTCGGTAATGCCTCTAACGCACACGATCCGGATGCCGTTACGAACTATTTTGCCCCGGATGCTGTGTTCGACTACGCCAGCGGCTCGAGGTGTTTGCCCGCAGGTTCGAGAGCACTAAGACCCTGAATTGGGAAGCGTTGGGAAACCTAAGCAGCCCTTCATTTCAGACGCGCATGCGTGCGCTTTGCAGGAATCGAAAGCCGATCACGTTTCTTTCGCCGACCGCGATTTTAGCCAGTTTACGACTTGCATCACCGCGTGTTGGTTTGCGGCCGAACGCTCTATGAGGAGGTAAAAATCGCTACCACCGATGTCTCTTGCCGCACCAACCTCTACCAGGCGTCCTGCCTCAAGATCTCGGGAAACCATGAAACGGCTGACAAGGGCCACACCCTGCCGCGCGATCGCAGCGTCAACTGCAAGCGCTGTCTGGCTTAATCGAAGGCCGCGTTGCGATTTGTCACGAACCCCTAGGTCTGCAAGGTATCGCGGCCAAAGGTCATGCGTGTCATGAATTTTGGGCAGGCGTGCAAGGTCATCTGGTGTTAACGAATTGAATCCGTCGCTGATAAATTCGGGTGCGGCGACGGCAATCACCTCTTGTCTGAAAATAAGCGCCGCCCGAAGCGCGGCGCCAAACGGCGGCGATCCCTGCCGGACGGCAAGGTCGATCCCGTCGCTGTGAAAGCTGGAGACTTTTTCAGTGGCCATGATCCGCAAGTCGATTTCCGGATGGCTCTCAGCAAAGTCCGGCAAATTCGGGATCAACCATCTGGCAGCAAAAGTCGGGGTGACGCTTATTATAACCTTGTCCGGTTCCGGCTTTAGCTCGGCGGTTGCTGATCTAAGGCTCGCAAAGGCAACCGATATACGTGCGTGATAGCTACGGCCAACCGAGGTGAACTCCAATCCTTTGGGCACCCTTTCGAACAATGTGACTTCTAGGTGAGCTTCCAGCAGTCGCACCTGCTGCGCCACCGCCCCTTGTGTTACGCCCAACTCATCGGCAGCGGCGCGGAAACTGAGGCGGCGCCCAGCGACTTCGAAAGCCCGTAAACCGTTGAGGGGAGGAAGATCAGCCATGAGACAATAGTATTTCTACTGTAATGAAACATCAAATCTCAATCGAACGACCCATCGAAACAGGATATTTTCGCAGAATACATAAGGGGAATCGTCAGATGGCAGTAGAAAAAGTAGCTTTGATTACCGCGGGCGGGAGTGGCATGGGGGCTGACGCGGCACGCCGGCTTGCCAAAGATGGCTTCAAAGTCGGGATCCTCTCTTCTTCGGGTAAAGGCGAAGCACTCGGCGCCGAGCTGGGTGGTTTTGGCGTCACTGGTTCTAACCTCAGTGGTGACGATCTGACTGCTTTGGTCACGGGCGCGACGGAGCGTTGGGGCCGCGTCGATGTCTTGGTCAATTCCGCCGGTCATGGCCCGAAAGGGCCCGTATTAGAGATCGGTGACGATGACTGGCATCAGGGGATGGAGGTCTATCTGATGAATGTGATCCGCCCAACACGGCTGGTGACACCCTTGATGCAGCAACAGGGCAGGGGGGTGATTATCAACATCTCTACTTTCGCGGCGTTCGAGCCCGATCCGCTGTTTCCAACATCAGGCGTCTTCCGGGCAGGATTGGCCGCCTTTGCCAAACTCTATTCCGATAAATATGCCGCAGAGAATATTCGCATGAATAACATCCTGCCAGGTTTCATCGACAGCTTGCCCGAAACAGAAGACCGCAAAGCTCGGATTCCGATGGGACGTTACGGTCATGCTGCGGAGGTCTCTTCGCTTGTCTCATGGCTGGCGTCTGAAGGCGGTGGCTATATGACGGGTCAAAACTTGCGCGTTGACGGAGGATTGACCCGCGCTGTCTGAGGCAACGTATCTGTTTGCACAACATCAAGCCTCAATGCATTTACGCATTGCCTGAGGCAGTACAAAAGGAAGCGGGCCGGTCGGCACCATGCCGATCGGTAGGTTGATGCCGTAAACTTGCTGCATAAGGTCATCGGTGAGGATATTTGAAGGTGTGCCAGAGCCCCAGACAGTGCCCTGTGACATCACGTAAACACAGTCTGCAAATAGCGCGGTGAGGTTCAGATCGTGCATCACCACCACCACACCTCCACCTTGGGCGGCAAAATCGCTTGCGATACCAAGGACCGTAAATTGATGCGCGATATCCAGGCTGGCAACCGGTTCGTCCAGTAAAAGCCAGCTGGGATGATCGGCCCGTTGTGCCTGCCAGACCTGCGTCAAAACACGGGCTAACTGTACGCGCTGCTGCTCACCCCCGGACAGGGTCTGGTAAGACCTCTGCTCGAACCCGGCTAGGTCGACATGTGCCAGGGCGGTAGTGACCGAACCGTCATCTTGTGCGGCCAACCCGTTTGCCAGCCCCAGTCTGACAATCTCGTGCACTTTGAAAGGAAAGGCCACGCTGGTCGATTGTGGCAGCACGCCCCGTTTCGCGGCCAGTTGCCAGGGCTTTAACTCTGAGATGTCGTGGCCGTTCAGGGTGACGGTTCCGGTCGAGGCAATCTCTCCGGCCAATGCCTTTAGTAAGGTCGATTTGCCCGATCCGTTGGGCCCGATGATTGCGGTGACATGACCGGGATCGGCCTTGAAATTCACGTCGTGCAAGATGTCCTTTCGGCCCAGGCTGACGCAGATGTTCTTACCTTGCATGATTTACATTCCCATAATGCCGTGGCGGCGCAGGAGGATCCAAAGAAAGACCGGTGCGCCGAGAATTGCCGTGACGATCCCGATTGGCAGTTCCGCCGGGGCCACCACGACCCGGCTGATCATGTCGGCGCATAGCAGCAGACTGGCACCCAGCAGGGCGGAATTCATCAAAAGCCTGTGGTGGTCCGGCCCTGTGGCCAGACGTAGCAAATGGGGGACCACAATTCCGATGAATCCGATGCCGCCGGACACGGCAACAGCGGCCCCTGTTGCGCCGGAAACTGCAAGAATGGCGATGTTCTTGCTGCGCTGAACCGGGATGCCCATGTGATGGGCCACCGCCTCTCCCATCGCCAGGCCGTTAAGCGCGCGAGCCAGAAATTGTGTGCTTGCAAGGGCAACCAAAATGATTGGCGCAGCCGAGGCGATTTTGGTCCAGGTTGCCCCAGCTAACGATCCCATTCCCCAGAACGTCAGGTCGCGTAATTGCTGATCATCGGCCATGTAGACCAGAACACCCGATGCGGCGCCGGATAAGGCACCTAATGCAATGCCGGCCAGTAGCATGGTTGCGACCGATGTCTGCCCTCCGCTGGTCGAGACACGGTATAGGATCAGAACAGACGCCCAGCCACCAAGAAAAGCAGCAATGGCCACTAACCCGTTTCCGGTCCAGACCAAAACCGACACTGGCACGTGGCTGCCAAGCATGATGGCTGAAATTGCGCCCAGACCTGCGCCCGCGCTGACGCCGACAATTCCGGGGTCCGCCAACGGGTTTCGGAAAAGCCCTTGCATGACCACCCCTGAAACAGCCAGTGCGGCACCGACCAGAATCCCCATGGCAAGCCGGGGCAAGCGTATGTCCCAAAGGACAATCCGATTCAGGTCAGACAGGGACCGCCCATTGATTAGGTCGATCACCGCCATGTTTAACGACGCATCCGAAGCACCGACTGAAATGCTTGCGGCGCTGGTCAGGCCAAGCAATACTAGTAAGGCCAAAGTAACCCGCCGTGCGGTTGCTCGCCGATTGTACCCAGGTGCCTCGGCGCTCATATGATCCAACGTCAGCGTCATGAGCCACCTTCATCCTGCAGGGCTGCTGACAGATCAGAAATGGCACTGGCGGTTCTAGGGCCAAACCCAAGAAGATATGCACCCTGCATGCGGATCAGCATCTTGTTCTGGCCCGCCGGGGTCAGCTTGACTGCGGGCAGTGAAAAGAGCGCGGCATCCTCGGTATTATTATCACCCCGCCGATCCATCATAAGGATGACATCAGGCGCAGCCGACACCAGCGCTTCGGGCGTCATTGGCTTGTAACCTGACACTTTGGCGGCGGCATTTACACCGCCAGCCAATCGAATGATGCTGTCTGCTTGGGTATCCACACCTCCCACTGTGATCCGGTTATCCTGCACCGACAGAACAAACAGAACCCGTTTCGGGTTGGATCCTGCGGCACTACTAGCCGCCAATTCCGCCTGATTGATCTGGCGTATGGTTTGCGCTGCCAATCCCTCGGCAGCAACGTCAGCTCCCAGCACGGCCCCAACGGTTTGGATTTTTTCGACCACGCCTTCCAGAGAGAACCCATCCTTGATCGTGACGTATTGCACGCCCGCTTCCTGCAGAACCGCAATCGCCTCTGGTGGTCCTGAACCTTCAAGCGCCAGGACCAAGTCTGGTTCTACCGACAAAACGCCTTCGGGCGACAGCGCGCGTCGGTATCCGATATCGGGCAGGTTCATCGCTTCTGTCGGGTAGGTTGATGTTCGGTCGCGACCAACAAGCCTGTCTTGCTGACCCAGAGCGTAGACGATTTCAGTGATGGAACTACCGATCGCGATGATCCGCTTTGGTTCGTCGTCCGCAGCCTGCGCGACCTGTGTACTTAGCAGCATAGCCAAGGCAGGCCAGATCACTCGCATCCTGTTCATGTCAGCGCGGCCTCGGGTTGGGGTTCAAGTGCGGCAACTAACTCATTCCAGATTGGGCGATGGTCGGTATCGCCGGTGCGCTGACCAAATATCTGGAAGATCAGCCCACCTTCTGCATCGAACGCCTCGACCGAGACGGCGGGGCCGCGCTGAGTCGGTTTGGTGACAGCCCAGACCTCTGCAATATGGTCCGTCCTCAGATGCAGATTGAAACGCGGGTCAAGCACATTGAACCAGGGTCCCATCTGCTTGATCGTTCCGATAAGGCCACCGTGAATTTCGATACATCCACGATTGCCAACAAAGATCATCACCTCAATTTCCTTGTCGCACACCTGTTCGAACATTGGTGATATTACCGACGGCGTCAGTTCCCTGACGAGCGGTTGGCCGGCGATGCGATAGGCTCCCAATCGGTTCATCTTGAGCTTTGAGGTCAAGCGCATGAACTGGTGGGTGTCCGTCATCTTGGCCCATTCCGCACGTAGGATTTCCGTCTTTTCGGGGTTGGCCTTGGGCGCTTCGGTCGGTCGGCGCGGTTCTAAATCAAGAGTTTGCGATTGGTCCTCAGACGCAAGGGCGCTGACAAGCTTATCCCAATGGTCCAGATCCGATCCTTCGCGCAGGAATATCTTGTGCACCGCATCGCCTGCGGCATCAAAGACCTGAAGCGAGCGTTTCACACCGCTGTCGGTTTTGCGTTCGATCGCAAAGGCATGGACCCAGTGGCTGGGAAACATGCGCAAATCAATCTCATCCGTCAGAACCATCGAGGCATGCGCGCCCGAATGGTAATTGTCGTATTGTCCGACCTTTTCGATCACGCAGGAGATATTGCGCGTCAACGCCATGACCTCTCCCAACCCGTTGAGCATTGGGAAAATGTCATCAAGGCTAGCCGACAGCCGCGTTACGTCCAGCCCAGCGAAGGCAGCGACCAACTGGCCTTCGGTAAGTCCAATCGATTCTGCCAGATCGCGGTCACGTTTGCCGCTGTTTTGCGCATAGGCTGCACGAATTTGAGCCGGGGTGTTAGGCACCTGTTCCGTCATGGGTTTTCCCATCTTCGAGTTGATTTTCAGAGGTGCTGGCCCGGCAGCCGAATTGTTCGGGTGCCCGCTGGCGAGAGTCGGCGATGCGACTGCGATTTATTGTTGACTATTTTAGTAACCTTTATTAACGAGCACAAGTCACCAAAAAAAGGCGGCTCCAAAAAACAATAAAACAGACTGACCAAAGCCAGCATGGCGCAAGCATTTCAGGTCCTCCTACTGTTTCGAAGGGACAGAGATGCGTGTGCAAATACGGAAGATAGCTTTGCTGGGAACGGCTTCGTGCCTCAGCATGATTGCGGCTGGCGCTATGGCGCAAGAACAAGACGATGGTTTCCTGGGCACCCTGATACTTGGGGAAAGCAAACGTGAGATTCAGACAGACACTGCCGTGCCGGTCACAAATATTGATCAGGAAGAGATCAACGACCGGCAGGCCAATACGGTTGCAGAGCTGATCGACTCGGTTCCGGGGGTAAGCCTGGTGAACGGCTCGACCCCTCAGGGATCGGGCATCAATATTCGCGGCTATGGTGCAAACGGCACGTTCGGAACCGACCAGAAGGTACTGATCCTGGTCGATGGTGCCACAACGGGCGCGGAAGAGCTGTATCGGATCGGCAACCAGCTTTTTACTGACCCCCAGCTTTACAAAAGCGTCTCGGTCATTCGGGGCACTGTCGGTTCATTCGAATATGGGTCCGGGGTTGTTGGTGGTGTCGTTCAGCTGGAAACCAAGGGCGCGTCAGATTTCACCGGTGGAGAGCCGGGTTTCCGTTTCCGTCAAACCTTTGAAGGGTATTCCAACGGTAACGGATTTGCCTCGTCCTCTATCCTGGCGTGGCAGCCGAATACCCAAACGGAATTTCTGTTCAACTACGCCTATCGGGATCAGGACGATCAGGAGGATGGAAACGGCAATACGATCGGCAACAGCGCGTTCACGCTGCCGTCGCTTCTGGCTAAGGGCAGATACAGCTTCGGCAACGATCTCGAACATTCGTTCACCGCATCCTACAACCAGTCCACATCTGAAGAGCGCGACGTCCCTTATGACTCGTTTGGCACCACGTCGGATGCCTTTGGTAATGTAGACCGTGATATCGAAACAAAGATCGGTATCCTGCGGTATCAATATCAACCCGTTGGAAATGATCTGGTCGATCTGGATGTGAACCTCAGCTATTCTGAGCAGGCGATCGAAAGCAGCTATGTTTCCGGGTCTTCCAGCCTTGAGGGCACGCCATTCTTCCCTGGAATTCAGGCTCTGGCAGATGCCACACATAACTATGAAACGACAAAGCTGACGATCAAGAACACGTCGTATTTCCAGACCGGCATCGCCTCGCATGATCTGCGGGCAGGGATCGAGTTTATCAACCGCGAACGGTTGGACGCGGCATCGGCCCCGGGCGGAACTGACCGTCGTTTTGCCCTGTTTGCTGTGGACGATGTGCAGATCGGTGACAATCTGACGATTACCCCCGCGGTGCGATATGAGACGCAGGACATCGACGGTGATGATGACGCCGCGGCCCCGTTCAACGAAAGCTATGACAACAACGCGCTTATGGGCGGGTTGTCGGCGCGGTACGCGTTCAACAGCGGTTTCGCGATCTTTGGTGGTGCGGCCTACACGGAAAGCCTGCCGATCATCGATGATCTGGGCACGCCGCTTTACATGACGCAACCCGAGAGATCCCGCACGTGGGAAGCTGGTTTTTCCTATGATCGCGGTGACGTGTTTGCCGAGGGCGACGTGATCCGCGCCAAGGTCAATTTCTATCAAACGACCCTGTGGGATATCACCTCCTACGTCTCTGGCACCCCGTCTCAACCCCTGTCCGAAGTGGAAACGAAAGGTGCCGAAATCGAAGCCTCTTATGCCAATGCGGGTGGGTTATACGTCGATTTCAACTCGAACATCGTGACGGGTACGGAAACCAGCGCCAACGGCGATGACTCGCGTTGGCGGAATGAGCCGTCGGATTCCGCGCGCCTGACATTGGGCAAGCGGTTCGGTCAGACGTTGGACGTCAGCTGGGAAATCTTCGGTGCCCGGGCCGGTACGGACTCGAGCGGAGAAGCGACCGCGGGATACGGAGTAAACTCTCTGCGTGCGACCTACATGCCGCAAGATGGTGTGTTTGAAGGCTTTGAGCTGCGCGCCGGTATCGAGAACATCCTTGATAAGGACTACCGCCCGAACCTGTCGACCCGCAATTCGACGGGCCGGACCTTCAAGCTCGGCCTGGCCAAAACCTTCTGATCCCGAGGAAAGGACCCGTTATGCGAAGTGCGGCAGCAACCAAAGCCAGCGCTGTCCTGTCGACCCTGCTCTCAGTCTTGGGGGCAGGGATTGCCAGCGCAGAAGACGTGCCTAAGACTGGCGGTGTATCAATCGAACTCAGCTCTGCCGAAGCAAGGGGGCAAAACTGTCTGCTCAGCTTTGTCGCCGAAAATATGCATGAGGTCGACATCAACGGTGCGGTCTATGAAACCGTCCTGTTTGGCAAAAACGGTGTGGTCGCGTTAATTACCCTGCTGGATTTCGAAGAACTGCCTGCAGGCCGCCCACGGGTCAGGCAGTTTCAATTCACAGACATGGCCT
Organism: Ruegeria sp. CDSA193; assembly: GCF_059611885.1. Taxonomy (NCBI): domain Bacteria; kingdom Pseudomonadati; phylum Pseudomonadota; class Alphaproteobacteria; order Rhodobacterales; family Roseobacteraceae; genus Ruegeria; species Ruegeria sp. CDSA193. The sequence goes on along the minus strand of NZ_JBXWPN010000003.1, from coordinate 300,251 downwards.
GTGACCAGATCAGCCGGATTCTGTTCAACGGCGTGCAGGAATGCATGACCCAGAGCGGTAACAAAGATGCCTGCATGAATGGCCTCAGTCTAAAAAGCCGCCTTGAAACTGAGATGATAGGATAAAGCCATGTCCGAAATGCTGCAAAAACTGATGGAAATCCTGCAATTAGGGGGCCCGGTGGTGGCGATCCTGATTGCAGCCTCAATCGCGACCCTCGCCTTGGTCTTTTACAAAATCTGGCAATACAAAGCGGCGGGGGTCGGCCGTCACGTCGAATTGTCCAGGGCGATCGACGCATGGGACCGAGAAGACCCCACGGCCGCCAGAATATACCTGAACAAAAGCCGTAGTTACCTGGCGCCGGTGATCGCAATGGCATTGTCCGGGAATGATCGCACCTTGTCCGAACGGGTCGATGCCGAGGCTGAGACGCGATTTGCAAAACTGGAACAGGGTCTCAACGTGCTGGACATCGTCTCGCAACTTGCGCCCCTGCTTGGATTGTTCGGCACAGTGCTGGGCATGATCGAAGCCTTCCAGACCCTGCAGGGGGCAGGCAACGCTGTTGACCCATCGTTGCTGGCTGGGGGCATCTGGGTGGCGCTGATGACAACAGCAGCGGGGCTGGCTGTAGCCATGCCGACGTCACTGATCCTGACCTGGTTTGAGGCCCGCGTGAACCGAGAACGCGTCTTTACCAACCGTGCGCTCAGAACAATATTTGCCCCCGGCCATGCCGAGGAGACCGAGCAAACGGCAGGGGCGTCAGTTGCGGCGCTGGTACATGGCGCTTGATGTGCAAAGAAAGCGGCGCAAACGCCTGTCAATGACGTCGCTTATAGATGTCATCTTTTTGCTGCTGTTGTTTTTCATGCTGACATCCACATTCTCGAAATTCGCCGAGATTCAGTTTTCGACGGCCTCAGTCGGCGGCGCGGAGCCAGACCAAGCCATCCGGTTTATTAAACTGGATGCAGACCGAATTCTGGTCGATGGTGCGCCTGTACCATTGGCGCAGGTGGCTCCAATGCTGCTCGACGCCAAATCCCAAATCGCGCTCATCAGCCTGGGTCCGAGGGCAACCTCTCAGCAGCTGATTGATCTGCTCATCGGGCTGGCACCTGTCGAAAACCTGCGCACTCAGGTTTTGGGCTGATGCAGTTGAAATCGAAGCCCAGACAAAGCCGAGAGCCAACCATCGCGCTGATCAATGTCGTGTTCCTGATGCTCATATTCTTCATGATCGCAGGCACCCTTACGCCGCCGCTCAACGGATCGGTTCAGCTTGTCGAAACGATGGATCTGGAGGGACGCGAGCCGCCAGATGCTTTGGTTATTCGCGCCGATGGCACACTTGAATATCGCGGGGCAGAGCTGACCAATGCTGCGGCCTATGTCGAGCGGGCGGCTGTTGATCTGCCCCTTGATGCGGTTCGGATCGTGCCGGATCGATCCTTGCCTGCGGTTGCGCTCAAACAGATCAGCGATGACTTGCGCGGGTTGGGTGCAAGTCAGGTTTATGTCGTGACCGAAAGGGGATTACGGTGATAACCAAATCCCGCGTGGTAGTTGTGATTTCTGTCGCATTGGCCGTAGCGACACATGGCCTTGCGCTTTTGGATTATTCGACCGCCGAACAGGTGCAGGTCGAAGGTGGCGGAGAGGAGAGGGCCGCCGCGCTGGGATCTGTATTCAAGGACTTCGTCGCCGGAACAAATGCACCAGCACCGGCCAGCACGCGCAAGAAACCGGCAGCACCTCATCGGTTGCAACCCAAGGCCCGCCCTGTCAAGCAGCAGCGCACAACGTCGCCGCAAACTCTCAGCCCGGTTGTGAGCAGCGCTACGGCCGCGACCGCTGTTGCGCCAAGCCCTCTCAGGCCTCAGGACGCTGAAACGCCGAACAGACAGGGTGATGCTGCTTCGGTGTCGCCGACCGAGGATGCCAAGCCGCCGGAACCGGAAAAACAGGCAAGCAATCAAACTGCCACCGCGCATGGCAACGCGAAACAATCGGGGAAAAAAGGCGACGCCACCGGGAAAACCACGAAAGGCGCGGCAAAGGTTGCTACATCCACGTCAGCGCTGACCGCATCCGGCAATGCCGACGCCAGCAACTATGCTGGACAGATTAAACGCAAGATTATCCGCGCCCGGAGAAAGAGCGCCAATATTCGAGGTGCCGCGTTGGTGGCCTTTCGAATAGCTGAGAACGGGACATTGCAGACGGTTGGAATAGTACGCAGTTCGGGATCAAAGCGGTTGGATCAGATCGCCCTTGCCCAGGTAAAAGCGGCTGCACCCTTCCCGCCACCTCCGGCAGGGGTGAGACGAGATTATACTTTCGAAATCATCGGGCAGCGATAGGTGTCATATCCCATCGAGCCATAGGGCCCCTTCGTAACGATGGGGACACGGCTGCGCTTTGCGCCATCAACTATGAACACCGGTGATCATGGCGACAATTTCGTTCTTGTCGGTCTCGGCAGTTGTTCTGACGCCTATCTGTTCACCCCGGCGTAAAACGCAGATGCGGTCGGCAAGACGAAAAACCTGATCCAGGGAATGGCTGATGATCAAGATTGCCAGATTGCGATCCTTAAGTGACGCGACGAGGTCCTCAACCTTTGCAGTCTCTGCAACGCCAAGTGCTGCAGTGGGTTCATCCAGAAGGATCAATTTGCTGGCCCAATGGGTTGCTCGCGCGATAGCAATGCCCTGTCTTTGGCCTCCGCTCAAATCACGTATGGCTGCGCGCTCAGAGGGGATGCGCACGTCAAGCTGATCAACAAGGCTTTGGGTTTCGGCACGCATGCGTGCTTTATCCAGCAGTCCAAAGGGTTTGCGCGTCAGTTCGCGGCCCAGAAACATGTTCATATAAACCGGCTGTTCGTCAGCCAATGCGAGGTCCTGATAGACCACCTCAATACCATGTGATCGAGCCGCGCTAGCATCCGAAAAACCGACTTCTTCGCCGTCGAGCGCGATCTCGCCGCTGGTTGGTCGATGCACGCCAGAGATGATCTTGACGAGCGTGGATTTACCCGCGCCATTATCACCGACCAGAGCCACGATTTCACCGGGGTAGAGGTCCAGTGAAAAATTCTGGATTGCGACCACTCCGCCAAAAGATTTGTGGATTTGCTTGAGGGAAAGAACCGGAGTCATTGCGCAAATGCTCCCGGCCAGCTGACGTGGTCGCCAAAGCCGTTTTCGATTGAGGTAAGCTCTGGCATTCCGCTGTCTACGCCTTTTATCCCGGCAACGAAAGCGCGGGTTACAAAGGCCTGCCCACGGAAACCGAAGACAACCGTGTCGCCTGGTGCGGGGTTTTGATCGCTGTCGCTGTCGATCATGGCGTAGTAATCTATTGCGGAATAATCAGGAATTTCGACATTTCGCAGGACTGACCGGCTGATTGTCGGGCTGCTGCTTACCAGCGCCCGAACCTGGTATTTCGGGAAAACCGGATCGATATAGAGCCCGCCGCCAAAGCAATAGGCTTTCCCGCCGTGATGGTGCGAGACCTCGGAAAGGTAAAGTACGGCGGGATCCTCAGGAAGGTCTTCTACCGCATGGAGAGGTGTCGTGCCATGTAGGCCATTGCCCGGTTCAACCTGCGTGGCCCCGGCTTCGGCTAATGCTGGAAGAACAGCTGAAGATGTCGTTCCGGGGGCATTGATTTCGATCTCCGTACGCCCAGCACGCGCCAGAGCTTCTGCAGCCACGTTGAGCGTGTGGAGGTTTGGGGTCGGCACAACCTTGCGGGCATCCTGGTCGAAAAGCAGGGCGGGAAAGGTCGTAATGCCTGCAAAGCGCCCGCCCTGCAGCGCATCCAAACGGTCGGCCACCGCCAGGATATCATTCGCGTCAAATCCCCCCTCGTGGCCACGATAAAACGTATCCCCTTCAGTCTGGATGCGCGCCATCAGTGCCTGTTCTCTCTCGGCCCGAGCAGAGGCGTCTGCCGCCTCTTTTGCCTTGTTGTCCGAGAATACCGTCCAATAGTCCGGGCGTAGTTTGGCTGCGGCGAAGAGAGCTTCTTGGCGGGGCACCTGTACAAGGTGACCCAAATGACCTGTCCTTAAGCCAGCGCGGTCACATGCCAAGGCGCAGGCCATATCCACGGCGACGGACCGGCTGATGCCACCGCGTATGACCGCCTGACAAAAGCCGGAATGGCGGCCCACCTGTTTGGTCATGGCAAAAGTTGTAAGGCCATGCCCACGGGCCACATCAGAGAAAAGGCGCGCGTTGCGTTCGACGGCATCCAGGTCAAGCACATAGGCGTTTGCGGGGATCTTCCCTTGTTGATGCAAGGCCATGGCGGCCTCGATGAACTTGGGGTTGCGGCGTATGAGAAGATCAAGAAACATTGGGTTGCTCCGGTGTCTATCGGCGGATTTCGCGGAGTGAAATTGCTACGGCGATCAGTATGATCAGCCCGCGTACGATCATCTGGTCCGAGACCTGAAGCCCCATCAGGATCAGCCCGTTATTCAGCATTCCCATCATGAGCGAGCCCAAAAGCGCACCTATTATGGATCCCTTGCCGCCATTAAGCGCAGTGCCACCTACGATGACAGCGGCAATGACCGTCATCAGATCGCTTTCGCCCATTGTATATTTGGCGGCTTGAATACGCCCGGCATAGAGCAAACCAGCCAGCCCAGCGGTTGCGCCGCACAAGGTCAGAACCATCAGCCGGATACGGGGAACCCTGATGCCAGAGACTTGGGCTGCGCGGGCATTGTCCCCAACGGCCAGAACGTGTGCGCCAAAACGTGTGTGTCGGTAGATGACATGGCCAATCAGCACTGCAATCACGGTCCAGATGACAAGTGAAGGTACACCAAACAGCTTGCCCGAGCCGAAGACCCCGGTGAAAATCCCGTTAACGACAGGAATGGATCGCAGATCGGTCATCGAACGCGCAATTCCGGCAAATAACCCCATGGTGGCCAAGGTCACCAGAAATGATGGCAACCGCAGATAGGCCACCAATGCACCATTGAACGCGCCGATCAGAATGCCTGCGCCAAGCCCCGCTGCGACACCCAGGATCATTGGGCCGTTCTGCATCGCAACAGCTGCCGAGAGGGCTGCAACAGCTACGACAGAGCCAAAACTCAGGTCGATCTCTCCGGCTGACAGGGCAAAGACCAATCCGATGGCCATGATCGTGGCTGGGGCTGTCTGAAGGACGATATTTGTCAGATTCCGACTGGTCAGAAACCCGTCATCGTAGAGAGTGATCCCAAAAAACAGAAAGATCGCAAGAAAGCCGAAATAAATGACACAGCGCTGTAGATCCAAGTCGCGCATACGTTGAAAAGCCTGTTCCATGGATGCCTCTGGGAATATCCGGTTGCGGCAGGTCGCCAGAGGCGACCTGCCCATCAGGTCTCTACTTCGATGTCAGACTGGCTGGTGCATCAATATTCAGCGAGTTTTGCCATCCATCGGCAACGTTGTCCGCTGTCACTGTCAATGCAGGGGCTACAACAAAGGATGGTACGTCCTCGCCCAGCAGGTCGAGCACGGCACTGGCGGCCATTGCACGCCCCAGTTCATAGGCTTCATCGGCAACAATCGCCGCGACATTCCCACCCTGAACCATATCAAGGGCAATCGGCTCTGACAGATCCAATGTCACGATCTTGGTCGAGGTGTTTCCGTTCGTCCGCAGCGCTGCAAGAATACCCTCTGCCGGACCAGCCCAGGTTACGTAGATTCCACCCAGGTCTGGGTTTTTCAGCAGCATAGCATTGGCAATCTCTTCGGCGCGCGCAGGATCAGAAATGCCTTGTTCTGCAACGATTGTGATGTTCGGATAGTCGTTCTCAATCGTGGTCTTGAAAGCGTTGTCGCGCTGATTGGTCACATAATAATCTGCGTCGTGATAAATCCATCCAACTGTTCCTTCATTGCCCATGGCAGCCGCAAGCGCATCCGCCGCTTGTTTGCCCATCTGAAACAGATCATCCGTCACGATTGCCGCATAGTCGTCCGGGTGCTTGTAGCCGGCCGGCAGGTTCGAGAGGAAACTTAGGGCAACTCCGGCCTCTTTTGCCTCTGCAAATGCTGCGGCAGAGGTCACCGGGTCCAGAGGAAGCGACAGAATGATATTGGGCGATTTGGCCATGACCGTCTCGATATCGCTACGTTGTTTTGCAGCATCAAATCCTGCGCTTGTCACGGCAACGACCTCGATCCCCAGACGCGCAAATTCATCGCTGGCACCTGCTGTTACCGCATTCACAAAGTCGGATTGGTCATGCCACAGCAAAGCAGCTGAATATCCAGCCTCTTTCACCTTTTCGACATCATCATCAGCGACAACAACCATTGATGAAGGGGTGGCACTTTCCCCCGCTGGACCGATGGTTTCGGCGTATAAGCTGCCCGCCAGCGCGAACATCGCGGTAGCGGCAAATGTGCTTCTAACAAGTGACATGTTTGTCCTCCTCAGGTTGGATGCATTACGAGCGTGTCCGACGCACCGAACTGCGCTATGAAAAGCGCAAAGGCCCGGACGGCGGCGAGGTATTCTTCGACCTCAATTCGTTCTTCAAAAGTATGCGCCACGGCGATATCACCCGGTGCGCAGTAAACGGTTGGACAGCCGATCTGTTCTGTTAAAAATGGCATCTCAGACCAGTAGGGCGCGCCGCCGATTTCTACTTTTCGGGACAAAGTTTGCTGTACACAGCTCTGCAACAGGCGAACCGCCTCAGTATCGGGGTCGTTTTCAACTGGTGAGCCGCCCTTGGGATGATCACGACCGGCTGGGTAGTCGATGCACACCTCTATACCTGTAGGTAGGCGATCCAGGCCAAGCGCTGTTTCCAATGCTGCCACTGCATCATCAAGCATTTCGCCAGGTCTAAGTTTCCGGATCAGTGAGAGCCTGCATTCTCCGGGCACTGCGATAAACCCGCCGCCATTGATATGCGTCACCAGAACAGAAGAGGCACCGACAAGGTCATGACGCGGGCCCGCGTTCAGTTCTTTTTCATGATCCCAGATTTTCGACAGAAGCGTATGCGTTGCTTTCAATGCATCGACCCCCAATTCGGGTCGGCCGAAATACGCTGTTTTTCCAGTTATCGTGATCTCGGCGATAAAGAACCCGATCTGGGCGGAATAAATGTCCAAACTCGTTGGCTCGACATAGATCGCGAAATCAGGACGGGGGATTTCGTCGGACTTGATACGTCCAACCAGATCTTTCGCCCCGGCGCTAACGCCGCTGTCAGGTTCACCGCTTTCTTCGTCACCGATGAAGGCAAAGGTCAGACTGGCTGAAGGCATAACGCCAAGTTTTTGCAGCAGGCGATACCCGGCAATCGCAGCGCAAATCCCACCCTTGAGGTCGCTTGCCCCACGTGACCAGATGTGCCCGTCCTTTTCGGCCGCGCCGAATGGATTTTTGCGTGCATCGTCTTCCCAATATTCCTCCCAGCCCCGGACATGCACAGTATCCGTATGGCCCAAAATCATGAGGTTGGGACCCTCCACAGAAGCAATTCCCCAGACATTTTCGCGTTCACCCGCGAAACAGCCCCGTCCGGTATTCAGGCCCAGGGCCATAAGTTGCTGGTCCAGAAAACGCGCAAAACGTGTTTCATTGCCCGTCACGCTTTCGATGGACAGGGCATTGCGCAACAGAGTTAGGTCTGCATCAGCATCCTGTTCTTGACGCAAGCGTTCTGAAAGAGCCTTAGCGGTCATGACATACTTGCCTTGAAGGTATCGAGCGCTGGAGGTGGTACGTTGATCTCGGCACCTTTCTGACCCTCGGCGAAAAGAGAAATATGTAGGTGCGACAGGGCTATAGACACACCTCCGGCAAGGGCAGCATGCGGACCCAGCTTTGAGGGCTGGATCTCTATTTCACGGGGGTAGCACTGGGCGGCAAAGCGTCTGATCCGGTGCATCAACTCGTCACGCGCGCCGATAGAGCCCCCCATCACGATAAGGGACGGATCAAGGACCGCTACAATCGACGCCGAAGCCCGCGCGATCTGATAAGCGACATTGTCCAGCGTTTGCTCGGCTGCTTTGTCGCCGTTGTTGGCAGCCTCAAAGATCGCAGGAACTGAGCAAGTTTTGCCCGTAAGCATCCTGTATTCGCCAATGATTGCATCGGTGGCGGTTACGCGTTCCAGTGCGCCTATAGTATGGCTTTCCTTTGCAATCGGATCGGCACCAAAGGGAAGAAAACCTATTTCGCCAGCTGCACCAGATGCGCCACGCAGCAAAACACCTCCGACGACGATTCCGGCACCAATTCCGGTTCCGACGGAAACGAAGACCAGATCATCCTGGTCGCTTCGATGATCCATCCAATGCTCACCCAGAGCGGCAAGGTTGACGTCATTTTCGACAAGGATTTCTATCCCAAGCCGTTCGTTCAAAGTGCCAGCAAGATCAATCTGATCCAGCCCGGTTATGTTAGGCGCCATCAGGACCGCGCCGCTCTTGCTGTCCGGCACGCCTGGGACACCGACGACAGCTATTTTCAATTCGCCTGACGGGCATTGGGGATCGTCTGCGGTTGCGCGAACCATACGGGCAACCTGATCGACCACTTGTCTGCCGCCGCTTTGTTCTGTCGGCTCTACGCGCTCGGCCAGAACGCGACCGGTCAGATCGCATAATGCGACCCTGATCTTTGTTCCACCCAGATCGACGCTGGCGACCGTTGCTGCATCCGGAGCGATTTCATATACCACGGCGCGGCGTCCGACATGCCCCTCGGTCTGACCGACTGTCCGCACCCAGCCATCGCTTTCTAGGTTTCCGACAATTTCCGAGATTGTCTGTTTCGAAAGACCGGTCAGCTTCGACACGCTGGCGCGCGAAATGGGCCCATAGGTCGCAATCGCCTGAACGACCGCACTTTGAGACATTCGTCGAGAGATTTTTGTCTGCGTTGCCACGTCGATTCCATTTATTCGTTCTGTTACCGAACTAAATATGGAGTGCGATTTGAGTCAACCCCGTTTTTTTCTGCGCTAAAGCATGAAATACGAAAAATGAGCCTGCTGCGTCCGGGTCGAATTTTGGCTAAAGGCCTGGAAGCCGTTCTGAAAATTGGTGCTGGGTCAGAAGGTTTGAGTAAGGGTGCCCGAACCAGAAAGAATCTGATTGCGGGCTAATAAAACCGGCTTATCCCAAGATGGTCTCGATCTTTTCAAGGGTCGCAATATTTACAGCCACGCCTTGTGTGGCCGATGCGACGCGTTTTGCGCGTCGGCCATCGCCAGGCAAATGTGCATCGTCTTGCGATCGAATGGCGCCGACGAGTTCCTCGATGCCCTGAGCAAAGCCACCCGACGACGATGTCGCCACAGGGTCGATCGCAATGAAAAACTGTCCGGTCTTGGGCGGGCCGCCAGCGGTTCCTGAAAAGGGCGAGGCGTTGATGCCCAGAGTGGCCCCTGTAAGAGCGGCCGCCATAACTTCGGTCAGAAGGGCCACACCGACGCCCTTGTACCCACCAGAAGGTGCCATGGAGCCCTTGAGGCCCACATTGGGATCAGTGGTCGGATTGCCCTCGGCGTCCAATGCCCACCCAACGGGGATCGGCCTTCCTTCTCTGGCATGTTTCATGACCTCGCTCTTGGCGATTGTGCTGGCGCTTTGATCGATCAGCAGGGCGGGTTGCCCATCTGTACCGGGTACGGCAACGGAAAAGGGGTTGGTCCCTACAACCGGCTTTGCGCCACCCGATGGCGCGATCGAGGCTGGCGCGTTGGTAAAACCAAGCCCGACAAGCCCGGCCTGTGCCAGACGATAGGTGTGATAGCCCAGCACGCCGCAGTTATAGCTGTTGCAGATGCTCAGCACGGCAACGCCCTGTTCGCGCGCAGCGGTGATCAGCGTCTCATACCCGAGATCGATGGCTGAATGGGCAAATCCGGTTGCGGCATCTACGGTAACTACACCTGGCTTGGGCCGTGTCATGACCGGTTTGGCAAGCCCGTCGACCTTGCCACATTGGACATGCTCACAATAGATCGGGATATAGGCCAGCCCATGGCTTGCCACGCCGTCCGCCTCGGTTGCCGCGGTCGCAACCGCCAGCGGGCGGGCGTTTTCCGGTGAAGTCCCGGCAGCAACAAGCGCGCGAAACGACAGGTCTTCGATTTCGTTCAGTGTAAGGGTCCGGGTCTCGGTCAAATCAGTACCTCATCAGTCATTATCAGAAAGCCCGGCCCCTGCACCCAGCAGGCGGGATTCCTCGGTTGCGGGGGCATAGGTGCGGTGGGCAAAGCGATTCAGCGTTGCCCAAGCCTGATCAGTCGGGGCGGCGCGGGTCTGATGTGGGCGGGGGCCTGTGCGCTGTTCCCCCAGCGAAACCACCAGCCTGCGCGCCTGGGCGGGTAAGGTATCTGGGGTCGACACGGAATACCCATCACATGCCGCCAGATGCCCATCACAATCAAGCACCACACAGCCCTTGAGTTCACGTGCCGCATAGGCAGCAAAGGGCAGTAACAGGGCAGGGATTGCAATGTTGGCCATCTCAACCGGTCCGGCGCGCAGCTGTTCGGCACAATCCGACAGCAAGGTGCCAGTGGCCAGAGGGCACAAAGCGCCCTTGCCCTGCCATGGGCCCTGCATCGCATCTGGTCTGTGATCTGCCGGCGCCGCAGCCAAACTCAAATCCAGCAGGTGGGCTAGCTCTGCCGTCCCGTCCAGCCCATGCCCGCACAACCAGCGTGTGGCCTTGGCGGCCTCCTCTGCCAGGCCCCAGGCATACCCTGCCCCTCGGGCAGCGCGTTTAGAGGTGGCTTCGATCTCGTTCAGTGAATAGGTCATTGCGGCAACTCCGGATAAACCCACAGATCGGCATTTTCCGGCGTTAGCTCATCAGGATATGGTGCGCCGGAATACATGCAGATCCGCACCCAGCGGTCCGACCGGGGGTCAAAATGCGTTGCCCCAAAAAACGACAGCTTGGCCCGAAGCATGTCGATAGGCAGGACAGCGGCGCTAATCGTGTTGTCGTGGATTTCACCATAGGGGGCTACTCGGCTCATTTGAGCGCGGCGCAGGGTGTGGCGATGTTCAGGATGGCGCAGCAGAAACTCTGCAACGGAGGAGCGAGTATCCCATTCGGCAAGTGCCTTAAACGCCATCGCGGCGTCACGGGCCGGGGCAAGGGGCTGTTCGTAACCGGCTATCGGTTCCTCAAAGCGCTCACCCAGTCGCGGCTCCAGCTTCTCCTCGGAGACATACCAGGCCCGCGCACAGTTTTCCGCTGCGTTCCAATCCAGATCCAAGGCCCAGCCAAAACTGTTACTGATCAGATCGCGCGCAGCGCCTACCGACATTGATCCATCAATCACATGGGCACTTGAATTACTGTCGGCCATACAACAGCTCAGCCCATCGACCAATTCGCCATAGGGCTCAAGGATAAGCGAGGCGAGCAGTTCCTGGCCCTCCTCGCTCAGCGCGGATTGCGACCACAGGATCAACCGATCCCAGGGTTGGTTCTGCGTCAGATCATCCCTGTCCAGATACCCAGAGATTGCCTGCAGATCGTTGTTGAGCGCCGCCAGCTTATCGCGCTGGACCGGATGCTCAGACTGCCACCAGGACATCGAGAGTTTGCTACGATCATAGATGCCACGGAATTGACGGGCCTCATCTTCCGAGGCGGTCAAGAGCGACCGTACGCGGGCGATGGCTTCCTCTCGCGCGATGATCCAGTTGTTGAACAAGATCGGATGGTTGACGATGAACGGTGCCATGCCCAGACCTGTGGAATTGCCAATGCCGAGCCAACTGGCGATCTGAGGATCTAACTGCGCGGTTTGATCGCCGCCCTTCACTTGGGCCATATGCTGCACCAGATCGCGCACAAAGGTCCGGGTCAGGTAGACCGACAACATCTCGGTCTGGAACGGGCCGTTGACCTCGGGGCGACTGGCTGTTTTCTCGCGATCTGCAGCCCCAAACTTGCCGGAACCATACACGGCGGTTGTCCGCATCAGGTAGCCAACCTGATAAATCTGTTCCAGATCGGGTTGTTGACCAGCGGCCAGACGGTCGACCACATGTGCCCACAGGCGGACTGACCGGTTGGCGCGCGACAATGACAGTTCTGACTCGCTGACGCGCCCGGCCTCTTGCACTGGTACGTTTTGCGACAGGCGGTGAATATCATCCGCCGTCGGAATGCCGTCAAATAGCGCGAAGGTGGCATCCCAGGCCTCGGCGATGACCCGGTCCGAGCGTTTTTCGGGCGGCAGATCATGGGCAAACGCCACTAGAGAATATGCGTGATCAGGGCCTTGCGCGGTATAGACCGCATGGCCAACTCCGTGTTCGTCAATCTCGAACGCAGGGCGGGAAAAACTCCAGTTTTCCTGCGCCATACGGCGGGTCAGTTGCCGCATGAAACTGAGACGGCATTGATGCAGCGAGCCCAGCCGCGACAGCCGCATGACCATCGCGGGATCACGTCTGACATTTTCAGTCTGCACGCGTGTATTCATAGTGTTACCCTTGTGGGACGAAGTTTTCGGCGAAGAACTGATACCAATTCCTGCCCATGATCCCGGCCACTTCGTCATCGTTCAGGCCGGTCGCGCGTAACCCTTGTTCGATGTTCCCAAAATCTCGGTTGTCATGAAACCAGCCCGGCATGGGCGGAAAGCCTGGTGCCGAAGCGGATCCCTCGCCATAGTCGATTTCCTTGGTCCAGCGGCCAACCCGCATCCATTCCACAATGCTGTCGGGTTGATCCTGACACAGGTCTGTGCCGATCCCCAGATGCTGCGCGCCGTATTTGTCGGCGGCGCGTGCGATCATCTCGCAAAAACTGTCCAGCGTGCAGTCGGATTTATCTTTCAGATGGTGGGGATAAACCGAAAAGCCAAGCATCCCGCCATTTTCCGTCACTGCACGAATGACATCGTCACGCTTGTTACGCAGCGCGGGCGACCAATCATACGGGTTCGCGTGAGTGATGGCTATGGGACGCTCGGACCATTCTGCGGCCTCGATGGTGGAACGGTCCGCCGAATGGCTCATGTCCACTACAAGACCTACACGGTTCATCTCTTTGATCACCTGCTTGCCCATACGGGTGATGCCTGTGTCTTCGGCCTCATAACAGCCGGTCGCCAGCAAGGACTGGTTGTTATAGGTCAGCTGCATGAAACGGGCGCCAAGATCGTGCAGGATTTCGACCAGCCCAATATCGTCTTCGATGGGCGAGGGGTTCTGAAAGCCAAAGAACACAGCCGTCCGGCCCGTTTTACGAGCCGTATCGATATCGCTGGCCCAGCGCCCTTTCATGATCAGGTCCGGGTATTGTTCGAACCAGCGGTTCCATTTCTCGAAATTCAGAACCGTTTCGCGAAAGTTCTCGTGGTACGAGATGGTGACGTGGATCGCGTCCACGCCCCCGTCACGCAGTTGGCGGAAAATCTTTTCCGACCAGTTGGCATATTGTAGCCCGTCGATCCGCATCACACGGGGCCCGCGCTGATATAGGCGGTTTTGACCGTGGTATAGAACTCGGCCGCAGCCTTACCCTGTTCGCGCGGCCCGTAAGAGCTGTCGCCGCGGCCGCCAAAAGGCACGTGGTAATCGGTGCCTGCAGTGGGCAGGTTCACAGTTACAACACCAGTGCGCGCATTGCGACGGAAATGCGTGGCGCGGGCCAGCGATTTGGTCACGATGCCCGAGGTCAGGCCAAAGTTGGTGTCGTTGACGACGCTCAGCGCTTCGTCATAGCTGCCAACCTTGATGACACTGGTCAGGGGTGCGAACATTTCTTCGCGGTTGATGCGCATGTCGTTGTTGGTGTTCAGAAACACGCCCGGCGACATGTAGAACCCGTCATGAGGCATCTCCAGCCGGGTTCCGCCACAGGCCAGCTCGGCTCCTTCGGATTTGCCCAGATCAACATAGGCCAGGTTTTCGCTCAGCTGCTGTTGGCTGACGACGGGACCCATCTGCACGCCTTCCTCCAGCGCGTGGCCGACCTTCATCGCTTGCGCACCGGCCACCAGCTTTTCGACAAACGCGTCATGGATACCCGCATGCACGACAAGGCGCGAAGACGCCGTGCATTTCTGTCCGGTGCCGCCAAACGCTCCTCCCAATGCCAGAGTAACGGCCAGATCCAGATCGGCATCGTCCATCACAGCCAGCGCGTTTTTTGATCCCATTTCCATCTGAACTTTGGTCAGGTTCTGGATGGCGGCTGCTGCGATACCCTTGCCGACCGGGACTGACCCGGTAAAGGAAATTGCATTGACCTTGGGGCTTTCGACCAGGCGTTGCCCGATGCTGCGCCCCGAACCCATGACCAGACTGAACAGACCTTTGGGGATGTCCTGACGTTCGATGATTTCGGTCAGTGCGACAGCGGATGCCGGGGTGATGTTGGCGGGTTTCCACACAACCGCGTTGCCATAACACAGCGCCGGAGCAATCTTCCACGAGGCAGTCGCGGTAGGGAAGTTCCATGGGCTGATGATGGCGACAACGCCGACAGCTTCGCGGCGAACGTCTACTTCGATATCGGGGCGCACAGAATCCGCGTTCTCACCGATTTGACGCAGGCATTCAGCTGCGTAGTAGGTAAAGAACTGCCCGGCGCGGAACACTTCGCCTTTGCCTTCGGCCAGCGGCTTGCCTTCTTCGCGCGCCAAGAGCCTACCCAGTTCTTCGGCCCGGGCCATCATTTCATTGCCGATAGCGTTCAGAACAGCTTGCTTCCTTTCGATGCCATAGGCGGCCCATTCAGCCTGTGCGACACGGGCTTGATCCAGCGTCGCCTCAAGCTGGTCAGCGCTGGCCTGTGCAAACATGCCGACCAGATCGCTCAGGTCCGAAGGATTGCGGTTTTCGATTTCAGACTCACCTGCCAGCCATTCGCCAGCAATCAGATTCAGTTGTGTCACGTTACGCCCCAGTGCGATTTCATTTGACCTAGGATGGATTTTTTGGCGAACATCAGTCAAACTCAATTAAATGAAACAAATTGCAGAAAAACTGAAGTATGGCGATCAAGATTGAAACACTGCGCAGTTTTTGCACGGTTGTGCAGACTGGTAATCTGACCGAGGCCGCCGACCGTCTTGGACGAACGCAATCGGCGGTGTCGATGACGCTGAAGCAGCTTGAGGAGCACCTGGGTAAGAAGCTGTTCGAGGGAGAGCGCAAAAATCGACTGTCAGAAGTGGGTCGGCAGGTTCATGATTTGGCTTTGAAGCAGGTCAGACAGTTCGATCAAACAGTTCAGGATATCGAGGCAATAGCCAGCGCAGAGTACGGCCTGTTGCGGATCGTGTCTGTGCCGTCGGTGGCGGCTCTTGCCTTTCCCAAGGTGCTGAGTCACATGAATAGCCATTTCCCCGATATCAGGATCGAGCTCCGCGATACCGATACACAGCAGGTACTGGACGCGGTTGTGCAAGGAAAAGCGGATATCGGCATTGCATCCGGATATCTTGCGCTAAACGGGGTCACAGCCACGCCCTTGTTCGAAGACAGGTTTGGGGTGGTTTGCACGGCTGCTCACCCGCTGGCACAGCAATCGGAGATGCCAACCATCGAACAGGTGGCTTCGGTTCCCTTCATACGCAATGCTCTGTGCGATCTGGTTCAGTCCCCGCGGTTTCACGCGGCGATTTCGAAGGCCGGTGTGACCATTCAGAACACCCATTCACTGATCGCATTGGTGCGCACCGAGGAATGGGTGACGGTTTTGCCGCAAACCGTTGCACGGTCTCTTCCTGAGGCTATCGTCTTCCGTCCTATAGCTGATCTCGAAGATCAAAGGCAGGTGTATCTTTATGTCTCGCAACGCTCGCGCTTTCAAACGCTGACGGACGCGTTTGGGGACTTCATCCTGAAGCAGGATCTTGTACTGGGATCTGAGGACTGACTGGATAAAATCTGTGCCCCTGTCTGAGATGGCGCCGCTTAGGGGATATTGATGGCAGACAAGCCCACTCAAGAATCGGCTGCACCTATTTCAGGCGTCATATCGATCAAGATCAGAATAAACCGAAACTAATATTCGAGAAAGACGCATATATCGATTTGTGGCATGTTGTTCTTGATGGGTCATGTGTCGGCATGTTTGAATTTTCCTGTCAAACCGGCGCGCCCGGTAACTGGCTAAGAAAGGGGGATGGAACGTCATCCCGATGTCGTTTGACAGGCGTACCGCTGCCCAGAGGGTAAGAAGAACAGCGCCTCGAACGCCCAACACGGAGAAATAATATGAACAAACTCAATATGTTACTGGGAGGCGCGTCGATGATGGTCGCTGTGCCTGCTTTTGCTGCTGACATTGTGATCGGTGTGCCGAACTGGCCATCGGTAAATGCAACAGCGCACATTCTAAAGGTTGCGATCGAACAAAATCTGGGGCTAGAGGTCGAGCTTCAGAATGGCACCAACCCGATCGTGTTCGAGGCGATGGATTCCGGCGCCATGCACGTACACCCCGAAGTGTGGATGCCGAACCAGCAGAACCTGCATGACACCTATGTAACCGAAAAGGGTACAGTTACCTTCAATTCCAATGGCGTTGAGGCATTTCAGGGAATGTGTGTCGACAAGGCGACCGCTGATGCCAATGATATCCGGTCCATTGACGACCTAACCAATCCTGACATCGCGGCACTGTTCGACAGCAATGGCGACGGGCAGGGCGAAGTATGGATCGGTGCCCCCGGCTGGGCGTCGACCAATGTCGAGAAAATCCGGGCCAAATCATATGGCTATGACCAAGTCATGGAACTGACCGAGATAGACGAAACCGTCGCCTATGCGAACCTTGATAACGCGATCAAAGCGGGTGAGCCTTGGGTGGGTTTCTGCTATACGCCGCATTACGTGTTTGAACTGCATGATCTTCAGATCCTGGAAGAGCCAGCCTATGACGCGGCAAAATGGAATGTCCTGCAGCCCACGGATGATCCGGATTGGCTGGAGAAATCCGAAGCAGGTGTCGCCTGGGATTTGGCCTATCTGCACCTTCACTATGCCAAATCTCTTGAGGATGAGTACCCCGAGGTTGCTCGGCTGTTGTCCAACATGAAACTGGATACTGCCGCTGTCTCGGCCATGACTTATGCGCTTGTCATAGATGGCAAAGAGCCGCTCGCATATGCCGAAGAATGGGTCGGTGCGAACGAAGATGCGGTTCTGAACTGGATGTCAGAGTGATCGGTAACGCTCGGAACTGAATTACAGATAGGCCGCCGGGAATGCCTGGCGGCCTGTTTTGCATTGAAGGGGCAAGTATGACCGAAACAGTCGTTAAGCTGACAGATGTCTGGAAGATTTTCGGTGCGCGGGCAGAGGAGGCCATGACCGCAGTACGGGATGAAGGGATTGGAAAGCCTGAAGTTCTTGAAAGGTATAATTGTGTGGTCGGCGTACAGGGTGCGTCTTTCGAAGTCCCGCGCGGCGAAATCTTCTGCATTATGGGTCTTTCGGGATCCGGGAAATCCACGCTGGTGCGCCACGTGAACCGCTTGATCGAGCCGACCTCAGGCAAGATCGAGATTCTGGGCCAGGACGTATCCAAAATATCCGAGGCTGAGCTGCGCCGTATCCGCGCGCAGCAGATCGGGATGGTTTTCCAGCATATGGCGCTGATGCCGCACCGATCTGTCAGAGACAATGTGGCCTATCCTTTGGAAATTCGAAAAGTGTCCAAATCCAAGCGCTGGGCCGTCTCGGATCATGCGCTGGGTCTGGTGGACCTGACCGGGTACGAAGACCGCCTGCCCAAGGAATTGTCGGGCGGGATGCAGCAGCGTGTCGGGATCGCTCGCGCGCTGGCCTCGGACCCGGAAATCCTGTTGATGGACGAGCCCTTTTCGGCGCTTGATCCGCTTATCCGGCTGCAACTGCAGGACCAGTTTAAAGCGCTGGTTGCCCAGTTGCAGAAAACGACGTTGTTCATCACCCATGATCTGGACGAAGCGATCCGCATTGGCCACCGCATCGCGATCATGAAAGATGGCGTCATCGTTCAGATCGGTACGCCCGAAGATATCGTGATGAACCCGGCTGATGACTATGTGCGCGAGTTTGTTCAGGGCATTTCCAAGTTGAAACTGGTCAAGGCACACTCGATCATGGAGCCACTGGACAGCTATTCCGGCCCGACCGACGGCGCGCCGCGCGCGGATGAGGGGGCCGATCTGGATCAGCTGATCGACCTTGCCGTCAACACGGACCTGCCGGTGATCATCACCGATGCAGGGCAAGACGTCGGCGTCGTCACCAAACCGCGCCTGCTGCGCGGAATTCAGGGGGGCAAGAATGACTGATGTAACCACCGAAGTGAAAGTCACCGCCGCCTCGGATATCGAGGTTGACCATGAGGCACTGGATCGGTCCATTCACGAGTTTGCTGGTCCGAACGGGGACTATTACGTCAAGGCGTTTCACAAGATCCATGATGCAACCAGTGCGGTTCCGAATACGTTCAATCTCTGGGCCGCGGTTCTGGGGCCTTTGTGGTCAGCATCACGAGCCATCTGGGGGATGTTCTGGACCTTCCTGATCCTGGAAATCATCGCTTGGGTTCAGATCGGGCGTGGCGCCTGGGGCAATCCGGGCGCTGACATGGTGGAACGTGCCGAACGTCAGCAGGCACGCGCCGACGAGCTGCTGGCGCGAGCGGCCGATGCGACAGAGAAGGCCGATATTGACCGTTTCACCAAGCTGGCAGCGAATATACAGAAAGCCGCCGATACCAGCTTTGGAAAAGCCGCGGCCGCGCAGTCTGAAGCGCTGAGCATCATGATCACCGGATTGCTGATGCTGCTGGTCTTCAAACTGGCACAGGGCTTCTATGCCGACCGCGTCTATGAAAAACAGTATTCAAAATGGCGGACCGATCCGGATAGTACCGAAAGTGGCCAGTCCAGGCGAAATATGGTGCTGGGGGCTGTGCTTGTTGCGGCGATTGGGCCGTTGATTGTCTACAAATTCACGGTCAATGCGTCGATGGCCATGTTGGATGCATTCCCCGAAAAAGAAGTGTCCGCACTGATATTGGGTGAGGGCGGCGGGACCCTGTTTTCAAACCTTGCAAGCTGGATGGAGGCGCAGATAGATGCCGCCGCTCTTGCTGGCGGGGACGTATTCGATGGGATCGTCGCTGGGGTTCGGTCGGTTCTGGATGCCCTGACCATTGCGCTGATCGGGTCGCCTTGGCCGGTTGTGATGTTGGTGATATGTGTGACGGCTTGGCGGGCTGCAGGCCCCCGAGTGGCGATCTTCACGGCGTCTTCATTGGCCTATATCGCCTTGCTGGGATATTGGGATGTGGCGATGGAAACCGTGGCGCTGGTCGGTGCGGCGGTGCTGTTATGCGTTGTTTTTGGCATTCCACTGGGCATTTGGTTTGGCAAGTCCAGGCGTGCCTACCGCGCGGCAGAGCCCGTGCTGGACTTGATGCAGACTTTGCCGGCCTTCGTCTATCTGATCCCGATTATCGCCTTCTTTGGTACCGGCAACCCGCCCGGCATTCTGGCCACGATCATCTTTGGCATGCCGCCGGTCATCCGACTGACCGCGCTGGGCATGCGCGGGGTGCCCGACAGTATCAAAGAGGCTGCTGTGGCTTTTGGGGCCTCGAAATGGCAGTTGCTGAAGGATGTCGAGATACCTCTGGCCTTGCCGTCGATCATGACCGGGGTGAACCAGACCATCCTGATGTGCCTATCGATGGTGGTGATTATTTCGCTGATCGGTGGCGGAGGGCTGGGCAAGGAAATCCTTGAGGCGTTGCAATACGCAGCCAAGGGGCCCGGCCTGTTGGGCGGCTTTGCCATTTTGTTCCTTGCTATGGTCATGGACCGTATTGTTCAGGGCGCATTCCGGCGAGAAGACGAAAGAATCTGAACTTCTATGCCCTCGGCCCAGGCCGGGAGCATTTTTTTACCGGAGGATGAAATGGTCGACCGCTATGAGCAGTCCATGATGGACAATTTGTACTGGTGGGGCATACCGACGATGTTTCGCTGCCCCAATATCGGACCCGAGGGGCAGGATATTGCACTTGTTGGTGTGCCGCATTCGACCGGAAACGGGACAACCGAAAGGGATCAGCATCTGGGCCCGCGCGCCTTGCGGAATGTCTCGGCGGTACAGCGCAGGGTCCATTCGGTTTTTGAGATCGACCCCTGGAGCCGCGCCAAGATTGCCGATGTCGGCGATGTACCCTTTCCGCGCGCCAACGACAACGAAGACTGCATCGAACGCATTACCGCCTTTTACAAGGACATAGATGCGGCAGGTGCGCGCCCGGTATCCGTTGGCGGTGACCATTCCATTACCGGCGGGATCGTACAGGCGCTGGGATGTGGGAAGCTGGCCGGAGGAGAGCCGATTAGTTTTCTGCATCTGGATGCCCATACGGATGTGTTTACAAAGGTCGATCACTTTTTGGGGGCAAAGAAATCGGCAGCCCATTGGGGGGCTTATCTGGCCGATCAGGGGCAGGTTGATCCAGCCCGTTCGATGCAAATCGGCCTGCGAGGCCATCCGCGCAGCCTGGACTGGCTGCAGCCTTCTTACGACTATGGGTACAACATCGTCACCATGCGCGAATTCCGTCAGCGCGGGCTTGCAGATGTAGTGGCGCAGACCAAAGAGGTTCTAGGCGAACGACCGGTCTATATTACCTTCGATCTGGATTGCCTTGATCCGACAATCGCTCCGGCGGTTTCTAATCTGGAACCGGGCGAAAAGGGGTTCGATATTGATGAGGCCGTGGGTATCCTGCGTGCCGCGCGCGGTTTGAACATTGTCGGCGGTGACGTTGTTTGCATGATGCCGACTAAGGACAGCCCCAACAACATCACCGCCCTGACCGCGGCGGCGGTGATGTTCGAGATGATCTCGATGATTGCCGAAAACACCGGTTAGCGGCGGGCGTCTACGGCCTGTGCCAGAACACACAGTAGCTCGAACATCAGTGAGATGCCCAGCCAGGCCGTGCCCCCAGCGGCATCGAAGGGGGGCGCGACCTCAACCAGATCAGCGCCGACCAGATTGACGCCGCTTAACTGGCGGATCACCTGCTGCGCCTGAAAACTGTTCGGCCCGCCGATCTCTGGCGTGCCGGTGCCGGGGGCATAGGTGGGGTCCACAAAGTCGATGTCATAGGTGCAATAGGTCTGACCTGTTCCGACGATCTCCCGCACCTCCGCCATGACATCGTCAATGCCGCGGTCGAACAGTTCTTCGATGCGGATGATGCGGATGCCCTGTGCCTCGGCCCAATCGATATCGTCTGTGTTATAGGCCGTCCCGCGTATGCCGACTTGGACAAAGCGCTTGGGGTCTACAAGGCCCTCTTCAACGGCACGACGAAACGGTGTGCCATGGGTGTATTTGTAGCCACCGAAATAGCTGTCGAACAGGTCGGTGTGGCTGTCGAATTGAATAAGGCCTAATGGCTCCGACTTGGCCAGAGCGCGCAAGACGGGCAGGGTGGTCAGGTGGTCGCCGCCCGCGGTTAGCGGCGTTATGCCCCGTTCGGTCAGATCGTCATAGAAAGACGTGACTCGGTTCATGGTGTCTTCGATGTCCACCGGGTTCGGCGCGACATCACCCAGATCGGCGCAATTCACCATGGCAAAAGGGGCTACACCGGTGACCGGGTTCATTGCGCGGATCATGGTCGAATAGTCGCGCAACTGCCGAGGCCCGTGCCGCGCGCCTGGGCGGTTTGTGGTGCCGCCATCCCACGGGATCCCGATGATCCCAATATCAACTTCGTTGATCCGGTCGTCCTTGGGGGTCAGTTCGGGAAGGCGCATGAACGTGGGGACACCAGCGAAACGCGCAAGCTCCATTGCCGAGACCGGCTGAAAGAAGGGATTTGTCATGAGGGCCTCATCTGAGTGTATGTGCTGCAAGCCTACTGGCTAGAGTCGGTCGACGTAAGTCTAATACAGAATGCGAAACCGTCTGCGGATTTCAGCGTCCTGTTCTTCGGTCAGGTATTGCGGATGATGTCGTGCCAGGATGTCCTTTGCGTGCCGGCGGGCAACCGTCCACGCATCGGCGGCCCCATCGGTCTGCCATGTCCGAGGTTCGTTCCGGTCAGCCAGCGCTGGATAGAAGTAATCCCGTTCCATCGCAGCATAGGTGTGGGCGCTTCCCAGAAAATGACCGTCGCCCAGTACCGCATGACAAATGGCGTCGAATCCCAGGTTTTCGTCGGTCACTTCGATGCCGCGCAAAGCGCGATAGGTGTGAGAGTGCATTTCGTCGTCAAGAACGAACCCTTCGAAACTGGCGCCCAGCAACGAAGCGGTCATGCCCGAGCTTTCGTAGATCAGATTGCCGCCAGCCAGCGCCGCAGCGAGCGAGGTCATTCCTTTCTCGGCTCCGTACTGTGCGTCGACAGCTTTCGCATCAGTCATCGAGGCGGCCACACCCGAAGGCAGCCCCAGTGCGTTGGTGATCTGCGCCGACGCCGCGTTTAGAATGGCGGTCTCGCCACTGCCGCCTGCGAAAGAACCCGTGCGCAAATCAACGATGAAAGGCCAGTTGGAAAACACCATCGGAAAACCGGGTTTGATCGCATTGACCATGACAAGGCTGGCCAGCGTCTCGGCCAAAGATTGCGCCAGAAACCCGGCGAGTGTCGCCGGTGCAGTGGCGCCCGCCTGTGCGGCGGTGATACAGGACATCGGGATGTTATGGGCGATACATTCATAGACAACGTCCACCGCATCCTCGCCATAGCGCAGCGGTGAAATCACCGGGCTGATATGGGCCTTCAGAAACGGTCGCTTGGCGAACTCACCCGGCCCGCCTGCAACGATGTCGAGCATTTCGACGATCGGGGCCACATGTTCGGCAAGGGTAAACGATGTGGCAATCGGTTTGGTGGTATTGCGCACCAGCGCGTAAACTGTGTTCACATCCAGATCGAAAACATCGGGCAAATCGGTTGCGACACAGCAGCGCGTGAACCAGCTGACATTGGCCAGCGTATCTTGAAGCCGCGTGAAATCATGCAGGTCGGCCAGCGTGGAGGGGCGATAGTGACCGCTCTCCAGATCCAGCGTCTGCACCGCCGCACCGCCGGTGCCAAAGAACACACGATTTCCGCCCACTTCGATCGAGCGCGCTTCGTCCCGGCCATGAAACGAGATAGTCTTGGCAGCGGACCCAATAGCGCCTTCAACCATGTTTCGAGGAAATAGCAGCCGCCCTTGCTGTCCGGATTGTGCACCGGCTGACCGCAGATCGTTGGCCAGCCTGTCCGGGACCTCGCCCATGCCGAGAGTTTCCAGAAGCCTTAAGGCGGTATTGTATATTTGTTTGACTTCGGATTGTGTCAAAGGTTGAAAGCGACCACCGGCTTGCCCGGGGGGGCACGGATCTATGGCGGGCTCTGCTGCGCGTTGCGCAAGACGCGCATTTCGACCGCTTCTTTTACTGCCCTTTGACAACGCCCAATCCTTTTCATGTCAGAAGTCCCGGAACCGTAAAGGGCGATGCGGGGTCTCTGCAAAAGGGAAATGCGCCTTTCAGAATCCTCAATCGTAGTTTCGATTTTTCAGCACAAGCCATTCGTAAGCTGTTGCGAAGACCTGTTTTCAGCAAAACCTATTGGGGTTCAGAGGAGCAAAGCCAATGAAGTCGCGGACAAAAGTAGTGGTAATTGGTGGCGGGATCGCAGGGTGCTCAACTCTGTATCACCTGACGCAAGAAGGATGGGCAGATGTCGTCCTGGTCGAACGAAACGAGTTGACCTCTGGTACCACATGGCATTCCGCGGCGCAGGTGACGAATTTCGGAACAAACCAAACCATGGTTGGGCTGAAATCCCATTCGATCAAGCTGTACCAAGACCTGGCTGCCAACCCGGACTATCCCATCAACTATCACCACGGCGATGGCGGGATCAGGCTGGCGAATACCGAAGCGCAAATGCAGGGATACCGCCATTTCGCGTCGATGGCCCGGGGGATGGATGTCCATTTCGAGGTTATTGATGCCGAAGAATGCGCTCGGCGGCACCCTCTGATCTCGACCGAAAACCTAATTGGCGGGCTGTGGGATCCTTTGGACGGGGATATTGATCCGGCTCAGCTGTGTCAGGCGTTGGCCCGGGCTGCACGTTTGGCCGGGGCCGAGGTGTACCGGAATACCCCGGTTGTCGGGTTGACCCAACACAAGGATGACACCTGGACGGTGCAGACCGAACACGGTGATATCGACTGTGACATCGTGGTGAATGCCTGCGGATATCGTGTGAACGAAGTGGGCGCCTTGATGGGGGTGCACCACCCCGTGGCCTCGATGGAGCATCAGTATTTTCTGACGGAAGAAATTCCTGCAATCCGCGATGCCGGCCAACGAATGCCTTTGCTGCGATGTCCGATCAGCGATTTCTACTGTCGACAAGAAAAGAACGGCCTCTTGCTGGGGTTCTATGAACAGGACTGCAAGACCTGGGGCATGGACGGGATCGATCCAAATTTTGTAAATGCGCTTTGCCCGGACGATCTGGACCGCGTGTCGGATGTACTGGAAGGCGCTTTTGCTCGGATGCCTGCGCTGTTAGAGGCCGGGATTCACACGGTCGTCAACGGGCCGATAACCTATACGATTGATGGTGCACCACTTGTCGGGCCGATCCCGGGCAAGCGCAACGCCTTCTGTATCATCGGCCTGCGGGCTGGATTGGGTGAGGGCGGTGGCCATGGTTGGCTGTTGGCCCAGCAGATTGTGCATGGAGAGGCCTGTTATGACACCTGGTGTCTGGACCCGCGCAGGTTCACCGACCATGCGAATGTCGAACTGACGGCACTGAAGGCGGTTGAGGATTATCAAAACGAATTTCGCTTTCATCTCCCGCATGAACACCGCCCCGCGGGGAGGCCTGCTAAGACCACTGCTTTGACCCCGGTTCTGGCGGCCGAGGGCGCCGAATTCACTGTCGTCAATGGATGGGAAAGGGTGGATTACATCAAGCCTGACCCCAGCTTTGAACCGACCCTCAGTTTCGATTTTGACGAAACCTATGATCTGGTCGGGGCCGAGGTGGCAAATGTTCAGTCCAATGTCGGATTGTCCGAGGTGAATGGTTTCAACCGTATCGAGATTACCGGCGCGGATCGGCATGCCTTTCTGGATCGTCTGTTTTGCGGTGCTGTCACGCGCCGCGACGGCAGGGTTGGGCTGGGCTATCTTTTGAACCATCACGGGATGGTCAAAGCCGAAGCGACTGTGGCGAACCTGCCCGCCAGCGATCGCGGCCCTGCCCGGGTCTGGTATGGCTCGGCGGCGGCAAGTGAATTCCACGATATGGATTGGCTAAAGCAGAACCGCCACCCCGATGAAGACGTGCATTTACGCAGTCTGACCAACGACTACACCATTCTGATCCTTGCCGGCCCGAAATCACGTGACGTGCTGGCGTCCTGCGCGCGCGGTGATTGGTCCCCGGCAGCTTTTCCATGGCTGAGCGTCAGGGAGTGCTTTGTTGGCTTCGCTCCGGCAACGGTGATGGCGGTAAGTTTTTCTGGCGAACTGGCATATGAAATCCACGTTCCCAACCCTTCGCTTTATAGCGCATATCTGGCGCTGCGGCGGGCTGGAGAGCGCTTCGGCCTCAAGTTGTTTGGCGCTCGGGCGATCGACTCCATGCGGATGGAAAAGACGTTCCTGCACTGGAAGGCTGATTTGATCACCGAGTTTAATCCTTTTGAAACAGGACTGAATCGGTTTGTGAGGTTGGAAAAGGGCGACTTCATCGGGCGCGATGCCCTGCTGAACCGTGATGCTTATGGGCCGCGGAGAAAACTCGTGCCGCTCCGGTTGGAAACCGAACAGGGATCTGCCCATGCCGGAGCTTCGCTGATGCTGGGTGACACGGTTGTCGGAACAATCACCTCGGGCGAGTGGGGACATCGCACCGGCCTCAATCTTGCCCATGGATTTGTCGATCCGTCACTTGCAGAAATCGGGTGCAAGATAGAGTTGGATCACTGTGGAATACGGGTCAACGCAACGGTGATCGCACCTTCGCCCTATGACCCGGGCCATAGCAGGCTCCGGGCTTGACGCAGAACGGGTTGCAAGTTCCTCATTGCAATGAGGGGCGTTCTTTGTTTCGCTAGTTTTGATGTAATCGAAACAACGGACTGTAAATGTGCCAAAGTCGCTAAGCCTCCGCTGGCTGGAAGTTTTTCAGTTGGTCGCAAAGTCAGGATCGATCCAACAGGTCGCATCGGAAACCGGTTTGTCTATCAGCACAGTTTCCAATCACCTACGAAGCCTTGAGACCGCGTTGGGCATTGATTTGGTGGATCACGGGCGTCGTCCAATGGGTCTGACACCTGCCGGTGAAGTCTATGCGCGCCATGTCCGCGATGGGCTGATCGTTTTGAAAAAGGCCGAGGCGGAGATCCGGTCGGGTAACTGGCGCCATGCGACGGATTTGAGGCTGGCACTGATTGATGATTTCGACAATCAAATCTCGCCAGACTTGTTTCGGTTTCTTGCGCATGCTTTGCCGCGCTGCAGTTTTCGGCATTTCACACGCCCCAGCCATGAGATCATTGCCAAGTTACAGGAACACAAGCTGGATGCAGGGGTGGCGACCCGACCGTTCGAACGGACCGAGGGCCTGATCGAATACCCATTGATGCGCGACCCTTTTATCGTTGTTTTGCCCGGAGCGTTCAGTGGCATGCCCGAGGAGATGTTTTCATCAAACGCAGAATTGCCGTTGCTGCGCTATTCGCGTGATTACGTGATCGGCAAGCAAATTGAGATACAGCTCAGGCGAGGTAAATTTGATCTGCCCAACAGGTTCGAACTGGAATGCAATCAGTCGATCATAGGATTGGTCGCTGAAGGCACCGGTTGGACCATCACCACGGCCGCAAGTTTTCATAGGGCCCACAGATTTCACGACCAAGTTCGGGTGGTGCCATTTCCCGGCCGAAACTTTGTAAGAACAGTGTCTTTATTCACGACCGACGTATACCCCGAGACCACTTCGAAGCTAATCCAGAGAGCGATGGGAAAGCTTATCCGTCAACATTTTACCGACCCGATGTGCGCAAGTCACGCCTGGTTGAAAGGTGAGTTTCGCACCATGGAGAACGAGGCTGCCTGAAGTCAGCCGGGGCGCCCCAGCGATTGGCGTTCGACCAAATTGGTTCGCAACTGTACATTGCAACTTTCGGTGGGCTTTTCGATCAATCCAACCAGTTCCAGCGCAGCCCGTCGACCCATTTCCCGATGTGGGACATGCACGGTCGTCAAGCCTGGATCGGTGATCTGCGCCAGTTCGATATCGTCGAAGCCTGTGACGGATACGTCCTGAGGAACTCTAAGCCCCATCTCTTTGGCCCGGCGCGAGGCACCGATAGCCAGAACATCGTTCCCGCACAGCACCGCTGTTGGTCGATCTTGCCGCGACATCAGACGGGAAAACGCCTCTGCCCCGTTTTCGATTTCATATGGCGTTTCTACGATCGTCAGCCGGTCATTTGGGATATTGTTGCGGCGCATTGCTTCTTGCACCCCTTCGATCCTCAGTCGGGCACGGTCGTTTCCGGTGCTGACACCAGAAATCATACCCAGGGTTCGGTGACCCAGCTTGATCACTTGATTTGCCAGTTCGGCCATGGCCGCACGGTTGTCAAATCCGACCGAAGGGACTGGTGCGTCTGCCTGAAACGACCACGCTATCAGAACCGGAATCCTGCGCTTTGCGAGATAGTCATAGATCCGCGAGTCTCGATCATGCCCGATCAGCAGCAACCCATCCGCCCCCCGTGCAACCAGGTTGCGTATCTGCTCTTCTTCGATCTCAGGCTGATAGGCCGAACTAGAGACAAGCAGGGTATAGCCATGCTGGCGCAGCTCTTCCTGAAAGGCCTGAAGTCCACGCGCAAAGATCGCGTTTTCCATGGTGGGAATGATGGCGCCGATGGTGTGCGACCGTCTGGCAGCCATAACACGTGCGGCAAAATTCGGCGTGTATCCCAAAGCGTCAACGGCAGACTGAACCCGATCACGCGTAGCCTGCACCACCAGGCTCGGAGAATTGAGGCAACGTGAAACCGTGGCGGTCGATACGCCCGCGAGTTTCGCAACATCCTCCAGGGTCGGTGCAGTTTTTGCCTTTGGCATTGTCAAACCTGAAATTTGATTTTGCAAATATGTGTAAGCTCTGCGCCGTTCAGGTGAAAGCGAAATGTAACCGCTTACAGAGATTGATTGCTTTGTCGCAGGCAAACCGGTGCCGGCTTGGCTCAGGAAAATACCAACCCGTCGCGATTTTGTGGGTGGTTATTCAGAATATAGAAACTTCAAGTATAAAATATTTTTACTTGAAGGGATGGGCCACCTGGTCTAGCGTTTCAGGTAAAGCTGCGAATAGGGGGAAGGTAACGATGCGTGTTGCATGTCTCGGCGGCGGGCCGGCTGGCCTCTATTTCGGGATTTCAATGAAGCTCCGCGATCCGGATGCCGAAGTGGTTGTTATCGAGCGAAACCGCCCGGATGACACCTTTGGCTGGGGCGTCGTGTTGTCAGATGAGACGCTGGATAATCTTGCAGCCAATGACGCAGCCAGCGCGGCGGTGATACGTAAACACTTTGCCTATTGGGATGACGTAGCACTTGTGCATAAAGGTCAGCGCACCGTGTCCAGCGGCCACGGATTTTGCGGGATCGGACGCAAGCAACTGCTGCTCATTTTGCAAGACCGAGCGCGCGAGCTTGGTGTCGAGATGCGCTTTGAGACCGAGGTGGCATCAGCCTCGGACTATATGATGAACTTCGACGTCGTTGTGGCTTCGGACGGGCTGAACTCCAAATCACGGGTCGAGTTCGCAGATGTTTTTCGACCCGATATAGACCAACGACGGTGTCAGTTCGTCTGGCTGGGTACGCATCAGAAGTTTGACGACGCCTTCACCTTTATTTTTGAGGAAACGCCAAAGGGCTGGGTCTGGGCACATGCCTATCAGTTCGACCGGGATACGGCGACTTTCATCGTGGAATGCTCGCAACAGACCTTCGATGCTTTTGGGTTTGGTGAGATGACCAAGCAAGAGTCCATCGCTTTGTGCGAAGACATTTTCAAAGATCATTTGGGCGGCCATCCCTTGATGAGCAATGCCAGTCATATCCGCGGCTCGGCCTGGCTGCGGTTTCCTAGGGTCTTGTGCGAAAAATGGAGTTACAAAAACCTGGTATTGCTGGGAGATGCCGCAGCGACCGCACATTTTTCCATTGGCTCGGGAACAAAGCTGGCACTGGAAAGCGCTATAGCGCTGGCTGACTTCGTCCATAAAGAAGATACGCTTGAAGCGGCTTTCGCGCGGTATGAGGACGAGCGTCGTCTTGAAGTGTTGCGCCTGCAATCGGCAGCGCGGAACTCGGTCGAATGGTTCGAGAATGTCGAACGTTACCTCGATCAGGATTCGGTTCAGTTGAATTACGCGATGCTGACACGGTCTCAGCGGATCAGCCACGAGAACCTGCGCCAACGCGATGCCAACTGGCTGGGGCATGCCGAGGCATGGTTCATGCAACAGTCTGGGGGCGTGGTTGATGGTCCGGCCCGGCCCCCGATGTTTGCGCCATTTCGCCTGCGGGGGATGCAGTTGAAGAACCGGATCGTGGTGTCACCCATGGCACAGTACAAGGCGGTTGATGGGTGCCCGGTTGACTGGCACCTGATCCATTACGGTGAAAGGGCCAAAGGTGGCGCCGGGCTGGTATACACCGAAATGACCTGTGTCAGCGCCGAAGGCCGGATCACCCCAGGATGCCCGGGGCTTTATGAGCCCGAACACGAGGCCGCATGGGCTCGACTCACCGAATTTGTCCATGCGGAAACTGACGCCAAAATATGCTGTCAAATCGGCCATTCGGGCCGCAAAGGTTCAACCTGCATCGGGTGGGAAGGAATGGACCAGCCGCTGAAGGAAGGAAACTGGCCTTTGATATCAGCTTCGGCGATCCCTTGGTCCGACGGTAACGCTGTGCCCAGCGCGATGGATCGTGCAGATATGGATAGGGTCACGTCCCAATTTGTGACCGCAACCCGGATGGCAGATCGTGCTGGGTTTGACATGATCGAACTGCATGCGGCGCATGGCTACCTCATCTCGTCCTTTATCTCTCCTTTGTCGAACACGCGCGACGACATGTATGGGGGCAGTCTTGAAAACCGTATGCGTTATCCGCTTGAAGTTTTTTCAGCTATGCGGTCGATCTGGCCCAAAGATAAGCCGATGGCGGTGCGCATTTCTGCCAATGACTGGGTCGGACCTACTGGCGTGACGCCGCAACAAGCTGTGGATATAGCGGCGATGTTCGATGCGGCGGGTGCAGATATAGTGGATGTTTCCGCCGGGCAGACTTCGACCGATGCTAACCCGGTTTACGGCCGTATGTTCCAGACCCCTTTCGCGGACCGCATTAGAAACGAATGCGGCATCAGTACTATGGCGGTGGGGAACATCTATGAAGCCGATCACGTAAATTCTATTCTCATGGCCGGTCGTGCGGATCTGGTGTGCCTTGCCCGGCCTCATCTGGACGATCCGTACTGGACCTTGCACGCGGCTACGGCGTTGGGGGACCGGCAGGAAACTTGGCCCCGCCCCTATGAAGCCGGGCGGGATCAGGCTTGGCGCCTGGCAGATCGCATGGCGGAAACGGCGGGTGAAGTATGAAACATGTCGTCATAACCGGCGGCGGCACCGGCGTTGGTGCGGCTATAGCCCAAGATTTCGCGAATGGCGGAGCAGTCGTTACCATTTTGGGCCGTACAGAGGCCAAGCTGCAGCAGCAAGCTTTGCCGTATGTCCTTTGTGATGTGACCGATGACAAGCAGGTCCTAGCTGCTATTGAAACAGCACGGGCAGAACGCGGCCCAATTTCAATAGCGATTGCGAATGCCGGCGCGGCTCATTCGCTTCCGTTTCATCGGATGACAGCCGATGATCTGCGGACCCTGACGGATGTGAATCTGGTGGGTGTTTTCAATCTTTGGCAGGCGGCTTTGCCTGACATGCAAGCCGCAGGAGCGGGCCGTCTGATTGCCATCGCGTCCACCGCCGGATTGAAGGGCTATCCTTATGTTTCCGGCTATTGTGCGACAAAACATGCGGTGGTCGGGCTGACGCGGTCTCTGGCGGTCGAACTTGCGGCGACGGGCATCACCGTCAATGCGGTTTGCCCGGGGTTTGTGGAAACGCCGATGTTGGATCGCTCGATTGCGAACATCGTCGAGAAGACGGGAATGAGCGCAGAAAATGCGGTGAAAAGCCTGAAAAAGATAAACCCACAGGGTCGTTTCATCCAGGTCGAAGACGTAGCAGGTGCCGTGAGGTGGTTGTGCTCGGATGCGGCAAATTCAGTCAATGGCCACGCGCTTAGCCTGTCCGGAGGCGAGATATGAACCCAAACCCGCTTCAAGCACCATTGGAAGATCCATCCAAAGAGAGGTTGCGGTTATGGCTGCGGCTGCTCAAGACCACGCGTGGCATCGAGGCGGCACTAAGAGAGAACCTCAGAGTAGAGTTTGACACGACACTGCCGCGTTTTGACGTGATGGCAGCCCTGTCGCGGTTCGAAGATGGGCTGAAGATGAGCGAAATCTCGGGTGCGCTGCGCGTTTCGAACGGGAATGTGACCGGAATCGTGGATCGGCTGGCTGATGACGGCCTGCTAGTGCGCGTACCTGTGCCTGGGGATCGTCGTGCCCATCGCGTACGCATGACACAAAAAGGATGCGAGGAATTCGCACGTCAGGCCGCGGCGCATGAGGCTTGGATATCCGATATGCTTGGCCAGTTTTCCGCCGAGGACGCCCGCACTCTG
Organism: Ruegeria sp. CDSA193; assembly: GCF_059611885.1. Classification (NCBI taxonomy): domain Bacteria; kingdom Pseudomonadati; phylum Pseudomonadota; class Alphaproteobacteria; order Rhodobacterales; family Roseobacteraceae; genus Ruegeria; species Ruegeria sp. CDSA193. Next base: position 268,359 of record NZ_JBXWPN010000003.1, on the reverse strand, counting down.
ACAACCGAACTCACTATTTCGGAGGAAATCGATGGCCAGTGACGTCAAACATTTTCGCTGCGAAATCCGGAACCGGGTTGCAACGATTGCACTGAACCGACCAGAGCGTAAGAACCCTTTGACCTTCGACAGCTATGCCGAACTACGTGATTGGTTCAGGGATCTGGTCTATTCAGAAGAGGTAGATGCAGTGGTGTTCGCCTCAAATGGTGGCAATTTCAGCTCGGGCGGCGATGTGCACGATATCATCGGTCCGCTAACGCGCATGAAGATGAAGGACCTGTTGCTCTTCACGCGAATGACCGGAGATCTCGTCAAGGCGATTGTGAATTGTGGCAAGCCGGTGATTGCTGCAGTGGACGGTATTTGCGTGGGGGCCGGGGCCATCATCGCTATGGCTGCGGATTTGCGTTTCGCCACCCCGCAGGCCAAATGTGCATTCCTGTTCACGCGGGTGGGGCTGGCAGGGTGCGATATGGGGGCCTGCGCCATCCTGCCCCGTATCATCGGGCAGGGGCGTACGGCCGAACTGCTCTATACCGGACGCAGCATGACCGCTGATGAGGGGCTTTCCTGGGGGTTCTACAATGCGGTGGTTGATCCATCCGAGCTTGACGCTACCGCGCAATCTCTGGCTGACCGTATCGTGGCTGGCCCCAATTTTGCGCATATGATGACCAAGACCATGCTGGCGCAGGAGTGGTCTATGTCGATCGAACAGGCAATCGAGGCAGAGGCACAGGCCCAGGCGATCTGTATGCAAACCGGAGATTTTGAACGCGCCTACAAGGCCTTTGTTGCAAAAGACAAACCAGTATTCGAGGGCGATTGATGGCAGATCAGAGCTTTCTTTCGTGGCCATTCTTTGACCCTCATCACCGGGGCTGGGCGGATCGGGTGCAAGACGTCGCTCGGGGACTAGCTATTGACCATGGCGACCCGGACCAGGCTTGTCGCGATCTGGTCCGCCAGCTGGGCGACGCAGGGCTGCTGCAGCCTACTTCGGACGAAAGCGGCCATTTGGATGTCAGGACGCTGTGCCTCAGCCGTGAAACACTTGCCCGCCATGATGGGTTGGCCGATTTCGCCTTTGCAATGCAGGGGCTTGGAACCGGTGCGATCTCGTTGTTCGGCTCAAAAGGCCAAAAGGCGCATTGGCTGCCGCAAACGCGCTCTGGTCAGGCTATCGCGGCCTTTGCATTGACTGAACCTCAATCGGGGTCGGATGTGGCAAATTCGACAATGACGGCTATCCGTGATGGCAACGACTTTGTCCTGAATGGTGAAAAGACATGGATATCGAACGGGGGTATCGCAGATGTCTACACCCTGTTCGCCCGTACTGGCGAAGCACCCGGGGCCAAAGGGTTGTCAGCTTTTATCATCACTCCTGATCTGAAGGGTTTCGAAGTTGTCGGGCGACTGGACACAATCGCGCCACACCCATTGGCGACGTTGCGTTTCAATGATTTGCGTGTGCCGGCTAGCGCGATGATCGGTCAAGCTGGCGCAGGATTTCGTATTGCAATGTCTGTGCTGGACCTGTTCCGCCCGACGGTGGCCGCCGCTGCGCTGGGATTTGCACGACGCGCGCTGGATGAGGCGCTGACACGGGTATCGGAACGGCAGGTGCAAGGCGCCCCGTTGTTTGATTTGCAGATGGTGCAGGGACACATCGCCGAGATGGCATTAGATGTCGATGCTTCGGCGCTTTTGATCTATCGGGCAGCGTGGGCCAAGGACAGCGGAGCGGCGCGCATCACACGTGAGGCGGCGATGGCCAAGCTGTTTGCTACCGATCAGGCGCAGTTGATTATCGACAAGGCGGTTCAGTTGTTTGGTGGCGACGGGGTGCGTTCTGGGATGGCGGTAGAATCTCTGTACCGAGAAATCCGTGCCTTGCGCATCTACGAGGGCGCCTCGGACGTTCAAAAAGTAATTATTGCACGTCAGACGATGGCCGCGCACATGGAGGGAAGGTGATGCTTGGACCGTCTGCACATACCGACACGTTCAGCCGCGATAACCTGCCCCCCCAGGATCAGTGGCCCGACTTCCTGTTGGCGGGTTTTGCATATTCCGATCATGTGAATGCAGCATATGAGTTGACCGATGCCATGGTTGCCAAGGGCTTTGGTGATCATACCGCTTTGATCGGCAATGGTCGGCAACGAACATATAAAGAGCTCAGCGACTGGACCAACAGGCTGGCACATGTATTGGTCGATGACTTGGGGGTCGAGCCGGGAAACCGGGTGCTGATCCGATCGGCTAACAATCCGGCAATGGTTGCGTGCTGGCTTGCCGCAACCAAGGTGGGAGCGGTTGTCGTCAATACTATGCCGATGTTGCGCGCTGCAGAACTGACGAAAACTGTCGATAAGGCGGAAATCCAGTTTGCATTATGTGATACCCGGCTGATCGACGAAATGCAGTCCTGCGCCAGTGATAGCCGGTTCCTGCAGCGGGTTGTCGGGTTCGACGGAACTTCAAACCACGATGCCGAGCTTGATCGTCTAGCACTTGAAAAACCGGTACAGTTCGATTGCGTTAAAACCGGGCGCGACGACGTGGCCTTGTTGGGTTTCACCTCCGGCTCGACAGGTGAGCCCAAGGCCACCATGCATTTTCACAGAGATATTCTGATCATTGCCGACAGCTATGCGCGTGAGGTGTTGCAGGTCGTTCCGGAGGACGTTTTTGTTGGTTCTCCACCTTTGGCCTTCACATTCGGGTTGGGTGGTCTGGCGGTGTTTCCGTTGCGGTTCGGCGCGACTGCAACCCTGTTAGAACAAGCCTCGCCTGCGGGCATGATCGAGATAATCGAAAAATACAAAGCGACTGTCTGTTTCACTGCGCCAACCGCCTATCGGGTCATGCTGCAGGCGATGGATGACGGTGTAGATCTGTCTAGTCTGCGTGCGGCTGTGTCGGCGGGCGAGACCTTACCGCAGCCAATCTATGACGAGTGGATTTCCAAGACAGGCAAACCAATGCTCGACGGGATCGGCGCGACCGAGATGTTGCACATCTTTATTTCAAACCGGTTTGACGATCACCGCCCAGCCAGTACCGGCAGGCCGGTTACCGGATATGAGGCCAAAGTACTAAACCCAGACGGAACTGAAGCTGCAGTTGGGGATATCGGACGCCTGGCTGTTCGTGGTCCGACAGGGTGCCGGTATCTGAATGATAAGCGGCAGGCGGGTTATGTGACAGATGGGTGGAATATCACTGGTGACAGCTTTTATCGGGACGCAGAGGGGTATTTTCATTTTTCTGCGCGCAATGACGACATGATTATCTCGGCCGGATACAACATAGCCGGACCCGAAGTCGAAGCCGCACTTCTGGCGCATGAAGCCGTTGCGGAATGCGCGGTGATCGGCGTCCCAGATGCTGAGAGGGGTCATATTGTCCAAGCACATGTTGTTCTGGCTTCAGGTACGGCTGATGACGCTATGCGCGAAGCCCTTCAGGCTCATGTGAAATCTATGATTGCCCCGTATAAATACCCGCGCTCGATCCGGTTCTGCGATGGTTTGCCCAAAACCGCGACCGGAAAAGTCCAGCGTTTCCGCCTGAAATCATGATCAATGTATGTAGAATATAGCGGGCAGAAAGAATGTAAGAAAAAGACCGAATTGCCAAAGGCATAGACCGAACGTTGAGAATAATGACATAAATCGCGTTCATAGGGCCAACGAAGGGAGAAGACGATGAAGAGACTATTGGCGGCTGCAGCGATCACCGCGCTGTGCGCGACGGGTGTTACAGCGGAAGTTAAGGTGGGGATGATCACAACGCTTTCAGGCGGCGGGGCCGGTTTGGGCATCGACGTACGGGATGGGTTCATGCTTGCGATTGCTCAATCGGGGCGGGATGATATCGAGGTGGTGATCGAAGACGACCAGCGCAAACCGGATATCGCGGTACAGCTGTCAGACAAGATGATCCAATCCGAACGTGTAGATGTGATGACCGGTATCATCTGGTCAAACCTGGCGATGGCGGTTGTGCCAGCCGCCGTGAACCAGGACGTTTTCTATCTGTCACCCAATGCGGGCCCGTCACCTCTGGCGGGGAAGGGCTGTCACCAGAACTATTTCAACGTCGCCTGGCAGAACGACAACCTGCACGAGGCCGCGGGCGCATACGCCAATGGTGCGGGTTACAAGAGCAGCTTCATACTTGCTCCGAATTACCCGGCGGGTGTCGACGCGCTGACTGGCTATAAACGCTTTTTCGAAGGTGATCTGGCCGGTGAGATCTATACCGAGCTTGGCCAGACTGATTATGCAGCTGAAATCGCGCAAATCCGCGCAAGCGATGCGGATAGCGTCTTTTTCTTCCTGCCCGGCGGGATGGGGATTTCGTTTCTGAAGCAATATGCCGACAGCGGGATCGATCTTCCAGTTGTTGGCCCAGCCTTCAGCTTTGATCAGGGCATTCTGCAGGCGGTAGGCGATGCGGCGCTGGGCGTGGTGAACACTTCGCAGTGGAACAAGGATATCGACAACCCGACCAACGCTGCCTTTGTTGAAAGCTTTCAGGCAGAATACGGACGTCTGCCCTCGCTTTACGCCAGTCAGGGATTCGATACCGCTAACCTGTTGCTTGCCGCGCTTGACAAGGCTGACCCGTCAGATGCGGATGCCTTCCGCGAAGCGCTGAGGGCGGCGGATTTCAACAGCACACGAGGGGATTTCAGCTTTGGCCCGAACCATCATCCGGTTCAGACCATCTATGCGCGCGAAGTGATCAAAGAAGGTGATGTATTTACCAATAAGATCCTTGGCGTAGCTCTTGAAAACCACTCTGATGCCTACGCGGCCGAGTGCAAAATGTAACTGAATTTCTGCCTGCCCCTAAAAGTGGGGCGGGCAGATCACCGGAGTTTCCATGTCCTCGATCCTGATTATCGAGCAGATCCTGAACGGGCTGCAGTTCGGCGTCATGTTGTTTTTGATGGCTGCTGGCCTGACGCTGATCTTCGGGGTGATGGGCCTGATCAACCTGGCCCATGGCTCTTTGTACATGGTGGGTGCATTTGCCGCTGCAGCTGTTGCAGGGGCGACCGGGTCATTTCTGCTTGCTCTGATTGCTGCTCTGGCTGCGGCCGCACTGGCAGGGGTGATCGTAGAAATGCTCGTTATCCGGCGGCTTTATCAGGCACCACATTTGGATCAGGTTCTGGCCACCTTTGCACTGATCCTGATCTTTTCCGAAGGGACAAGGTGGGTCTTTGGGTCTTTCCCATTGTTCCTGGATATTCCAGCGGCACTTTCGGGTCCGATCACGCTGCAGGGCGGGATCGAATATCCCCTCTATCGCCTAACCCTGATCGGGATTGGTCTTGCTGTTGCAGTAGGTTTGTGGGCCCTGATCGAACGCACGCGTTTGGGTGTGCAGATACGGGCCGGTAAGAACGACCGGGAAATGATTGCCGCACTGGGCGTCGACATCTCGAAACTTTATACGTTGGTATTTGCACTAGGGGCGGGGCTGGCGGGGCTTGCCGGTGCTTTGGTTGGGGCAATTCAGTCGGTACAGGTGGGCATGGGTGAACCTGTTCTGATCCTGGCCTTCGTGGTTATCGTAATCGGTGGCATAGGCTCGGTTCGAGGGGCGTTCATCGGGGCGCTGTTGGTTGGGCTAACCGACACGCTGGGCGGGGTTTTCCTGCCCGAGCTGTTCAAACTGTTCATGGAGCCGGGAGCCGCTCAGAAAAGCGGCTCGGCTCTGGCATCAATGGGAATCTATGTCCTGATGGGATTGGTCCTGATCTGGCGCCCAACAGGTCTGTTCGGAGCCCGCGCATGAGAATGAATGAAAGATACATCAATGGCCTGATGATCGCCGGCCTGCTGGCGCTGCCCCTTTGGGCGCTGGCCGCGGACCAGCCCTTCACAATCACGCTTGTGACGCGGGCGGTGATCTTGGCGCTTGCAGCGGTTGGTCTGAATGTCATCCTGGGAATTGGGGGGTTGGTCAGCTTTGGCCATGCTGTTTTCTTCGGGATCGGCGGCTATGCGATGGGCATTCTGACCTATCACGCGCAGACCTACACGGCACTGGATCTGGGCTTGATTTCTATCGAAGGCAGTAAATCCATGCCCGTGATCTGGATAGTTGCGATGCTTACTTCGGGCATTGCTGCCTTTTTCGTCGGTCTTCTGTCCCTAAGAACGTCAGGCGTTTATTTCATCATGATTACGCTGGCCTTCGGACAGATGTTTTACTACTTCGCGATTTCTTGGGCGCAATACGGGGGCGAAGACGGATTATCCATCTATGTTCGCAACGGTTTTCCCGGCCTCAACACATTGGATCCGATCCAGTTTTACGGCATCTGTTTCGCGCTGCTATGTCTCGTCCTGTTCCTGTTTGCGCGGATGCAAGCCGCGCCATTCGGGCTGGCTCTTAATGCGACACGGCAATCTACGGCGCGAGTCGAGACTGTGGGATTGAACCCCATGCGGCTGAAACTTCTGGCCTTTGTTCTGTCCGGCGCTGTCACTGGTCTGGCCGGGGCGCTGTTTGCCGATCTCAACCGGTTCGTTTCGCCGTCTATGTTCAGTTGGCAGCTTTCGGGCGAATTGATTGTGCTGATAATCATCGGAGGTGTCGGACGCCTGATGGGTCCGGTAATTGGGGCTTGCGTGTTTGTCGCGCTCGAGCATTTTCTGGGTGAACTAACCGATTTCTGGCATGTATATTTGGGTATTGTTCTGCTGTGCATCGTTCTGTTTGGTCGCGGTGGCCTGATTGGGCTGCTAACCGGGAAAGAGGGGGCACATGTCTGATCCCGTCCTTGCCACCGAGAGTCTGAACAAAAGCTTTGGTGCGTTAAAGGCTACGGATAACGTCTCGATTGACCTCAGGCCAGGAGAGATCCACGCCATCATTGGTCCGAATGGAGCGGGAAAATCCACGTTGATCCAGCAGATCTGCGGAGGTTTGCAACCGGATTCGGGGCGTGTTTTGCTGTGCGGACAGGATGTGTCGGACCTTGGCACGCAAAAGCGGGCAAGGGCAGGGATGGGGCGGACGTTCCAGATATCGGAACTGTGCATGGAAGATACGGTTCTGGAAAACGTCGTGTTGAGCGCCATGGGTGCGGAAAACCTCGTATGGCGGTTCTGGAAACCTGCCTTGAAACGGCCAGAGCTGCTCGAAAGGGCCGAGGCTGCGCTGGAAAGGGTGGGCCTGGGCGATGAACGCGAAACGCGTTGCGCAAATCTCAGCCATGGTCAACGCCGCCAGCTTGAAGTCGCCGTGGCTTTGACTTTGTCACCTAGGGTCTTTGTCATGGATGAACCGATGGCCGGGCTTGGCGCTGGAGGGTCCAAACGGTTGACCGGGTTTCTTGACGGTCTGCGGGAAGAGGCGCCCATCCTGCTTGTCGAACATGATATGGACGCCGTTTTTGCGCTGGCTGACCGGATCAGCGTATTGGTCTATGGCAAGGTGATCGCAACCGGGACGGCAGATGAAATTCGCGCAAGCCGTGAGGTGCGCGATGCCTATCTGGGGGATGAGGCATGACTTTGTTGCGGGTAGAAAACCTGACCGCGACATACGGCGTCAGTCAGGCTTTATTTGGTGTCGATCTTTCTCTGGCGCAGGGCGAGGTTACAGCCCTTATGGGGCGCAATGGGATGGGCAAGACCACGACTGTCAAAGCCATTTGCCGGATGATCCGGTCCGAGGGCACCCTGTCGCTGAACAATCAGAATCTGCACGCTCTACCCAGCTATAAGGTCGCGCGTCTTGGTGTCGGGCTGGTACCCGAGGGGCGCCGGTGCTTTGCCGACCTGACGGTGCGCGAGAATCTGATCGCCGCTGCCAGACCCGGCGAGTGGACATTGCAGAAGGTGGCTGAACTGTTCCCACGGCTAGAGGAACGTCAGGGCCAAAGGGCAGCCTCACTATCCGGCGGAGAACAACAGATGCTGGCTATCGGGCGCGCCCTGATGACAAATCCGCAGCTCTTGATCCTCGATGAAGCAACCGAAGGGCTGGCTCCGATCGTGCGACAGGAAATCTGGTCGGTCTTGCATCGCCTGAAACAGGAAACCAATGTTTCGATCCTGTTGATCGACAAGTCTCTGAAAGAGTTGGCGCTGGTGTCTGACCGCGCGGTCATTCTTGAGCGCGGTAAAACAGTCTGGTCTGGCGCGATGGTGGATCTTGGTCATGACATCACAGAAAAATATGTGGGGGTCTGATGACTTTTGAATTCCACCAAAAGGTTCTGTTCAAACATTGCGACCCGGCAGGGATTGTCTTTTTTCCGCGCTATTTCGAGATGATCAATGATTGCGTTGAGACCTATTTCGAACAGGTGCTATGCAAACCGTTTGAAGAGATTCATCCTGTTGGCGCAGTGCCTACCGCACAGATACAAACCCGATTTTCAGCGCCCAGCCGTCACGGTGACCATTTGATATTCCGGATGAAGATCACAAAGATCGGACGCAGTTCAGCCGAATACTCGGTCGTGGCCAGTTGTGCGCAAGAGGAGCGACTGACAAGCGTAGCAACGCTTGTTCATGTAGATTCAAAGGGCGGTCCAACGGCCTGGCCCGCAGACATCCGTAAAAAACTCGAGGCATTCAGGGACGACGCGCTATGAGCCACAAGACAATTCACCCCTACGGCTGGTTGCCTGCCAAAGGATATGCCAATGGCGTTTTGACCAAAGATGGAACGTTACATATCGGCGGGCAAATAGGATGGGACGCGAACAAGAAATTTGTCAGCGGCGGGTTCATCGGACAGATGAAACAGGCGCTGCAGAATATCGTTGATATTGTCGAGGCCGCTGGTGGCTCGGCCCGCGATGTGACCCGCCTGACCTGGTTCGTAACAGACAAACGCGAATATCTGTCCCTGCAAGCCGAAGTTGGGGCCGCCTATCGTGAGGTTTTCGGCAGGCATTTTCCTGCGATGTCAATGATCATCGTGGCGGGTTTGGTCGAAGACGAGGCCTTGTTGGAAATTGAAGCGACAGCACATTTATCCTGAAGGCAAGCGACATTGAAACGGGCCCAGCGGAATGAATTTGAGCGATTTTCACCATAGGAGGTGAGAATTCTGCCAAACCTCTTTTCTGAAATCACAGGGCCGCCGAAGCGGGTTGCAGCGGCCTGAACCGCGCTGGATTTTTTACTCGTACCAGAGTTAAAAGGCCAACGTGCAGGGCGTAACCAAGTCATTTGGGCGACCGATTGAATGGTGAAGGGAGACAAAGACAAACTTCCGCCGCTATTTCGTCAGATCAATCACAAATTCATATTTCAAACAGATCCTCAACAAAACATGAGGGTCGACGCAGTGAATAGAGTCACAAGGCATCTAAGTCTCGAAAGACGGCGGTTGTCGCTGATTGCGGCTCTGGCTTTTGCCTCAGGTTTCACTCTTTACTCACATATAGAGGCAACGCGTTTCGGATTGCCCGTCCCGGTTGTTATCGGCCTGATCTATATGGCTGTCATTGTATGCGCGACGGCTCTATCCACCTATTTCCTTCCAGGCTTGCGCCGCGTCACGGATACGGTGGCGATGACGCGTCTGGCATTTGCTCTTTGGGTGGCCGGAACCCAAAGCCATGAGATCGCAGCCTCGCCCACAATCAGCGCCGCCGTTGTGGTAGGGGGCGCGATCTTCGTGTTGCAAACGGGTTCATTGGTTCAAAAGCTGGCCGGTAATCGACCGGATTTCGGCTTTGTCCCTTACATCGTTGGAAACACGCGCCTGTTTCTGGACTGGTTGGATAACGTAGGCGAATATCAGGGTGCCCGGGTCCAGCCTGTATTTGCCGGAAAGACGCCTCGAACGGTGGTCTGATGGCAAAACTCAGGTTTATTTGGTCAGCGTTGCACAGGCCGTCTGGGCCCATCTAAGGGCCAGAGGCGAAAGATGCGGCCCGACCTGTCTGAGAACCTTGGCATGATAGTCATTGATCCAGTCAATTTCTGACTGGTTCAGCATATCTGGCATCAACATATCCGTCTGGATCGGGATCCAGGTCATGTTCGAGAACTCCAGAAATCCGTCATCTGCCTCGACAATCTCGAACAGGTTTTCGATGCGAATGCCGAACCTGCCGGCCTCGTAATATCCCGGCTCGATCGACATAACCATGCCAGGCATCAGGTCGACCGGGTTGTAAGGTTTGCCAATGCGCTGCGGATGTTCATGGACAGACAACCGGTGGCCAATTCCATGACCCGTACCGTGGTCATAATCCAATCCCAGATCCCACAGCGGGCGGCGACAGATTGCATCAATGTGATGGCCCTGTGTGCCTGCAGGAAAGCGCAGCGTGGCCAGAGCGTGAAAGGCCTTGAACACTGCGGTATAGGCCCGGTCATATCCATCAGGCCGCTGAGGCCCGAACGAAAAACTGCGCGTGGCATCCGTTGTGCCGGTGTCGTACTGCCCCCCGGAATCCAGCAGGTATGTGCCCTGCGGTTGGATCGGAACGGTATTGTCGGCCTCGGTCGCGTAATGGCACATCGCGGCATTGCCATCGGCGGCCGAGATTGTGTTGAAGCTTTCGTGGATGAACCCATCCTGAGCGCGGCGGAAGGCCAATACCCGCTGTTCTGCTTTACGCTCGGTCACCGGTTCAGCCTGTTTCTGTACCTGAGCCGCCAGCCAGGCGCAGAATTCGGTCCAGGCGATCCCGTCCCGGATATGGCAAGCGCGCAACCCTTCCAGTTCCGTTGTATTCTTGCGGGCTTTGGTTTTGCTTAACAATCCGTTGACCGGCACGCCCTTCGCTCCGGTACGCTCCAGCACTTGTTTGACCGCCGTCGGCGAAAAATCGGGGTCGAAAATCACAGCCAGGCCGGGCGCTGTGAGATCACTGAGTGTAGACAGAAAACCATCCGGCGCCTGAACCGAAACATTCTCCGGCATGTGGTCAGTGACATCGGCATCCAGTTTTTGGTCAGACACGAACCAGTGCACTTGGCCCGAGCTTTGCAACAGAAGGAAAGAGTTGGGAACAGGGTTGAAAGCCACGTCTGAGCCACGCACATTAAGCAGCCAGGCGATGTTGTCGGGCTGAGTTTCCACCAGCAAGCCGGCCTCTCGGCGTGTTAGCTCAGTGGCCAGATCCGAGATCTTTTCACCCGCCGCCCGGCCCGAAAACTGAAGTGGAAATGGCTCGATCTGTCCTTGGGGGGCAGCGGGTTGGTCGGTCCAGATTGCATCGACTGGATTTGAAGCTGTCGCCACCATCGCGGCACCGCTGCCTTCCAGCCCGTGCTCAAATCGGTCAAACCAGACCGGCGGTAGGTGCATCGAGTCAAAGCCGATTTTCCATCCTTTCTGTGCAACGGCGGCCAGCCAGTATTCGGGCGGCTCGTTAAACAGATGATGGTGCGAGAAAACAGCCTCGGCACACTGGTTTGCAGCCTGCACCACATAGCGGCCATCGACAAATAAAGCGACAGTTTCGGGTGTGACGATGGCCATGCCTGCCGAGCCGCTGAAGCCAGTTACAAAGGCGAGGCGTTCATCATGAGGGGCAACATATTCGCCCTGATGTGCGTCGTAGCGGGGCACGATAAAGGCATCCAGACCTTGTGCTTTAAGCTCTGCGCGCAAGGCCGAAACAATCGCGGATCGGTCGGTTCCGGGGGCATCAAGCATCGGCATTTATCTCTTCAACATGGTGACAGGCGACCTCGCCACGATTTTCAAAAGGCAGCAGGGCAGGCACTTTGGTTTTGCATATGTTGCTGGCGTGAGGGCACCGGACATGGAATGGGCACCCTGAGGGCATGTTCAGCGGTGAAGGCAGCTCTCCATCAAGCCGCTTGACGGTGCCCCGGTTGTCGGGGTTCAGCGAAGGCGCGGCTGAAAGCAGAGCTTGGCTGTAAGGGTGGGAGGGGGCGGAAAACAAGGTTTCGCTGTCGCCGATTTCAACGATCCGCCCAAGGTAGATTACCGCGACCCGGTTTGAAACATGACGGACAAGCCGCAGGTCATGGGCCACAAACAGGATTGTCAGATCAAGTTCCCGCTGCAGGTCCAGCAACAGGTTTACCACCTGCGCCTGAACCGAAACATCTAGTGCCGAGACCAGTTCGTCCGCAATCAGAACTTCGGGTTCGACCGCCAATGCGCGCGCAATGGCGATCCGCTGACGCTGACCTCCGGAGAATTCGTGCGGCAGCTTGTCTTGCGCGTCCTTCGGAAGGCGGACCAGATCAAGCAACTCGGCCACACGGTCGGGAATTTCTGCTTCTGGGCGCATGTTGTGAACGCTCAGGGCTTCGGCCAGAATTTGCCCTGTCGTCATCCGGGGATTAAGCGATGAATAGGGGTCCTGGAACATCATCTGAACCCGGCGGTTATAGGTGCGGTCAGCTTTGATTTCGCCGTCGAATATGTCCTGACCTTCAAAGTGGATTGAACCGTCGCTGGGCTTATGAAGGCGCACGATACACCGGGCTAGTGTGGACTTTCCACACCCGGACTCTCCGACGACGCCCAGAGTTTCGCCGCGGGTCAGATCTAGGCTGACACCATTCAGCGCCCGTACTTCGCGACCAGGACGCCGCGAAATGACATCGCCAATGCTGCGGCCCATTGGGAACCGCAGATGCAGGTCACGGATTTGCATCAGGGCGGTCATGCGGCGTTCCCTTGGGTTTTGGTTATCGGGTTGAAACAGGCGACCTGTCTATGTTCGGTGATCAGGGTCATCGCTGGGCGCTCTTGCGTGCAGGCGTCTATGCAGGCGGCACAGCGCAGTGCAAACGCGCATCCGGCAGGCAGGGCATCCAGTGCCGGCGGCACTCCGGGAACAGAATATAGCGGCGTGCGAGGAGCGATGTTTTCGGGCACAGACCGCATCAGACCCACAGTGTAGGGGTGATGCGGTGCCCGCAGCACATCGCGGACCGGCCCTTGTTCGACGATCCGCCCCGCATACATAACGGCCACGTTGTCGCAAGTCTGGGCAACCACGCCAAGATCATGGGTGACCAGCACAACCCCCATATCCATATCCTGCGCCAGTCGCAGGATCAGATCGAGGATCTGCGCCTGAATGGTCACGTCCAGTGCTGTGGTGGGTTCATCCGCCAGCAACAGTTTGGGTTCTGCGGCAAGCGCTATTGCGATCATGACCCGCTGGCGCATTCCGCCGGAAAATTGGTGAGGATAATCCTTCAAGCGTTGCGCTGCCGAGGGAATGCCGACAAGGTCCAGCATTTCGATTGCCCGATCCAAGCGCGCGGCGCGGGGCAGGTCGGTATGGGCACGCAGGGTCTCTTCCAGTTGCAGTCCCACTGTCAGCAGCGGGTTCAGCGAGGTCATCGGTTCCTGAAAAATCATCGCGATTTCGCGACCCTGAAACCGACGAAGAGCCCTGTCTGACATGGATATCAGATCACGCCCATTCCAGCGCACCTGGCCGGTCACGTCGCCATAGCGGCGCGCCAGCCCCATGATCGAGCGCAACGTGACGCTCTTGCCCGACCCGCTTTCGCCGACCAGCCCCAAAACCTCACCCCGGTTCACGCCGAAACTGACATCGCGAAGCGCAGGCAACGCTCGACCGTTCTTGTGAAAGGTTGTGCTTAGCCCGGTTACTTCTAGAAGTTTCGTTTGGTCCTGCATCGCTATCCCCGCGGTCTCAGCAGATCGGCAAGCCCATCGCCCAAAAGCGAAAAGCCAAGGCCGGTCAGAACGATGGCGATGCCGGGCATCAGGCTCAGCCACCAGGCGGTCGAGATAAAGTTGCGCCCTTCGGCGATCAGCACGCCCCATTCGGCCTGCGGTGGTTGCGCCCCCAACCCCAGATAGCCAAGGGATGACCCCAGCAAGATCACCAGCGCCATGTCAGTCATCCAATAGACAATAACCGGTGTTATCGCGTTTGGCAGCAGGTGGCGGAAGATGATGCGGCTGTCGGAATATCCCATCACCACCCCGGCCGAGGCATAGTCATTCCCCATTTGAGCGATTACCTCGGCCCGCATCAGGCGCGCATAATAGACCCAGTAAACAACTGAAATCGCGATATACATGTTGATCAGGCCCGGCCCTAGAACCGCAACCACGGCAATGACAAGAACCAGGAAAGGAAAGGTGATTACAGCGTCAACGATGCGGCCAAAGATCATGTCCGCGATGCCGCGATAGTACCCGACCAGCGCGCCAACCGTTATACCGGTGACCAATGCGAATACAGTCCCGAAAATTGCCATCTGCATGTTGACCTGATAGGCCCAGATGACGCGGGATAGGCTGTCGCGCCCTAACAGATCTGTGCCGAACGGATGTGCCCAGGATGGTGGTTGGCGCAGGGCCTGATAGTCGATTGCGCTTGGGTCATAGGGCGCGAATACGCCGGGAAACAGGGCAAGCAGCACCGAAAACCCGATGATGATGCACCCGGCCACGAACCCAGGCTTGCGCAAGGCCCGCTGCATGAAGGTAGGGCGCTGCGAGGTGCTGTTGAAGGTCGCGTCACTCATTGCAGGCGCATCCTTGGGTCAAGGCGACTCTGAAACAGGTCGGTCATTAGGAAAACCACGGAAACCAGAACAGCAAATGTCAGGGTCAGCCCCTGAATCAGGGGGTAGTCGCGGGCAAAGATAGCCTCGAGCATCAGGCGCCCCATTCCGGGCACGGCGAATACGGTTTCGGTGACCAATGTCCCGCTCATCAGATTGCCGATGGACAGGCCCAGCAGGGTTACCGTCGAAATCAGCGCATTGCGCAGGACGTGGCGACCCAGAACCAAACGAGGCGGCAGGCCTTTGGCACGCGCGAACTGGACATATTCGGCGTCCAGAACCTCGATAATCGCGCTGCGCAGGTTCCGCATGATGATGGCCGAGGTGTAAAGCGCTACGGTCACTGAAGGCAGGAACAGGTGATAGAGCCGCTCGGTAAAGGTGTCGCCATATCCTCCGACCGGAAACAGGCGCAGCTGTGCTGCCAGAAAGGTCAACAGAACGAGGCCAATATAGAACACCGGCATCGACAGCCCGATCTGAAAGACGGTGCGGATCACCGCATCAGGCCAGCGGCCCCGGTTGAGCGCAGCAACAAAGGCCAGCGGACCGGCAATCAGCAGCGACAAAACCACCGAATACACGGTCAGGAAGACAGTGATAGGAAGACGGTCAGAAATCACATTGATCACATCCGAGCGCATCAGGATAGACCGACCCAGATCGCCCTGCACGGTATTGGTAAGGAACAGCCAGAATTGCGCCAGCATAGGTTCGGTCAACCCAAGCCGTTCACGGATGGCCTGGATGTCGGCGTCCGAGGCACGATCACCGGCCATCGCAATGGCAGGGTCCCCCGGTAGCAATCGAACAAGAAGAAAAATAATAATCATGACCAGGAAAAAGGTCGGGATCATCATCAGGAGTCGTTTGAAGATATAGGACAGGCTGGACAAAGCGAGCTCCGCAAATTTGTCCCGCCGCCTGAAAGCGGCGGGACCAGGGGTCTTACCTTAGCGGCTGACGGTTGCTTGATCGAAGATATTGTTGCCCAGAGGGGTCTGGACATAGCCTTCGACAGCCGAGCCAACTGCAACGGCAAAGGGGGTCTCATACATGAACAGCAGGGGGGCTGCTTCGGCATAGAGCTCTTGCATTCGGGCGAATTTCGCTTTGCGCGCCTCGGCGTCCATTTCACCGGCGGCTTCGTCGAACAGGGTGTTAAACTCGGCGTTTTCCCAGCCGGTTCCTACTGCCTTGGCCGTGGGTGTGTGGCCCAGCCAGCCCACCACCTGACTGGGATCATTTACATCGTTGACCCAGCCATAGGTGTGAATGTCAAACTCACCTGATCGGTTCTTTGCGCCGCGTGTTGCGCCGTCCACTTGCTCGACCACAAGATCGACGCCCAGAGGAGCCCACATCTGCTGAAGCGCCGCAAAGATGGTCGCATCGTCCGCAGAACCTGCCAGCGTGGTAAAGGTGATTTCGGTTCCATCGGCAAACCCGGCCTCGGCCAACAATGCCTTGGCCTTGTCCACGTCATAGCCATAGAGCGGGGTCATGTCGGCGGCATATTGGGTAGCCTTGGCCATCAACGGCGAGCTCATCGGTTGACCCGCGCCATGCAGTACCAGCCCGATCAACGCTTCTTTGTTGGTGCCATAGTTCAGCGCCTGCCGGACGCGGGCGTCGGCCAGTGGGTTGGCAGAACCATCGGCTCGGTTATCGCGCGTATTGATTGGCGAATAGATGATCCGCGTGGACGGATAGAGGTTCATGTTGATGTTAGAATCCTGCTCCAGCTCGGCCACACGGCTGAACGGGATGAATTCTGCGGCATCAACTTCTCCGGCCTGCAAACTCAGGATGCGGGTAGCGTCATCCGGGATGATCTCAAAATGTACGGCATCCAGATAGGGCAGAGCTTTGCCGTCTGCGCCCATGCGCCAATAGTTTTCATTGGCGCAGAAATCCATCGATGCACCTTGTTCAAAGCCACACAGATAGAAGGGGCCAGAGCCTACTCCGGCGGCTGTGGCGGCAAATATCGCAGCGGATTTTTCCTGATCTGTTGCACCTTCTGCGGCCTCAAAGGCCGCTTTGGACACGATTGCCGTGTTGAATGTGGCCAGCATGGACAGGATAGTTGGATCCGGGCTGCCAAGGGCAACAGTGATCGCGTTTCCATCTGCGGTAACCGCGTCGATCGAACCCAGCAAGCCAGCCCAGGGGCTCAGGTCGGGATTGCGCGCTCGGTCGAGGGAAAAGACTACATCGTCACCTGACATGGGCGTACCGTTTGCGAATTTGATCCCCTCGCGCAGGGTCAGCGAAACCGTTTTACCATCGTCAGAGACTGTATAGGTCTCAGCAAGGCCGGGTGCGACGGAATTGCCGTCGGCACTGCTCCGCAGCAGGGTGTCGAACAGGCTGCCGACCATCCAGATATCAGGGTTGCGGTCCGCATAGATCGGATCAATAAGGCGCGACCCGTCATAGCGTGCAAAGTTGAGTGTGCCGCCTCTTTCCTGTGCCAAAGCAGGCATGGCCAGGGTAGCGGCAACGGTTAGTCCCAAAACCGTCTTCAATTTCATAATCAGTCCTCCCGCAGAATGAATTCATGCTCGGGGCGACAATATCCGATTCTTAACAATACTAAAGCTTTTTTTAGTGGTAGGTGAAAAATGGCCAAATGTATTTAGGCTGACCTCTGTTCGGTTGGTCAATTTAACTTGCCACAAAGCCGGAATCATTGATCGGAGAGGTTGTTACCCAAAGCTCTACGGCTTCTACGTCCCCCAATACGACTGAGAAATGACGGGTAGATGTGTCGTGGTGAACGACGTCACCTGGCGACATAATGAAAACCTTGTCACCAAGGTGATATTCAAGCCGTCCCGAGATCAGATAGCAAAACGCCTCGCCCTCATGCCGCATCTTTTCGGAAACGTGCCCCGGGGGGCGATGAACGATCTGTGGGTTGAACAATGCACCGGTAAAACCAGGGCCCAGCTTCTCATAAAACCTGCCCCGCATACCCAGGGAATATGTCTGGCGGTTGTCCTTTGCCACATATTCGCTGAACACCTCGGGTACGCTGAGCAGCTTTTCGATGCTGGTTTGAAGTGCCGCGGCAATCGCCATCAGCGAGGTCAGCGAGGGTGAGCTCAGGCCCCGCTCGACCTGAGACAGAAAGCCCGTTGTCAGATCAGAGGTCTGTGCGACCTTGTCCAAAGTCAGGCCCATCGCCTTGCGCCGCCTGCGAATTGCCTGCCCCAGCTCGGTCGGCGTGCCCTTCGGCTTTGATTTGTCGCGCGCGTTTGCTGCGTTCATTCCCTGTCTCCCGGAATCGTGGGTTGCCGCGTATTCAACCGGATCGCAGAAGAAATATCAAAATTTTTTTTAGCAGAGGTAAATTTTTTGGGAAGATCCGGGTGTAAACCTTCAAACCCCTCAATTTTTCCAACGGTTTAGTATCTAGCGAAACAGAATCAGAGTTTGATTGAGTGACGCCGATCCGCCGAGATCATGTCGCGGATGTTCTGGACGATTTGTTCCGCATGGGCGCTCGCCAATCGGTCGGCCTCGGTGATGTCCTGGGCCGCTATAGCTGCGATTATGTCGTCATGTTCCAGGGAATACCGATCCGGTAACCGATCCCCAAAGGACGAATAATAGGGCCGCATGATCCGTTGCCCTTCGTTCAGCAGTCTGCGCGTCAGGCTTTCGTAATATGGGTTGCGCCCTGCTTTGGCGATTGCATTATGAAGCTCTGCATTTTTTGCGATCATGGTCAGAACGTCATTTTTGGCAGCTGCATCCGAAAATTCCTGCTGCCGCATGCGAATGTCGCACAGATCCTGGTCCGTTCGGTATTCGGCGGCCAGCCGGGTTGTAACGCGATACATCAGGGTCATCGCATCAAAGAATGTGTGAAGATTCAAAAAGTCTATGGGCGCCACGATGCTCGCGCGGTTCGGCAGTGTCGCCACCAACCCTTCCGATGTCAGCCTGACAAGGGCTTCGCGGATCGGGGTGCGCGACATCGAGAACCGCTCGCTCAGCTTGGCCTCGTCTATGGCGCTGCCGGGCGCAAGGGCGAGGTCGATGATTTCGTCCCGCAGGGTTTCATAGACGAACTGAACGCCTGATCCACGTTTGCGGCCGGCTTCGACCGGCTTTCGTTTTTCCATGTCAGAGCATTCCCTAGCCGCTGGATCGCGGTCCATCTGCGTTCGCACATCAATTTTGCCACACGTACCGGTGCTAAGTCGAGTGTTAATCCCAGCCAAAAACCGGTTGTTTTCACGTATTTTAGGGCCTTATTCCTTCTTGTCGAAAATTTGTCGACAAATAAAATATTTAAAGTATACTGACGGCAAGATTACACGAATCCCTAACCCGGTGGGGCAATCCACCGGCCCGGCAAAAAAATACGGAGACCCAAATCGTGAACCCGAATGTCTTTTCCGGATGCATCCCGGCCCTGATGACGCCCTGTCGCGCGGATCGCAGTCCTGACTTTGAGGCGCTTGTGCGTAAAGGTCATGAGCTGATCGAGACGGGCATGTCCGCGGTTGTCTATTGTGGCTCGATGGGTGATTGGCCCCTTTTGACCGATGCGCAGCGTATGCAGGGCGTCGAGGCGTTGGTCAAGGCTGGTATCCCGGTGATCGTGGGAACAGGCGCGATCAATTCGGCCTTGGCAATCCAGCATGCCGCACACGCGCAGAAAGTGGGCGCCAGCGGATTGATGGTCATTCCACGTGTACTGTCACGCGGCGCGTCCATGACTGCGCAGCGGCACCACTTCAAAGGCATTCTGGCCGCGGCACCGGATCTTCCGGCAGTGATCTACAACAGCCCTTATTACGGATTTACCACCCGTGCGGATCTGTTCTTTGATCTGCGCAAGGACCACCCGAACCTGATCGGTTACAAGGAATTCGGCGGCGCCGAAGATCTGCGCTATGCCTCCGAAAACATCACCAGCGGTGATGACAATGTTTCCCTGATGGTCGGCGTGGATACCGCGGTGTTCCACGGGATCGTGAATTGTGGCGCAACCGGCGCCATCACTGGGATCGGGAATGTGCTGCCCGATGAGATTCTGCATCTGGTGGATTTGTGTCAGGCGGCGGCCAAGGGCAATGCCAACGCGCGTGCCCGGGCGTTGGAGCTTGAGGCGGCTTTGGGCGTTTTGTCGTCCTTCGACGAAGGCACCGATCTTGTGCTCTACTACAAACACTTAATGGTTATGACGGGTCATCCCGAATACACGCATCATTTCAACGAAACAGATGCCCTTACTGACAGCCAGCGCGGCTATGTTGAACAACAGTTCAGACTGTTCCGTACCTGGTACGAGAACTGGAGCAGTCAGGCCGGTTCTTCGGCGCAAAATGCAGCGTGAGGATTGGGTATGTCGTTGAATAATGGATATGTTTTTCGCGGTCAGCACTTGATTGGCGGTCAGTGGGTTGGAGCTGATGAAAGCTTTGCCTCCAGCCCCGTCTCGGGTGAGGGGAGCAACTTTGCTGCGGGAACGCCTGAGTTGGTTGATCAGGCCTGTACCCTGGCCGAGGCTGCCTTTGTAGATTACGCCAATCGCAGCCGAGGGGATCGAGCCAGATTCCTGAATGCTATCGCGGATGAGATCGAGGCCCGTGCCGAGGCCATCACCAGCATTGGCAGTGCAGAAACCGGTCTGCCCGAGATGCGTCTTCAAGGCGAGCGGGGACGCACGGTTGGTCAGTTGCGCATGTTTGCCGAATTCGTCCAGGATGGTGCGTATCTAGAGCGCCGCCATGATCTGGCGATGCCGGATCGCCAACCCGCCCCACGTCCTGACATCAAGATGATGCAGCGCCCGGTTGGCCCGGTGGCTGTTTTTGGCGCCTCGAACTTCCCCTTGGCATTTTCGGTTGCCGGAGGTGACACCGCATCGGCACTGGCCGCAGGTTGCCCGGTCGTGGTCAAAGGCCACCCCGCCCATCCGGGCACCGGCGAAATCGTCGCTGATGCCATCCACGCGGCGGCCAGGGCGACCGGTATGCCCGACGGCGTATTCTCATTGGTGCAAGGTGGGGACCGCAGCATCGGAGAAGCATTGGTAAAGCATCCGGCAATCCGTGCCGTGGGCTTTACCGGTGGGCTGGCCGGAGGCAGGGCGCTGTTTGACCTCTGCGCAAGCCGCCCTGACCCGATCCCGTTCTTTGGTGAATTGGGCTCGGTCAATCCGATGTTTGTTCTTCCAAACGCTATGGCCGCCAGAGGTGAAGAGATCGGCAAAGCCTGGGCGGGGTCGATGACCATGGGGGCAGGGCAGTTTTGCACCAATCCGGGCGTTGCCGTGATGATCACAGGCGATGATGCTGACCAATTTATCGATGCTGCTGCGAGTGCCCTGTGCACAGTGCCGTCACAGACCATGCTGACCGATGGGATTGCCGATGCATTTCGATCCGGCCAATCGCATTTGGCCGAACATCCCGCCGTGCGCACGATCCATCAAGGTTCCACGGCAGGCCGTTCAGCTGAACCGGCGCTATTCGAAACCGATGCCGAAGCGTTTCTGGCTGATCCCAGCCTCAGCGAAGAAGTGTTTGGGCCCGCGTCGCTGATTGTGCGCGTCGGCTCGGAAAAAGAGATGGTTGCCTTGTCAGCCCAGCTGGACGGGCAACTGACGGCCACGATCCAGATGGATGACAGCGACACTGCGCTGGCGCAGCAACTCTTCCCGATTCTGGAGCGCAAGGCCGGGCGGTTGCTGTTCAACGGCTTCCCAACCGGGGTCGAGGTGGTGGGGTCCATGGTCCACGGGGGGCCTTATCCTGCCAGCACGAATTTCGGCGCAACAAGCGTCGGCACAATGGCCATCCGCCGTTGGCTGCGACCCGTAGCATATCAGAACATGCCCGCCGCACTCAGCCCCGAAGATCTGGAAGGCTCGACGCAATAAGCGGTGAACCACAGGGCTGAGGCTAGAAATTGCCTCGGCCATATCAAAGGCTTTGGCCCCGGTGAACGGGGCCGGGCAGGGACACCCAGATCGGCTGTTCCGTATCATCCGCAACACTCTGCCATAGAAGCAGATCACCGGAAATTCCGCGTCATTCGACGTGCAAAATCGGGCTTTGGCCCATAACAGGAGGACAAGATGAAACTCTTCTCGAACTT
The DNA here is from genome assembly GCF_059611885.1 of Ruegeria sp. CDSA193. NCBI lineage: Bacteria > Pseudomonadati > Pseudomonadota > Alphaproteobacteria > Rhodobacterales > Roseobacteraceae > Ruegeria > Ruegeria sp. CDSA193. The sequence continues at coordinate 246,691 of NZ_JBXWPN010000003.1, read as the reverse complement.
TGCCGCCCTGGCGGTAACAGCCACGCTTGCAATGCCCGCAAGCGCCGCAGAAATTGAATGGAAGATGACCGCAGCGATTGGTGAAGGTTCATTCTTTTACCAGAACTTCATGGAACGATTTGCGGCTAATGTGGACACACTGACCGCGGGGCGCATGCATGTCCAACCTTTTGGCGCGGGCGTTCTGGCCCCGGCCTTCAAGGCGTATGAAGTAGTTCAGGACGGCATCGTCGAAGCCGGACATTCCACGCCGTCTTATCTGGTAAACCAGGACCCGACCAATGCCGTTTTCGCCAGCTTCCCCGGTGGAATGTCCGGCGAGGCGACCCTGCACTGGATCTATGAAGGCGGCGGTGAGCAGATGCTGCAGGATTTCCGCCGCGAAGAAATGGGTCTGCACACGCTGGTCGTTGGGGTCGGTACGTCCGAAGTTATGGCGCATTCGAACGTCAAGATCGAAACAACCAACGATCTGAAGGGCGTCAAATACCGGACCTCGGGCGCATGGGCCGCTGTTCTACAGGACAGCTTTGGCGGCGTTCCGACGGTTGTCCCGGGAAATGAAATCTACACTTTGCTGCAGCGTAAGGGTGTGGACGCGGTCGAATGGTCGACGCCAGGAGGCAATATCTCTGAAGGTTTCCATGAGGTTGCGCCCTATATGATCATGCCCGGCGTGCATCAGCCGTCCTTTCTGTGGGAAGTCTTCGTCAAACAGGAAACCTGGGATGCTCTGCCCGAGGATATCAAACTTCAGGTTACCGCAGCGGCCAAGTTGACAACATACGAAAGCTTCACACATTTCGGTCACGCGGACATTCAAGCCATGGCTGCCTTCCGCGACACCAAAGTTGAAATCATCAACATGGTACCAGCGGAATCTGAAAAGATCCGCGCCGCCGGGCGCGATTGGGCCCGTAGCCAGGCTGCCAAAAAAGCCGAAGACGGAAGCGCCCGGATGCAAGAGGTTCTGGACAGCTACCTCGCCTATCAAGCGAACTGGGCCGAGAATTCGGGTTATTTGGTTCGCGACAGCGCCGAATAGGCTCTGCCCTGACATTGGTTGGATGACCGGATATTCGTGCCGGTCATCCGTTTCCGGGGACACACATGACCAATATTCTCAGAGTCATCGACGCGATTGCCGGGGCGCTGGCCCTGCTGGGTCGATGCGTAATTTTTGCCCTGATCGTGGCAATGCTGTACGAGGTTGTTGCTCGCTATGCGTTTGGTGCGCCGACGCTTTGGGCGTTTGATATCTCGTACATGCTGAACGGTTCGGTTTTTCTGCTTGGGGCGGCTTATGCCCTGCGCTGTGACGTGCATGTCAGGATCGACTTTCTGTCTCAGCGTATGCCGATGCGGGCGCAGCAGCTGTTGAACGGTGCTGTCTTTCTGTTGGTCATGACACCGATCACGACCATCTTTGCCTGGGTTGCAAGCAAAAAAGCCTGGAAAGCACTGATCACCGGAGAGGTCGAAAGCGTCAGCCCTTGGGCGCCGGTTGTCTGGCCGTTTTACACGGTCATCGCCGTTGGTCTGGCGGCCTTGGCGCTGCAATTCCTGGCTGAGGCGATCAAGTTGCTTTCGGGGCGCAAGAACCCTGGTGAGGCACCGGGCGAACTGGACGGCATGGAAGAAAACCAATGACACCATTACTGATGTTTGCAGCCCTTTTTGTGCTGGTCTTTGCCGGAGTGCCGGTGGCCTTTTCGCTCATCATCATCTCCGTCGCCTTTGGCTACATGGTGTTCGGTGAGCTGATCTTTTTGCAGCTTTATGGTCCGCTGCTTCATACGGCTTCGAATTTCGTACTGGCAGCAATCCCTCTGTTCATTTTCATGGGGGCGATACTTGAGCGTTCGGGGATCGCGAAACGTCTGTTCTTTGCACTGCAGTTGTGGCTGGGCGGCTTGCCCGGTGGATTGGCGCTGTCGACGATTGCAATGTGCGCAGTTTTCGCCGCCGCATCCGGCGTTGTAGGTGCGGTCGAGATAGTTGTGGGGTTGATGGCCATCCCAGCCATGACCAAAGCGGGTTATCGTAATGACCTCATCGCGGGAACAATCTGTGCAGGGGGCTCACTGGGGACAATAATTCCACCCTCGGTCATTGTGGTCGTCTATGCGTCGATTGCGCAGCTGTCGATTGGCAAGCTGTTTGCCGCATCTATCCTGCCCGGCTTGCTGATGGTGGTGTTCTTCGTGCTTTATATTTTGGTGCGCAGCATGGTCCGACCTGCTGACGCTCCTCCGTTGCCACAGGCAGAGCGCGCGATGCCAACCGGCCGTAAGATGAAGGTGACGTTGACGGCATTGTTGCCCCCGCTGGCATTGATTGTCCTGGTACTGGGCTCGCTTCTGGCCGGTGTTGCCTCGGCTACCGAAGCTGCCGCAGTCGGGGCCGCCGGTACGATCCTGCTGGCTTTGATGTTTCGGGAACTAAACCTGAAACTGATGTCCGAGGCACTGAATGTGACCCTGCGCATCACCGCTATGATCATGTTGATCGTGGCCGGAGGCACGATGTTCACCAGCATCTTTGCGGTCACCGGAGGCGGACAGCTGGTGCGCGATACCGTTGCCGGGATCGGGTATGGCAATGCCGGTATCATCGCATTCTTTTTGTTGGTGGTTTTTTTCGCGGGCTTTGTACTGGACTGGGTGTCGATCGTTCTGATTTTCATTCCGATCTTTGCCCCGATCGTGAAATCCGCCGGAATTGATCCGATCTGGTTTGCCATGATGGTTCTAGTGGTGATTCAGACTTCGTATCTGACACCGCCAATGGCACCGTCGATTTTCTATCTTCGATCAATCGCTCCGCGTGACATGAGCTATGGGCAGATGTATCGCGGCGTGTTGCCCTTTGTAGGGGCGCAAATGCTGGTTCTTGTGGTTATCATCCTGATCCCCGAAGTGGCGACATGGTTGCCAGAGATATTGGTCGGGCTTTGACATAGATCTTGGTCTTGCCCCTTCAGATGCCTGGCCCTGTTCAATGGGCTAGGTCATCGCCCTAGTTGTTTCGAAAGATCTTTCGGTTCCGGTAACTTGTCCGCATTCTGCGCCGCCCATTGATGCATCTCATACAGCAGTGGAAGCAGGCTTTGACCCAGAGGTGTGAGGCTGTATTCGACATGCGGCGGTATGGTCTTGAAGTCTTTGCGAGAGACAAAGCCCGTCGTCTGCAACTCGGTCAGCTGGCGCGTTAACGTTCGATGCGTGATGCGTCCGAGGTTTCGCTGAAGCTGGTTGAACCGGCAGTCCCCCTGCGAAAGCCAGTAGATAATCAACAGCTTCCATCGACCTGAGATCGCCGAGATCAATGCTTCGATCTGACAATGATCCTCTAACTCATCATGTTTCAAGGCAGTATCCTAGATGACCGTACTTGTTCGTGTGAACGTGCAATTTTAGATAGTGGTCAGAACGTTATGCCGCAACGGGGGGACCCTATGGCGAAGAAGAAAATTGTGATCATTGGCGGGGGCTATGTCGGGTTTGAAGTTGCCCGGGAACTGGACGCTTGCGCGGACGTCACCCTGATTGAGCAACGCGAAGCGTTCGTGCATCCGCCTGCAGCGATCCGCGCGCTGGTTGAACCCGCCTTGCTGGACCAGATCATCCTGCCATACGACAATCTGCTGCAATCGGGTAAGGTCGTGCGCGGGCGCGCCGTTTCGGTTTCTGAAACCGAGGTCACTTTGGAATCTGGAGCTGTCTTTCCGGCGGACTATATCCTGATCGCCACCGGATCATCCTATGCAGCGCCGTTCAAGCCGTCGGGTGACAGCATTGCGGATTTTCAGCAAGCGAGCAAAGACGTCAGCGCGCAACTGGCCAAGGCGAATTCAGTTGTGATCGTAGGGGCAGGCGCTGTCGGTACAGAGCTTGCGGGCGAAACAGCCTCGGCACATCCGGGTAAATCCATCACCCTGGTTTCGTCGGATGATACCTTGTTTCCCAAGTACCCGGCCAAGCTAGGCGCGCAGCTCAAAGGTAAGTTGGAACGGCTGGGGGTCACTGTCATTCTCGGCCAGAGGGCGCAGGATTTACGCCATTTGGATCGGCCCTACGAAGGATCCGTGAGCTTGACCGACGGTAGGGTGATTGCGGCCGATCTGGTATTTCCGGTGGTTGGATCGAAGCCCCAATCGTCTTTGGTTCAAAGTCTTCCGGGCGTGTCGGCTGATGCATTGGGTAGGGTCAAAACCGACAAATGGTTGCGACCGTCAAGCTATCCGAATGTCTTCGTCGGCGGTGACATTGCCGACATTGGCGACGGAATGACAATCGTAGCAACGGCACGGCAGAATCCGTGGCTGATCAAAACGCTTAAGAAAGTAATCGAGGGCGTACCCGTTGAAAGTCAGAAACCCTACGCGCCCTGGAAAAAAGCACCCATTCTGGTGCCCCTTGGCCCAGTCATCGGCAGCAGTTGGCTTTTTGTGACAGTGGGTGACTGGATCACACGCAAGATAAAGGGGAAAGATATTTTCATTCCCAAATATCGAAAGGCTTTTGGGATTTCGAGCTCCGGAAAATAGTTCCTCCTGAACATTGCGATTTGCTAACGTTCAGGTATCCCGCACAGATGATGTCTGTGACATTCGTGTTGGCCTGCCTCTAGTCGTGTGCGAGGTTGCGACTGGCTTGTACCTGCTGAATATCTTTCGGCCATGTGGAACGGATATAGGCCAGAACATCCCAAATACCGTCATCAGTCAAAGTGCCTTCGAAACCTGGCATGCCACTGTTGAAATTCTTGACGCCGCGTGCGGCCAGTGTCTTTGCACCGCCGAATTTGGTGTAGTCAAACAAAAGCAGGCTATCATGGTGCCATGTGTGCCCGGTCACGTCATGTGGTGGCGCAGGCATCACACCGTCTTCACCCGGTGTTTGCCAGTTGGGTTGGCCTTCCAGGTTAACGCCGTGGCAAGCGGCGCATTGATCTACGTAGAGCCTCTGTCCATTCGCCACGTCTCTGTCTGTAAACGTATGATCCGCGGCAACGCTGGAATAGATGCTGCATTGGACCAATATAAATAAGTGCCTGGTCATCTCCACCCACCTCAATTCGGAAGCGTCAGAACGGTTGTTAGTGTCGCCGTAGTTGTCAGCACCGCCAGAACGATCAGCGCCTCAACTTCGATGGATCGGGCGAGGTGCTGCGCTGCCTTGGTATCTCCGTCCAGCATTGCCGGAACAAATCGAAGCTTGTTCGCGGCGGCTAGGATCAATAGCAGCCCTACAAATAGTACTTTGAGCAACAGGGCCTGCCCATAACCAGTGGAAATGAGCGCTCGGAGATCACCAACAAGCAACCAAGCCATCCAGAAACCTGCGACGATCAATGCGGGTACCATCAGTGCCGCAGCTTGGCCATACCTGTGCCCAAGAGCAGCAGCAGCTGCAATTTGCTCAGGTTGAAGAGCCATACTCCGCAGCGGGCTGAAGATGCCTACCCAGAAAGCTACACAGAGCAGGTGTGCTAGTAACAAGAGTTGGGTACCAAAATTCTCTAGATCCGATAGGTGCCCGATCTGTGCAAAGGACCACAGAGCCATCGTGCCACCCACAAGTGCGATCCCTAAACCAAAGCGCGGAACAGACAATCCGACAAGGATCATTGCTGCGCCTATCACTCGATAAACAAATACATCGCCTACGGATGTCTGCCAGAGTAATCCAAGCATCTCGGGGTCGACCAGCCCATCCGCTCCGCCCGTCAAGAGGGCTCCACGAAGCATGAATCCCAGTGCCGTCGCAATGAGAGCAAGCCATGCCAAGGCCATGGATTGGCGTTTCATCGCCAGGCTTATCGGTGTGACCAAGCTGGAATAGAGACACTTAACGACCACAAGGCCAGTGGCCCCCGCAAAGCCGATATAGAGTGCTAGCTTTGCGAGGATTGCAGCAATTCCCCAGATGTCTGGCATGTTCATTTCACAGTAAAGGTAAACGCGCCCTGCATAGCATGACCGTCCTCACCTAAACCGCGCCACTCGATGACATAGGTGCCCGCGCCATTGCCTGGCAGTGGAATTTTGAACTTCTGAGCAAATATTGCCTGGTCGCCCAGATCCAGTTGTACTGCCCCGTGTTCTTCATGTGCCATCTCTATCCGGGTCAGCCGGATGTCTTTCGAGAAATTGAGGCCAACTTCAGCAGGCACAGTCGTTACTGTGGTTCCGTCTGCAGGTGTTGTTTCTGTGACCTTGGAATGCGCCAGCGCAAAATTGGGGAGTGCAGCCAGGAGTATAAGCAATACAATCTTCTTCATGGGGCTATCCTCAATTTATTCCGTTGGCGCGCTGGATTTCACGAATGTAGGCGATCACCATAGCGACGTCACCTCGCGTCAAGCCGTCGACGGGCGGCATGTCTCCAAACTGCCAATGGTGACTTCTTACACCCTGTGAAACCGCCCTCTGAAACGCTTCATCAGCGTGGTGACTAGGTTCGTATATCTTGTGGATCAGTGGCGGTCCTGCGCCGTCAATTCCGACCGCATTGACACCGTGGCAAGTGGCACAGGAGGCATCAAAGACCCGCTGGCCGATTGCTGCTTTGCCCTCAATAGGTGGCATCTGAATTGCGACTAGGCCGTCTCTTGAAACTGTCGCCTGGGGGCTGGCTTCTTCGATTGGGTCTGAACGAAAAACTATGAAAGCGGCAACAGCCGAGACGACGCAAGCGCCGATTAACAAGTGACTTTTCTTCATGGGTTGAACCTGACTTTGTGGAGGCTGGAAGTGCTGCGGCACATCGCAAACAGCCGCAAGGGCCGGTCACTTAGGCGCGCGCGGATCTTGGCAGCTTCAAAGGTCAGGGGGTCTGTAGGGGCTATCTGGTTCAGTCAACTTGGATTGGGATCCAATCTGGAACTCTCGGTCAAGCTGATATTGATTCCACACGACTTGGCTGTTCTGCGAGATCAGTACGACGGCTTGGCAAAGCAAGGGGTTACACTCTCCGGTACCGGCATTATCCGTGTCGTGATGGCTGCTTTGGGCCGAGATGTCAGGGATGCTTTTTACCGCGGCGGAGTGTTCCGCCGATTGCATATGGTCCCCGCAGTGAAGCCCGACGCAGGCATGAGACTCGCCACCAAATCCGGCCAGAATGACCAGAAGACTCGTCAATAGCGCAAATGTGTATCGTCGGATGACCATGATTCCGGACGCTAATGCAGCGGAACACACAAGACAACGCCTGCAGCTTCATTATGCGCCACGCCGTTCTAAAGGAAATTACAACGCTGATTTTCGTGAAGGGGCATTCCCCGCTCTTGTCCGGCGCGCGATTCTCATCAAATGCAGAGAGTCCGGGTCTATTTTGATTTCTATCAGTTGGGCCAAGCAACTGATTAGCGGCCAAACGGCAACACAGGTCGCAACAGTGTCAACGCCGACGATCGGATAGTAGAGGAACTTACTCTGGGATTCAGTGGTCGCATCAATCTTCTGGAAGGTTAGTCACATCGTATTTGCTTTGTGCATTGGCCGTTGTTCGATTTGCTGCATTTCAATCCGTCGAATAGTCGAGGTCTTCTCGCCACTCTCGCAGCAAATACTCCAAGTCGGAAATATGGTTTCCCAAGACCTGCTCATCGACGCGTGAGTTTGTGTATTGATCCAGATGTTGTAACTGCCCTTGCTGGCGAGAGCATCGGTCTGGCCGGCTACCGGCGATATTCTGGCGAAACTCATGTCTGACGCGCTGCGGTGTCTGGCTGGGGTGGGCAGCGCTGGTTGCGAACGTAGCATCGCGCGCGGGTGGGGAATGTCTCTTTTGGGCCGACCTTATCTTTATTGGGAAAAGTTGGTCCTCAGTATATGCGCCGTTTCGTGACATCGTTCATGGGCTTGCAAAGCTGATAGCCAGCGCTTCTACCGCGTCCCCGTAGGTTGGGTATAGACCGGCGCGTTGTTCAAAGGCGTAGGCCTGAAAATAGTCCCAAAATAAGGTCACTTCCGTGCCAAAATAGTCTTTGAGCAAAGGAGTATTGCAAAGGTCGGCACGTAAACAAAATTCAACCTCGCTGAAAAACACAACTACTGTGTCGATCTGCGCTTCGATTTCTTTGAGTGTATCTGCATCGCCTGTTTTGAGATTTTCCAATAGGTTCGCACCGATCTGCTTACGGGCCAGTTGCCGTGCTCGCTCGGGCAAGTCCGCGGGTACTTCGCCCGCAGCTTTGATTGCGGGGATCAGAACGTTGCCTAGTTGGGTGTATGTTTCGCGTGCACCGGTTTTCTGCCAGTCCGACATCAACTCGATGGAGCGCTCCTTTTTTGTGTCGAGGTAGCCCTGATAGAAGTTCAACGCCGAGACCCCGGCCGAGGCGGCAATAGCGATCAGTGACAAAAGGCGAAAGGTGCTCTCAATTCGTTCCCATGCGGTTTTAGGCGCGAGGGCCGTGTCGGCGGTGGCAATTCGGCGGCCAAGCGGGCCGTCGTCTCCTGGTTCGACATCCTCGTCCGCCTGTACAGATTCAAGAACACCGGAAAGTTCGGCTGCGCCCGGGTCCAGATCATTGGAACGCGTACGCCTAATCGACCGTTTGTCAGTTGGAGCAGTCAACGCGGACCTCAAATGTCAGTGTTTTGTCCTTTTCGAATTGCGCGGTTTCGACCTCGCGCGCAAGACAATCAAGCGCCGGTTCGGGTATTAGAAACGCCTGGTCCAGCTGCACCGGCCCCCCTCCATCGGTTTGCACGTCCGGAAGCGCAGTCGCACTGCGATCTAAACCACATGCGGACAAATCAACAAGGTGCACCTCTGAGTTGTTCTGTGATGCCGCCAAGCGTTCGTCGTTCAGCCGCTTGAGATAGCATTTCGCGAGCAGTTCGTTCAAAGTGACCTTTTCGGCGCAAAACCCGCAATCCGCAAAAACCGGCGGTGCGACGAGGGCACACGCGATGCAAATGGAGGCCGCTGATGTCAGGTTCTTCATTGTGTGTGTCCACCCAGGAGTCTTGACAGACAAGGATAAGCGCGACTCAGTTGTTTTGTGAACCCGTTTTGAGGCGTGCGTATAAGATGAGTTCGGGTCGGTACTCAAAGTGCATTCCATCGAAGTGGTGCCATTTGCCTCCCCAGATAAACCCAAAGCGTTCCATTTGCTGAACGAGCGCAACTGGGTATTGATTTTCGTAGGCCCCGGCGTTGCCTTCAGGAGCGCCTGACCAGCGCCAATAGCCGCCAAGCTGCGTGTTGAAGTCGACCGCGATACCAAAACTGTGCGCGCTTAGCCGTGGCGTGCCAGCGATACGACGCCAGTTAAAGCTTCCGCCGACTTGGGTGAAATATGGGTCAAAATCCTCACCACTGGCAGCCATCGCATCGAACGCAGCTTGTAATTGATGTGCAGCGCAGTGGTGGCTGTTCAAGGCAAAACGGGCGCGGCGCTTCGGCCCCTGGTATTCTGCGCGCCAGAGCCGGGCTGCAACCTGAGTTTCTGTTTGCCCATAAAGTGCGCGGAAGAAGGCGTCGTTGCGGGCGCGGCCTGGGTCGAACCAGGGTGTGTCACGCGCCGCGAGGTCAAAGGTCAACGGATAAATCTGCGCGAACTGGTCGATGATGGAGGCGTTCGCCAGCCGTTCCTTCGGCGGACCGTTATGAGCCGCGCCAAGTGGCAGCGTCTGGCCGCCCGTTGTCAGCGTTTTCGCTGCTTCGTCGACGGTCAGGCCGGGATATGCGGTCTCAAGTGCTGTGGCGATTGCGGACCGACCCTGCGGTAATGGCATCGCCAGAAAATCGCGGGGGACGCAGCCATCTGCACGCGCAAAACTCGGCAAGAGTCCAAGCGCAAGAGAGACAGCGACTAGCCGCGATATTAGCATCCATTGGCCCTTTCGAGCGCTTGCAGACGCTGCACCTCGCCTTGTTCGGCTGCTGTCAGGCGCGGGTTTCGAGTGGTGCATTGGCTTGTGTCAAAGGCAGCCCGCGCACGCGTGGACTGAAAGCAGAAGCCGTTGTTATGAAAGATGAGGTTGCGCGAGTACCAAAGCTGTTCGCAGGTGCTGGGCGGCGAAGGCACTGGTGCCACGGCCCTTTCGGCGGGTTGGGTAGCGGCACTGAGCGTGTCGATCCGGTCCTGAGCAGCGGCGGCATAGATGGGGCAGCCCGCGTGCATGGTCATGAACGCTTCCAGCGCGGAGGTGCTAGACGTGGTTTGTAGCACCTCCCAGTCAGCGCGTGCCGCGTCGCATGGGCTGATCGGAGGGGCAGAGGGTTGGGGCGTTGGAACAGTTACTGGGAGCGGGGCGGGGCCGCCGCGCTCAAAGGTAAATGTGCCCTGTAGCTGGTCGTAGTAAGCTGGGAACTGGTTGTGGTTCACACTGGCAGCCAGTTTACGCACGTCGGTCCGCACAAGGCGCACTAGCTCGTTCAGAGGTAGGCCGGGTGTGGTCATCCGCTCCAGCAGGGAGCGAGTGAAGACCGAGTTGGGGTTTGGGTCATTGTCCGACAGTCGGTCCAGCGCAGTCTGGCCTGTACCGGCAGAAAAGAGGACGAAGGCCCCTTCGGCCGGTTCCATTCGCGATAGCCCGCTCGAGCGGCCCACGGACCGGGTACCTTGGGTGGGGAATGGGTTGTCGCGGCAGGCATCGAGTATCATCAGTGCCACGCGCGCACCGCGGGACTGGATTACATCAAGGATCTGGTCAGCAGCGATGCTTTCGCCGGTCACAAAATCTTCTTCGCCCGGACGCACTTGGGGTACGTCGGTGGGCAGCAGGTAATTGCGACCTTCTACTTCGATGCCGTGTCCTGCAAAGTAGAACACTACCTCGTCGCCAGGACTGATCTGGCGAGAGAAATCTACAAGGCCGCGCCGCAGGTCCAGCCGCTCGGGGTCGATCAGTTCGGTGACCACAAATCCGAGTTCGCTCAGCGTGGCAGAGACGGCTCGAGCGTCATTGCCTGCCTTTTGCAGGTCGTTAATATTTTCATAGCTGTCGATCCCAATAACCATCGCCAGCCGTTCCTCGGCAGTGGCGAGCGAACCGCATAGCAGTGTGGCGGCGATCCACATAAATAAACGCAAAACGGTCTCCTTAACGTTTGTCGTACCGCTCTGAATTTAAGGCTAACGTGTGTGTGAGGTCGTGTCCAACTTCACCTAGAAAGCCGGGCGGAGCGTTGTCCACATTTTTGACAATGTCGACATCCACAGAAATGGATGATGCAAATCATTGCTTTCGCTGCTGCGCTGAAGTTGGATGTCCGCTCCGACGCGCAGAATCTCTCTGGAACCAGCCAAGTTCCAGCCGTGCGGTGCCATTAATTTGGGGCAACGTAGTGGTTTGAGGGTGCCGGTGTTTCTGCTTCTTTGATCTGCGTTCAGACGCGCTTATTGAGAACTTTGAACCAAAGATATATTTTGACCGGATTGCGAACGAAAAGGAAAGTTCATGATCAGAACTACTGCACTGACGCTCTTAGCTCTCCTCTCGGCAACCTCGGCATTCGCAACTGTCGGGCTGTATTGCGAGGCCCCTGATGGATTAGGCGCTGTATTTGATGTCGGATTGGGAACTGTCCCTGGTCTCGCAGTTGTAAGCGCGACCATTCACGCAGACGGCAAACACTGGAGTCTTACTGAAGTCGATGGTGCGATACCAATCATCGTGGCACAGGGGGCCGATGTCGATATGCGTACTGTAATCGACTTTGCCGATCCCGAATACAGTCGGATCGTTGCCTCGGTTCGATTGATAACCGCTGTCGAAGGAGACAAATCCGTCACTGTAGGCACGCTCACGATTCCGGAAATCGGTGCCTTCCCGCTGGTTTGTGAAGGGCCGTAGCCGTTCGATGTTGTGCAATGTACCGGGGGCTAGCTCGGCGGAAGCGGTGATCCCAAATTCTGCTTTGCTTAAATGTCTGAAATGGGCCGCGAGAGAGAGTAGTTTTAGATTGGAGGTGCTGCACGTTCTGTGACCAATTGTCTGGCTACGACTCTTTCACGATGAATCATGTACAACCCTGCACTGATGATGATTGCAATACCAAGTAGGCTAAGCGTGTTCGGAAAGTCATTGAAGACAAGATAGCCGAACAGGGTCGCTACCGGCAGCTCAAAGTATTGCAAAGGTGCCAATGTGGCTGAAGGCGCGAACGAAAGCGCATAGGTCATCATCATGTGGCTCACCGTTGCAAAAAAACCAGCTCCCAACAGCCACAACAAAGCGATGTCTGTCGGCCAAACAGGATCGAACAGCTCCGAACCAGAGCCTTGCGCAAATATTAAGATTGGAATGGAAAACAGGCTGGCAATCAGGCCAGTGTGGAATTGCAGAGCCACGGGATGCATCCGACGTGACAATCCTCGCGTCACAAGAATGTAGAAAGCGAAAGCAACTGCCGTACCAAGCGGAATTATTGCAACCGCGCCGAAGGCCGCGAAACTGGGCTGGATGACGAACATTACTCCAACAAACCCGACAAGAGCTGCCCCGACACGACGCGGACCTACGTCTTCACCAAGGTAAAACTTACCAACCAACAAGACAATGAACGGGGCCACAAACACGATTGCCAACGCATCGGCGAGTGGCATCACACGGATGGCAGCAATGAAGCAAAAAGTTGCGAACAGCAAAAGTAATGAGCGGAATGCGAGTACGATCAATTTGCCTCGCGCTACATGCAACGACAGCCCCATTATCCAGACGAACGGGGCCATCAACACGCACTGCACTACAAAGCGAGCAGCCGTAATCTGCCCAACTGGTACGCTAGCCGACGCGAGTTTTGCAGCTACGTCCAGCAAAGGAGCGGTGAGGCAAAATCCAAGCATCAGTGCAACTCCTGCAAGGATGCGATCCGTAGATTGAGGTATGGAATCAGCCGAGGACATCTCATCTTGTAGAAACGTCGCTAAACGCGTGTCTGTTCTCTATGCGACGCGGAGCAAAAATCCCTCAACTTGCGAGTTGGGGGTGGGTTAGAATTTGCGCTAGCAACGAACAGCAGGTTCGATGAGATGCGCAGCAGCAGATGGCCGGTTCAAAATTGGTCTACAAGCTCTTGATCTCGATTGCTGCTGCGATGGCAAAGGCGTCTTCAAGCTCGACGCTCAGATGCCGAACCGTGCTTACCATCTTTGCATGACCCAAGAGCAACTGAATCGCCCGAAGACTTCCTGTCTTTTCTTGTAGAACTGCGTGACTTTGGTCCGGCGCATTGATGGAGTTCCTTAGGCGCTGGCCTCGAAGCCAATGGGCTTCATCCAGTCCCGGACAATCCGCGCATACTGACGTGTTGAGATCTTCAGGAAAACTAAGTGATAGATCCACGGTCAGAGCAATTACTTTCTTTTCAAGGGAGACACATAGAAAAAGCTGTAATTCCGACCCCTGTGAAGCTCTTGGTGATTGATCTGCTTGTTCGCGAATTCGAATTGGTTACTATTGTCGCATGACAAATTGGAAACCATCCCGAGATACGCTGAGTTCACCGCTGCATACGAGCCTTGCCACGATGATTGCAGGCGCGATCGAAGACGGCAGTTTGTCACCTGGACAGAAATTACCCACACACCGGAAACTGGCCGATGACCTGAGGTTGAGCGTTAATACCGTCAGCAAAGCTTACGACATTCTGCGTCGCCAAAACCTGATCGATGGTCAGATTGGGCGTGGCAGCTATGTTGTCGACACTGACAAAACCGACGGACAGCCATTCAAGTTAGAGTCAGAACCTCGAAACTTGTTCGACATGTCGATTTCGCGCCCCTTGTTTAATGGCCTGCATGTTGAGGCGATGCAATCAACGCTGAGGACTTTGCATGCCGGGCTCGACCCGGCCATATATCTTTCTACACGTCCGAATGTAGGCCACGAGACTCACCGAAAAACGGGAGTCAAATGGCTTTCACATTGCGGCCTTGAAACAAATGCAGATTCAGTCCTCATGACGAACGGGGTAACGCATGGAATGTCGGCAGCAATGTCTGCGATATTGCGTCCTGGCGACGTCATTCTGTCGGATATGGTCACGCATCACCTCTTGGTTTCGAGTGTCGCATATTTCGGATACCGACATGTTGGCCTTGAAACTGATGAGCACGGAATCCTGCCCGATGCATTGGAAAAGGCGTGCGTTGATAAGGCCCCTAAGGCCTTGTATTTATTGCCATCTCTTGCCAACCCTAATGTACATATGATGCCAGAGGAACGTCGGCGCCAAATTGCTGCAATCGCCCGCAAACATAGGCTGCATATTATTGAAAACGATGCGTTTGGTCCGGTCGCAGCGGATCGCCAGCCGCCTGTTTCGATGTTCGCACCAGAACTGTCGGTCTACCTGACAACGTTCACCAAATGCACGGTCAGCGGGTTGCGTGCGGGTTATGCCGTTGCTCCGGACCATTTGCTTCCTGCATTGACAGCGAGACTGATCGTATTTGGTTGGATGGCAACGCCGCTGATCTGCGAACTTGCCTCACGCTGGGTGGAAGATGGCACAGCACAAGCGCTGGCGGTTTGGCAGCGCGCAGAAATAGTCAAGCGGTATCACATAGCAACGCAAGAGCTTGCTGGTTTTAAATGGACGGGCCATCCGGCCAGTTTGCATCTTTGGTTGCAGCTCCCTCCAGATTGGGATTCCAACAGTTTTGTCGCCCATGCCCGCGAACTAAATGTTGCGGTGTCCCCCGAAAGCCCATTCCTTTCTCCCAAGGCTACCCCAACAAATGCAGTGCGCATTTCGGTGGGAAGCATTCGCGAAATCGAACGTTTTCGCCAAGCTCTGAAGCTTCTGGCCGGTTTACTTTTGCGCCCACGCGAGCCTTTGCCGCAATTCGCTTACTAGAATGTAGCGCAACAATATAATAATTGACTCGCAGTACAATCTTCGGGATGTGGTGGAACATCACTAACAAAGAAGGTGATATCTGGGAGGATATGATGACCAAGACTGCACGTTTTACCCTGCGCGTCTGCGCACCCCTTGCTGCTGCATTGCTAACCTCAACTGCCGCTTATGCGGACAATTGGCGCTATGCTATGGAAGAGGGGCTGACAGATCCGCAAGGCCTGTACGCCACCAAGTTCAAAGAGGAAATCGAAGCCAACTCGGATCACACAGTCCAGATTTATCCTGTGGGTACGCTTGGTGAATCGGCCGACGCCATGGAGCAGGCCCAGGCTGGATTGCTGCAGTTCATTGATCAATCTCCAGGTTTCACCGGTGCGTTGATCCCAGAGGCCGAAGCCTTTCTGGTGCCATATATCCAGCCGACGGACCCTCAAGTCGTGCACAAGTTTTTCAAAGAAGGCGTCGCTGTAAACGAGATGTTCCACGATATCTATCGCGAACAGGGATTGGAATTGTTGTCGGTGTTCCCGGAAGGTGAAATGGTGGTCACCACAATGGAGGAATTTCGGACACCTGCCGATTTGGAAGGTATGAAAATTCGGACCATGACCTCACCATTGCTTTTGGAGACTTACACGGCCTTTGGCGCTTCCCCGATTGCTATGCCTTGGGGCGAGCTGATCGGCGGACTGAAAACTAAAATGGTTGACGGGCAAGAAAACCCGGCAATTTGGATCGAGGCCTATGATCTGGATAACCTGACTAATGTGATGACCTATACCGGACATGGTCAGTACACGACTGCTGTGATGGCAAATGCAGAGTTTTACGACGCGCTAAGCGATACGGACAAAGAACTTGTTCAGAATGCGTCGCAAGTCGCACTCGATTATATTCTTGATGTTGCCGTCGAACTGGATGCAACCGGTCTGGCAAAAATTCAGGAGAGCAATCCGGGTTACACAATAAACCGGCTAACCGAGGAAGAGCGTGCACCCTTTAAAGAACGTGCAAAAGCGGTCGAAGCAGCCTTTGTCGAAAGAGCGGGCGAACGTGGCGCTGCCATCCTCGAGCAAATGAAGAAGGATCTAGCGGCTGCGCAGCAGTAGCGCTTTGCCACAGGCATCCATCACGTTTGCGATGTGTTCATCTGAAAAATCGGTGCAGGCCCAGAACCATAGTTCGGGCCTGCAATTTGGAAATAGTAAACCGGCGATCAGCCTATATTGCGAATGTTC
This sequence comes from Ruegeria sp. CDSA193, assembly GCF_059611885.1. Lineage (NCBI taxonomy): Bacteria > Pseudomonadati > Pseudomonadota > Alphaproteobacteria > Rhodobacterales > Roseobacteraceae > Ruegeria > Ruegeria sp. CDSA193. Next base: position 230,622 of record NZ_JBXWPN010000003.1, on the reverse strand, counting down.
GGGGGGAATATGAGCGAAACGACGCAGAAAAAGTCGGGCCTTGCCGGAATTGTTGATGGCATTGACAAGGGGATCGCTGCGCTTGAGCGGGTGATCATGGCCACAGGCGTCATTCTGATGGCAGTCAACACCATCGCAAATGTCATCAGCCGGTTTGTTTTCAACCACTCCATTATATTCGCCGAAGAGTTGAACAGTATATTCATATTGTTGGTGACATTTGCTGGTATCGGCTACGCCGCGCGCCATGGTCGGCATATCCGCATGTCCGCCATCTCAGACGCGTTACCCGAACGGGTCAGAAAAATCTTGATGGTTGTAGTCACGGGAGTCACCGCTGTGCTGTTGCTGCTCTTGGCGTGGTACGCTGTGCAATACATCATCAGCATGTACGCCAAGGGGCGGGTCTATCCTGCCCTCGGATTCCCTGTTTATCTCAGCTACATCTGGGTGCCGATTGGGCTGTTTGTGACCGGGGTTCAATACGCGCTCACTTTCATCAAAAATCTTCAGGAACCTGAAATCTACCTGTCAACTGATCTGCGAGAAGCAGATGCGCGGGAACTGGAAGTGGAGCTTTAACCATGGCACTCTTAATGTTTTCCGCAATGGTTGTCCTGCTGCTTATGGGTTTCCCGATGATGGTACCCCTCATTGCCGGCGCGTTCATCGGCGTGATCGAGTTGTTTGGCACAATCGACAAAACTGAGTTTATGATTCAGCAAATGTTGGGTGGTATCCGGCCCTCTTCATTGATCGCCGTGCCTATGTTCATTCTGGCAGCGGATATCATGACACGTGGCCAGTCCGCAGGGCGGCTGATTGATATGGTCATGGCCTTTGTTCGCCATGTTCGAGGGGGGTTGGCCGTCAGTACAGCTGCGGCTTGCGCATTGTTCGGTGCCGTGTCCGGGTCCACCCAAGCCACGGTCGTTGCGGTGGGAACGCCACTCAGGCCCCGAATGCTGAAAGGTGGCTACAAGGATTCTTTCATTTTGGCCCTGATCGTCAACTCAAGTGACATCGCGTTCCTGATCCCGCCCAGTATTGGTATGATCATCTACGGTGTAGTTGCCAAGGCCTCCATCCCTGAACTGTTCATCGCGGGCATCGGGCCCGGATTGTTAATCCTGTTCATGTTCTCGGTCTACAGTATGATCTACGCCAAAATAAATGACGTCCCCACTGAACCGGCCGCCACATGGTGCGAACGCGCGGTAGCGGTTAGACGGGCCTTGTGGCCGCTGGGTTTCCCGGTTCTGATCATCGGCGGCATCTTCTTCGGCATTTTCAGCCCGACCGAAGCCGCAGCAATCAGCGTGGCCTATGCGGTGTTGCTGGAAGTCTTCATTTTCAAAACAATGAAAATCACCGGCCTATACCAGGTCGCCCTGTCAACGGGCATGGTAACGGCGGTAGTTTTTATTTTGGTGGGTGCAGGTGCTGCCTTTGCCTGGGTTCTGTCATTCGCGCAGATACCGCAACAGATATTGGGCGCTCTTGGCATTGATGAAATGGGGCAGATCGGCGTCCTATTCACAATTGCGATTGCGTTCTTCATCGGCTGTATGTTCGTGGATCCCATCGTGGTCATCTTGATCTTTGTTCCGATCTTTGCGCCCGTGGTCGAGAAAACCGGGCTGGACCCAATTCTGGTCGGCACTTTGATCACATTGCAGGCCGCCATCGGCTCGGCCACCCCGCCGTTCGGATGCGATATCTTCACAGCGGTTGCGGTGTTCAAACGTCCCTATCTGGAAGTAATCAGAGGAACGCCGCCTTTCGTGATCATGCTTTTGAGTGTCTCGGTCTTGATGATCTTCTTCCCGCAGGTGGCACTGTTTTTGCGCGACATCGCCTTTAACAAATAAAAGGAGCGACAAATGTTCAAATCAATACTCGCTGCTTTCGACGGGTCTGAAGGATCAGAGGCCGCCCTTCGCAAAGCCGCTGAATTGGCTAAGTTGTGTGATGCGGAAATGTTGGTACTGACGCTCTACCGTCATCATTCGATACTGGAAGGATCGATGTATGTCATCGATGCAGAAAAGCCCGATGATATTGACGGGATCATGCGCGATCACGCAAAGGAAACTGCTGAACGCGGCGCGTCCATTGCGCACGAGGCAGGGTGCGAGAGCATCCGGGCCTTTGTCAAAGGCGGGCCAACGGCGCGGACTATCGTCAGCTTTTCCAAAGAACATGAGAATGACCTGATCGTCATGGGCAGCCGGGGATTGGGATCGATTGAGGGCTATTTGCTGGGCAGCGTCTCTCACAAAGTGACCAGCCTTGCGCAATGCCCGGTTCTGGTGGTGTGAGGATGGCAATGGCTTTGGATATACAATCTTCGACCTCGTCTGTGGCTCTCGCGCTGGATGCTCGCCCTGTCACACATCGTATCGGGTTGGTCACGCTGGCCACGGATCATACGACGGAAACTGACTTCGCACGCATTCTGCAAGGGCATGATGTGGGCGTATATGTAAACCGGATCGGGTTTGAAAACCCAACCACACATGAAAGCCTTTTGAAGACAGGGCCGCTGCTGACCGATGCCGCAGCAGAGATCCTGCCTGGCGAGGCGCTAGATGTATTGGTCTATGGATGCACGGCAGCTTCGGTAGTTTTGGGGAACGACAAAGTGGCCGAGCACATGAACAGCGCAAAGCCGGGCACGCCATGCGTCACACCCAGCTCGGCAGCCTTTGATGCATTTGAGGCTTTGGGGGTAAAAAAAGTAAGCGTTCTTACGCCCTATACGCAGGATGTGACGGATTCTCTGGTCACCTATTTCTCGCAACACGGCCTCGACGTGGTGAACGCTGTTTGCTTTGGATTGTCCGATGATCGCGACATGGCGCGCGTCTCAATGGACAGCATTATCGAAGGTGGTGTTGCTGCGTGCGATCCCGATGCTGATGCGCTTTTTATTTCCTGTACGGCGGTGCGTGCCGCCCCATGTGTCGCACAATTGGAGGCCCGACTTGGCAAACCGGTTGTTACCTCCAATCAGGCGATGGTTTGGCGCTGCATGAGGCATCTTGGGATTACTTCGGATTATCCCGCGGGCGGTATGTTGTTCAGTAAATAGGAAAAAAGTCAGGACAAGAGATGAGCTCTGAAATCACACTTCAGGATAGTTTTGCTGCGCGCGCGCGGATCGCACAGTCGATCCGGGTCACACCGACGGTGTCCTCAGACGCGCTGAGCAAAGCCACGGGCGGTGATATTCGCCTCAAGCTGGAGCAAGGCCAGATTACCGGCAGTTTCAAGCTGCGCGGGGCATCCAATGCTGTGTTGTCACTTAGCGATGCGCAGCGCGCCAAAGGTGTGGTGGGAGTATCGACGGGCAATCACGGGCGCGGTTTGGCCTATGCGGCAAAGCAGGCCGGGGTGCGGTGCATCATCTGCATGTCCGAGCTGGTTCCACAAAACAAAGTGGATGGGATCAAGGCGCAGGGCGCAGAGGTGCGCATTGTCGGGCGTTCTCAGGATGACGCACAGGTAGAAGTTGACAGGCTGGTCGCCGATGGGATGGTCATGCTTCCCCCGTTTGATCATCGCGATATCATTGCCGGGCAAAGCACCGTTGCACTGGAAATGCTGGAACAATCCCCGGATCTTGAAACGGTTCTGGTGCCGCTGTCGGGCGGCGGACTGATTTCCGGCGTCGGGATGGTGATGAAGGCGGTTAATCCGCAGGTCCGCGTTATCGGAATTTCGATGGAGCGCGGGGCGGCTATGTATGAAAGCCAGAAGGCGGGGAAACCGGTTCTGGTCGAAGAACTGTCGACACTGGCCGACTCGCTGGGCGGTGGGGTTGGATTGGACAACCAGCACACTTTTGCCATGACTCGTGCCTTTGTTGATGATCTGATTCTTGTGGCCGAGACCGAGATTGCTGCTGCCATCCGTCACGCCTATTGGCAGGAACGTCAGATCATTGAAGGGTCCGGCAGTGTCGGCATTGCCGCGCTTCTGGCGGGAAAAATCAAAGACCCAGGTCGGTGCGTCGCGCTGATCTCGGGGCAAAACATCGACATGCAGCTGCATCACCGGATCATTTCCGGCGAAGATGTAGATGTGACGGCGGAGGGCTAAAATGGCGCAGATTAAAATTCTGACAGAAGCCGAATTGCGCGATCTGGTGCCGCTCGATATCGATGCAGTGGACTGCATCGAACAGGGCTTTTCGACGCTGGCCGGGGGCAAAGTGGTCATGCCGCCAATCATGACACTGATGGTTCCAGATCATAACGGTGAGGTATGTGTAAAGTCCGCCTATGTCCCGGGCATCGACAGCTTTGCCATGAAGATGAGTCCTGGCTTTTTCGATAATCCCAAGCTGGGCCTGCCCAGCACATCAGGCTTGATGGTGCTATTCTCAAGCACCACTGGCGTTCTGGAAGCTTTACTTCTGGATAATGGTTATCTCACGGATGTGCGCACCGCCGCTGCGGGAGCGGTATCTGCGCGCCACCTTGCGCGCGAGGACGCGACACGCGCGTGTATCATCGGTGCTGGTGTGCAGGCGAAGCTACAACTCAAGGCGCTGACCCTTGTGCGCGGGATCGAAAGCGCTGTGATTTGGGCGCGGGATGCGGCCAAGGCCGAAACCTTGGCTTCCAGCCTTCGCGAAGAACTTGGGGTCGACGTCACGGCCAGCACTGATAGGGCGGGATCCGTGTCCTCGGCAGATATCATCGTCACGACAACCCCTTCGGACATTCCGCTGATCAAAGCGGATTGGCTGCAACCGGGGCAGCTTGTCATTGCGATGGGTTCGGATCAGGAACACAAGGTCGAGCTTGACCCGGGTTGTCTTGCCAAGGCAACGCTCTATGTGCCCGACAGCCAAGCCCAATGCGCCCTCAAAGGCGAGCTGCGCAGCGCCATTGCGGTAGGCATTTTCCCGGCTGATGGCAGGTTTGCTGAACTGGGTGATATCACCTCCGACAAGACGCCGGGGCGACAATCCGACAGTGACATCATTATTGCTGACCTGACAGGTACGGGTGTCCAGGACACCGCCATTGCCACGCTTGCTCGCCAGCGCGCGGAAAACTCAGGCAAAGGCACCACGTTTTCAAGCTAACAACGGATTAACTCTATGCCAGAACCAAAACTCCATTTCTCACGCGATGAGTTCAGCCAGCGCATTGCAAAAACCCGCGCCGCCATGGCCGAACGTGGGCTTGACCTTCTGATCGTGACGGACCCTTCGAACATGAACTGGCTGACCGGCTATGACGGTTGGTCTTTCTACGTGCATCAATGCGTAGTGCTGAGTCTCACTGGCGAGCCGGTCTGGTACGGCCGTGGACAAGATGCCAATGGCGCGCTTCGCACCTGCTTTATGGATCCCGCCAATATCATCGGTTACCCGGACCATTATGTACAATCCACCGAACGTCACCCGATGGATTACCTGTCGGCACAGCTGGCCGATCGTAAGCTGGATAAGGGCCATATCGGCGTTGAGATGGACAACTACTGGTTCACAGCTGCGGCCTTTGCCGCGCTACAGCACCACATGCCAAATGCCAAATTTTCCGATGCGACTGCGTTGGTCAACTGGCAGCGTGCGGTAAAATCTGAAACCGAGCTGGAATATATGCGCCAAGCGGGCCGCATAGTGGGCCGTATGCATGAACGTATCTTTGAAAAGGTCGAGCCGGGCATCCGCAAATGCGATCTGGTGGCCGAAATCTATGATGCGGCCTTACGCTATGACGCACAGATCGGTGCGGGCGGAGACTATCCCGCGCTGGTGCCACTTTTGCCCTCAGGCGCGGATGCCTCAGCCCCGCATTTGACATGGGACGATCAGCCAATGAAATCCGGCGAAGGCACGTTTTTCGAGATCGCAGGTGTCGTCAAACGCTACCACTGCCCGCTGTCGCGCACGGTCTTTCTTGGAAAGCCCACGCAAACATTCCTCGACGCTGAAAAGGCTGTGCTTGAGGGCATGGAGGCCGGGCTGGAGGCTGCAAAAGAGGGCAACCTCTGTGAAGATGTCGCCATTGCCTTCTTCAGCGTGCTAAAGAAATACGGGATCACCAAAGATAACCGCACCGGTTACCCGATCGGTGTCAGCTACCCGCCCGACTGGGGTGAACGGACCTTCTCGCTTCGTCCCGGCGACAAGACGATTCTGCAGGAGAACATGACCCTGCATTTCATGACCGGCCTCTGGATGGAGGATTGGGGTTTTGAGATTACTGAAAGCATCCGCATCACCAGAACCGGCCATGAGTGCCTGGCCAACGTGCCCCGCAAAATGGTTGTGAAGGACTGAGTAATGACACCCAACCCAATTTCCCCGACGATCCCGCTGGATAGCGATGGTATCCACCACGGTTTCCTACGGCTGCCTTACAGCCGGGATGACAGTGCATGGGGGTCAATTATGATCCCGCTAACGGTTATCAAAAACGGAGATGGGCCTACGGCTTTGCTGACCGGCGCCAACCATGGCGATGAATATGAAGGGCCCGTGGCGTTGCAAGAACTGACGGTTACGCTAAAGCCCGAGGACATCACCGGACGTGTGATCATCGTGCCTGCCTTCAATTATCCCGCTTATCGCGCCGGGTTACGCACGTCCCCCATCGACAAAGGCAATATGAACCGTGCCTTTCCGGGCCGGCCAGATGGCACCCCAACCGAAAAGATTGCCGACTATTTCCAGCGCGTTCTTTTGCCAATGGCCGATATTGCGGTGGATTTTCACTCGGGCGGAAAAACGCTGGATTTCGTGCCCTTCGCGGCGGCCCATATCCTTGAAGATAAAGCCAATGAAACGGCCTGTTTCGCCGCGATGGCCGCCTTTAACGCCCCCTATTCGGTGCAGCTACTGGAGATCGACAATGTCGGAATGTACGACACCGCGGTCGAAGATATGGGTAAGGTTCTGGTTTCAACAGAATTGGGCGGTGGTGGCTCTGCCACAGCCAAGTCGATTGCCGTTGCAAAAAAGGGCCTGCGCAATGTGCTGATCCACGCAGGAATTCTGAAGGGCGAGATGCAGATTGATCCAACCGTGCGCCTGGATATGCCCGATGGTAACTGCTTCGTGTTCTCGGAAAACGATGGCCTCTACGAGCCGATGGTTGATCTTGGTGAACAGGTCAACCAAGGCGATGTTGTGGCCCGCATTTGGCCCGTTGATCGCACCGGGATTGCCCCGATTGAATACCGTGCCAAAGTTACGGGCCTTTTGATCAGTCGCCACTTTCCCGGTCTCATCAAAGCGGGCGATTGCGCGGCGGTGATCGGGTTGAACGTTGGATAACTTTATTCCCCGGAGGTGAGACCATGCGGCTCGACGCCCGCGATCTGGATATTCTACGGGTGCTTTCAACCGACGGGCGCATCACAAAAACGGCTTTGGCCGACCGCGTTGGCCTGTCGCCCACCCCCTGCTGGGAGCGGCTGAAAAAGTTGGAAAAAGCCGGGTTGATCAAGCGATATAGAGCCGAGATCAACCTGCGCAAACTTGGGCCACATGTAACTGTTTTTGTTGCGGCCGAACTGTCCGATCATACCGCTGCCAGCTTTCAGGCTTTTGAGGCCGCAATGCAACGCTATGAAGAAGTGTTGGCCTGCTGGGCGCTTGGCGGAGGATTTGATTACATCCTGCAAATCGTGACGCGCGATATCGATGCCTATCAACGCCTGATTGATGAAATGCTCAATGCTGACATTGGTCTGGAAAAATATTTTACCTATATTGTCACCAAACCAGTGAAGGGGCAGGGCGTTCCGCCGATTTCCCTCATTGCTGGATGGCAGGAGTAACCCTCTGCCTGAGAGATGGTTGACAGTAGAATACTCTGCTTTGGCCCTGAAATTTGGTCTCATCCTTTGCCTGTAATGCCCGACATTGTCGGGCATCGAGGGAGAGGTATCCATGAAAGACACTGCACTTTCTGCGCGCGATGATATTGCTGACAAATCTTTGGCGCGTAGTTTTTCCTATGTGAATGGTAAATGGTGTGCAGCTTCGTCGGGTTACACCATCCGCGTCACCGATCCGGCAACTGGCGATGTTATCGGTGAGGCCGCCAGCCTTTCGGCAGAGGAATCCTCTGCCGCCGTGGATGCGGCACAGGCCGCCTTTCCGACCTGGTCGGGCCTCTTGCCACAAGACCGATCCGCCATTCTGCGCCGTTGGTTCGACCTAATGCTGCACCACAAAGAAGATCTGGCACGGATCATGGTACTGGAACAGGGCAAGCCCCTGTCCGAGGCGCGCGGTGAAATTGATTATGCTGCGTCTTTTGTAGAATTCTACGCCGAAGAGGCCAAGCGACCCAATATTGAAGGCGTCACCAGCCATCTGCCCGATGCCGAGGTCGAGGTTTGGCTAGAGCCGGTCGGGGTGGTGGCAATGATCACACCGTGGAATTTCCCTGCTGCCATGCTGACCCGCAAAGCAGCAGCAGCCATGGCCGTGGGGTGTACGGTTGTGGCTCACCCCTCAGGTGAAACCCCGTTTTCGGCCCTCGCGTTGGCTGAACTGGCGGAAAAGGCGGGTATTCCGGCGGGCGTGTTCAACGTGGTCACCGGCCAGGCCTCGACCGTGGTCGAACCTTGGACGAAAGACACCCGTGTTCGGGCACTCTCGTTCACAGGCTCCACCGAAATCGGACGGTTACTTTACCGTCAGTCCGCCGACACAGTGAAAAAACTTGTAATGGAACTAGGCGGGCATGCACCGGTGATTGTGTTCAAAGGGGCCGATCTTGAAATTGCGGTTTCTGAAACGATCAAGGCCAAATTCGCCACATCCGGGCAGGACTGTCTTGGCGCCAATCGGATATTTGTGGAGCGCTCAATTTACGACGCATTCTGCTCGCAGTTCGCCGAAGCGACCCGCAGGCTGTCCCTTGGCATCGGTATGGACGACCCCGATATCGGCCCTCTGATGAATGAAAAGGCGGTTCAAAAGCAGGAAGAACATGTCGCCGATGCGCTGGCCAAGGGGGCCAAACTGGCGTGCGGAGGTGCAAGGGATCCTCTCGGCCCGCTGTTTTATCAGCCCACGGTTCTGACCGACGTGCCCGCCGATGCCGTGGTTATGTCAGAAGAAACATTTGGCCCTGTGGCGGCCATTGCGCCCTTTGATACCGAAGAAGAGGTGATCGCCCGGGCCAATGACACTGAATACGGTTTGGTTGCGTATCTGCACAGCCATGACCCACGCCGTATTTACCGCGTATCTCGTGCATTGCAATTTGGCATGGTGGCGGTGAATCGCACCAAGGTCACCGGCGCGCCGATCCCCTTTGGCGGCACCAAACAATCCGGTCTGGGCCGTGAGGGGGCAAGACGGGGAATGGAAGAGTTTACCGAAATCAAATATGTCTGCCGCGACTGGGCATGAGGAGTGAAAAGATGCTGAAGAACGATCAACTTGACCAATGGGACCGCGAGAACTTTTTCCATCCCTCCACTCATCTGGCCCAGCACGCGCGGGGCGAAACAGCGACCCGTGTGATCAAAACCGCAAGCGGGGTCCATATCGAAGACCGTGATGGTACCAAATTGCTGGACGCCTTTGCAGGACTTTATTGCGTGAATGTGGGCTATGGCCGTCAGGAAATTGCCGAAGCGATTGCGGATCAAGCCCGCGAATTGGCCTATTATCATTCCTACGTAGGCCACGGCACAGAAGCCTCCATCACCCTGTCCAAGATGATCCTTGATCGCGCGCCTTCGAACATGTCCAAGGTCTATTTCGGCCTGGGCGGTTCAGATGCAAATGAGACCAACGTCAAATTAATATGGTATTACAACAATATCCTGGGTCGCCCCGAAAAGAAAAAGATCATCTCGCGCTGGCGCGGGTATCATGGCTCGGGCCTTGTCACCGGGTCGCTGACTGGGCTGGAACTATTCCACAAAAAGTTCGATCTGCCGCTCACGCAGGTGGTTCATACCGAAGCGCCCTATTATTTCCGCCGCGATAATCTGGACCAAAGCGAAGCCGAATTCGTCGCGCATTGCGTTACTGAACTGGAGGCGCTGATTGAACGTGAAGGCGCTGATACAATCGCCGCGTTTATTGGCGAGCCGGTGTTGGGAACCGGCGGTATCGTGCCCCCGCCCGAAGGCTACTGGGCCGCCATCCAGACCGTATTGCGCAAGCATGACATCCTGTTGGTTGCCGATGAAGTTGTGACCGGGTTTGGCCGCCTGGGCAGCATGTTCGGGTCGGAGCATTACGGCTTGGAATCCGATATCATCACCATCGCCAAAGGCCTCACCTCGGCCTACGCACCGCTGTCAGGTTCGATTGTTTCGGAAAAAGTTTGGAAGGTGCTGGAACAGGGCACAGATGAAAACGGCGCCATCGGCCACGGCTGGACCTATTCGGCACACCCGATCGGGGCCGCGGCCGGTGTGGCAAACCTCAAATTGATTGATGATCTGAACCTGATCGAAAACGCAGGCAAAGTCGGCGCTTATCTGAAGCAGTCGATGAAGGATGCACTGTCAGCACACGCCAATGTCGGCGATGTGCGCGGCGAAGGAATGTTGTGCGCGGTCGAGTTCGTGAAGGATAAAGATAGCCGCACCTTCTTTGACTCCGCGGACAAGATCGGCCCGCAAGTCTCAGCCGCTCTTTTGGCACAGGATAAGGTCATCGCACGCGCTATGCCGCAAGGCGACATCTTGGGCTTCGCGCCACCGTTTTGCCTGAGTCGTGAAGAAGCTGATACCGTCGTCGCGGCAACTCTGCGCGCGGTTACAGCAGTATTGGGCTAGGGGATGTCTGTCTCGCCCATCCTTGGCTGAGTTGACAGCGGTAAACATTACCGCATCAAACTCTGGGGTGGGCGCAGCACTCGATTGAGACCGCTTTGATTTGGCAATATTGCCTGGATCAGGCCGCAATTCCAAGATTCCTTACTATACGGCCCAATCCGGTCAAAGCGGCCAGGATTGAAACTTGAAACAAGCACACGTCACTATTGTCGCAATGTGCTACAGACCAGGTATTATCAATCATGGGTGGAGCGGCGGAAAAGTCCGCAACGTGTGGGTTGCCATTCCTGTAGCCAGACAGACGATGAAGCAGGAAGAGCTCAAGCGGAAGTTGGAAGATTTCGAAGTTCCGCAAAGGAATTTTGAAGAGATGTTCGAACCGGTCGCCAAAATTCCGTCAAAATCTTGGAAAGTATGGAAAAAAAGCGACTATAGGGGCAAGAGAGCGCTGCTTAGAATGCTATTTGTTCAGAAGGGAAGTTACTCTTCCAAATCGGATCTTCGAACCGGTGAATTATCTTTTCCATTCAGATTCTTAAGTGACGCAAATTATCTGAATTAGGTTTTGGTGGAGCCTAGGGGAAACGCCGCCGAACGCCTAATGCACTGATAGTAAACACTATTGTAGTGTGTTGGTTTATGGTATGTCTCACCTTAGTGTCACACTTTTAAGTGCGCAATCCTCAACACCCAATTGACTATGACCTAAACGCAGGACTTCTTTACTGTCCTGTTTACATTCGGCACGGTACTCATTGACAGATGTATTGGTATGGAACAATGCGCATGAAACGGACTGCGAGTGCCTTTGGGTTGATGCTTGCTACCACATCACTAGCAAGTGCGGATGAGGGTAAATACCAAACCCTCATGTTGTCCGGTATCTTATTGGTTCAAACCAATACGGAAACTGGTCAAATGCGAATGTGTCGGGTGGGCCCCAAGTTAGTGGTCTCTGCAGAACCAGTGGAGCTGTCTGCACCTGAGTGTGGGCAATGGAGTTCACCAGATAAGGAGGAGCAGTAATAGTGGAGACAATTGTTGCTATTGTGGCAAGCGCCCTTGCACTGGCTTTTGTTATTTGGCTCTGGATCATCGTGCCTATGAATATGGCGCAGAACCGAAACCGGTCTGGTCTGATCTGGGTGCTCATCTCCATCGTTGGGTCACCGTTGTTAGCAATTCTTCTACTGTATGCTTTGGGTGATGCGCCATCTGCATAAGAGGCCCAGCATTCAAAACAGACTGTTCTCTGTTGGTGTGTAGTTTGAGACCAGGCAAAGTTGATACTGTAGTTCTTAGCCATGGTTAGTGGCGCCTGTAGGCAAGCAAACCGAATGACTTTGAAAATGGATAGATTGTCCGAATGTTCAAACCGAATTCACTATAGTTGTAGTCACTAGTGCTGACAAAGGACCTACCATCGAAGTACTTTGCACTGTGCATCAGTTAATAGATTTAGGCGATATTGCGATAGGCAATTTTTTGGTCATACTACCGGCAATAGTATGATGTTAAGTATTTGTTTATTATTATTAAATTTCTATTGGCTCAATCGCTAGGTAGTGGTTTGTTTGTTTAGTCTAGAAGAGCAACCAGTATAATATCAATTGCATATATAATGTATATACTACAACTAAGAGGTATTGATACTCATCTGGTGATAATCCAGCGGGGCAGACAGATCACGCTTTTTGTAATCTGTCTGGCCGGTTATTTGCTCAATTGAGGGAGGGCTTAAGCTGAACCGAAAAACGGACAGCATTTTCTCCAACCTTCTAAGTAGCCTTTCGTGTTCCACGGCACTTGGGAAATTCCACGCACCCAAAGAAAGCACTACCCGATTTCCTGTTAGTGCGTTTGACCATATTAGCGCCGCATCTCGGGCAAGATGCTTGGCCTATTCGCCCACTAGGCCTGTCTGTCGAGCTTTTTATTTTGGAAGCAGCCATCCTCTCCAAGTTTTTCAGGTGTTCTTTCTTCGTCTCCCTGCTGTTTTCCAAGGCTATGTTGCGTAGTTTCGCTACGTACGCGGTCACTTGTACGTCCGAGAGTGCAATCTTCTTCTCGACTGCAATTAGCCTTCCGAGGTCTTGCAGTCCCCAAGCGACGCTTTCTGGCATCGCCGTTTTTGGTCGGGCCGAGCCCGTAAACACCACAAAGTTGTGTAAAAGACTTTCCTCAATACCCAAGATGACTTGGACGGCCTTCACGTGGGCATAGTTCTGCCGAAGCGGATTTTGAAAACTGCGGCGCTTGCCGCCTTTTAGCACTTGGGTCCAACTACGTTGGTCGGAACTGCCAAAAATCCAACCGGACATGTTCTTTGTCTCAATAACAAAGATGCCATAGCGAGAGATCAGGAGATGGTCGATCTGAGTAGTGCCACCGGCTACGGGAAGCGTTAAATCTGACAAGACCTGATAGTCTTTTTCGTTCAATACTGATGTGAGTGCTGAATGCACCCGACGTTCACCTCTGGCGCCTTTTCTTTCAGGTGTATTGTAACTTGCTTCAAGTGCCCAAAAAGCGGATTTCAACAGGAATTTTAGCATAACAATTCAAACCATTCCTTTGTTGAAGTTGATCTAACGCTGCACTGCTGTGCACCAGGCTCAGAATTTGAATGGACATTTTGTTACTTGGGTTTTTTGAAGTGCGACCGCTTGTTAGCAGGCGCCAAAAGGTTGTTAGATTATGACAAATCTGGTGCACCCTAAGTGCAAAGAAGATAGATTGTTTTGAGCAATGCGCACCAAACAAGAGCCTTTATACATCTCGAAGAAAAGCTATTGTCGAGCACTAAGTATCCGATACACGGACGCCCGACCAATACCTAGCCTACGCGAGATTTCCGTAGCGCCGATCCCTTCACTCGCAAGAGCAATCACATCAACCGACTTTGCCTTTGCCGTAGGTTTGCGACCCTTGTACTTACCTGCAGCCTTTGCCTTAGCAATTCCTTCCCGCTGACGTTCCAGCATAATCTCCCGCTCAAACTCGGCAACGCTTCCCAATAGATTTAACATCAGCTTGCCTTGAGCAGTTGAGGTGTCGAGGTTCAATCCCAAAACTGTTAGATGCGCCCCAACGCCCTCAAGTTGACTGCGGATTTCCATTAGGTGGGCCATAGAGCGTGCAAGACGGTCCAGTTTGGTGACTACTAGGTGATCGCCCTCACGGATGAAATTCAGCGCCTCTGTGAGCTTCTCACGCGCTCTGACATCCACTGAGGATACCTGTTCAGTAAATACCTTCTCGCACCCAGCTCGTTCCAGTTCCCGTAGTTGAGCATCAAGTCCAGCCGTCTGATCTAAAGTGGAAGTCCTGGCATAGCCAACAAGCATGATCTTATCCGTCTCTCAAAGTCTTAGATATTGAGATACATACTGTCTCAAAATGCAAAGTCAACATCTGTGAGACACACTTTGCCTGTGTGCCAGTTGTGTCGCTGGGGCAGGGTCCAGTGAGGCAGTCGCTGTTGTGTAGTTCGCCTTCAATCCACACTTTCTGTGAAATACTCCGACACCAACATTTCTTTGGCGTCATTGAGTTCATGTAGGCCGATCATTACTTCCTCGCCCCGTTCGCGTAGCCCACAGGCAATTACGAGCGCGGCAATGAAGCCGTACTCCACACATGCATAAAGCGATCTGTTGTACTCGAACGTCCCTAGAGAGTGGAGAGCAACAAGCCCGACTTCGATTTTACCGTCCTCGCGTTCTTTATCTATCCGCAGATGCGGTAGAACAGATTTGGGATTTGGATGGGCACCGAAGTCGATGGATGCTTGGTAAGCGCCACTAATTAACTGCTGCGTACCGACTGAAACTCCGTCTTGTGCCTCAATGAGCTTTGCAGCATCAGTAACCGCCGACGTAAAGGCTCTTCTGCAGGCGCGGCCTGCCTCTTCACTTTTGTGTCGATTGAGCCAGATCGTCTCTTTATCACTATCGTGACCAACCATATAGGAATAACAAGCGGCTTCTAGTGACGTCCTCAGTAGTGGCAGTGTAGCTGCTGCATGTCCTGATAGGGCCATTCGGGTTGCGCTAAAAAGTAGCATACGTGCCTGCATTGCGAGGATGCCTTGCGTAGCACCCATCTTAGGGCTCTCTTTAAGAAGCTGTTCAGAGAAGAAACTGTCACAAAGCTCTACGCCTTGAATTAAGGTAGAGTACTCATTGAGCGCCTCCTTGTTGGTCAGGTCTGCCGCAGCAAGGTATTTCCGTAGTTCAGATGTTGAACCGTCTTTCATGATGACGCGCCTCTTGGATCGTTCTTAGACAGAGAACGCACAAATCGGAGAAGTTATCTGCATTGTAAATATGCGATCGAAACCGAGGGGGTATGGGGGAAGGACGCCCTCAGATACCTATAGATAGGGGCACGAAAAAATATGCTGGGAAATTCTGTTGGAATGTCGTGCAGCTAAATCTTTGTGAGACAAGAGTTGAATATCACCGAAAAATTCCCGAAAGATTAGCCAGATCATTCCAATAAATTCATTGGCATCAGAAGAGGTTATTTAAAGAATGGAAGTAGCAGAAGTGTTCGAACTGGCTCGTTGGTATGACGAGGAAGGTCCAAATCTGAGCGAACAATACAAAAAGCTCAGAACTGTCCTCAATCACAATGCGTCACAGAACCAGAAGCAACCAGTTCGAGAACCGTTGGAGGAGCTGATATTGGCCCTCAAGTCGATGCCAATGACGGAGCTTAACTTCCAGCAGGTTGCACATCTCGACGACATGGGTGTTGCGCCATATCTCGGGAACAGAGGTGCTGAGTTCGTTGAGCGTGTTGTAACGCAGTCGAGCTATGATCCTGCAACTTCGGCTTCTGAAATCGGTCAAGCGTTGACAAGCGTTAACAATGCTATCCAAACGCTCAGTTCGCTCGTAGCCGAGTTGAAAAACAATGGCTTTAAACCGGATGTTTTAACGGATGATTTGAACGGCGACATGGCTTCGGCGCGTATCCAGTTTAAGCAGGACGCTTCAATCGGAGATATCGCGGATATGAAGAAATGGTCCAACGACTGGAACGATATCGCAAGAGGTATTGGTCACTTGGTTGGACAGACACCACATGACTTGAAGGTCGTGGGAGCGACAAATGGGTCCATAGTTGTTTGCGTGACGGGTAGCATGATGCTCATTTCAGCGTTTGCATTCATGTCGAAGAAGGTTTCTGGGATCGTTCTCGATGTCCTGCGGGTTCAAAACGCGATCGAAGATTTAAGGCATAAGCGCATTTCGAACGAGACGATTGAAAAGTCTATGAGAGACGATCTAAAGAAACGGGAGGGCGATCTGGTAAAGGACATAATTAAGGGCCTGAAGGAGCGCGCTGAAGACGCCTATGAGCCAGAACACGATGCGCACCTCGAAACGGCTGTTAAAAAATACGTCGCCTTTAGCAAGAAAGGCGGGGAGATGGACTACTTGCAGCCACCCGAACCGGAATTGCATGAAGATGACCAAGAAGGCGAACCAGAGGAACATCAGGACCTGCTCGTAAACGAGTTGCGAGAATTGGTCTCCGAGATAAGATCTATAAAGGCCGAGACATTGCTTCTGGCAGACATCTCGGGAGGTGACGAGTAGCGTGTCTTCTGTTTCGATAAGCAGTCATGCTTCATAACTTAGTTGTCGGACGGCAGGCCAGTTTGTGACCTCATGCTACGGATAGCCTTTGACGTGTTCAAAGGACATTTTATTGTACGTGACCTTGCGCATTGCCTCATACAATACCGGCAAAGGAACGTTGCCGTCGCCATAGCGCCCCGCCATACCGGGCAGCGCATGACCCAAGAGGATGTCATTGATGTCAGGTTGTACACCAGCATGACGGCAAGCATCTTTGAAGTTATGGCGGAAAGAGTGGAAAGAGGTCTTGGCCGTCTTCGCGCCAATTCTGTCGATGTAGCGGTTAAAGTCTTTGCTGGCCTGATCTGAGTAGTAGCCTGTAGCCCCCAGATTTAGTTCAGGGAATATCCGCTCGTGGCCTGCCTGTCGCTGAGACTGTACAAAGCGGAGGAAGCCTAGCCGGACTAACTCGGGGTGTATGGGAACAAGCCTGCTTTTGCCGAACTTGACGCGCTGGTCTTCGTCGCCCTCTTGGACCCGAATTAGGGGTATGCCCTCTTCTTGGTCGATGTCTTCAACGCTCAACTGGCACAACTCGTTCAGACGTGCGCCTGTCCATAGGCCGAGCAGCGGAAGCCAATGCCAACTGGTATCGCTTAGGTCTGTATCTCCCGGCACTGTGCGGAACCGCCTCGATTTGCACCCTGTGTACAGGGGGCTGTTGAAGATGATCTGCAGTTGCTCTTTGCTGAACGGGTCTTGTTGGTTTCTGGCGTTGTTGTTGTCAGCTATCTTCATCGGTCCAAAGATGTCTACGACCTCTTCGTCCAACTGTTTGTCCGCCCACTTCCATATCCCTTGCAGCCTTCCCAAGGCCTTGTTGACTGTACTTACGGATAGCGTTTGCAGACCGTGGTCTTTAGCTGCTCGTATTGCTTCTCTAGGTGTTAGGCCTATCGTTTGCGGTAGTTTATTCCTGTTGCTTGGAAGCTCAATCAGGACATTCTTAAAGTCGCGTGCGTCTGTTTTCTTGTAGTCTAGTACCGGACGGTCGCCTTGCAATTCTATGAATAGGTCTGTCCAAGCCTGATAGTCGTTCAGCAGCTTGACTGACCATTGACCTGTCTGTTCCGCCTCAGCTTTTCTCTCGGCAAACAGGACGGACAGGAGCGGGCTGGAAGGCGCGTCTGTGGACTTCTTCGCAACTTTAGCTGAGACAGTGTCGGAACTAGGCTGACCGCTCTCTGGGGCGTTCACAGGCGCGCTGGGCTGCGTGCCAAAATCGTATTTCTCAAAAGTCTTATCGTGTTCCAGTAAAGCATTGGCCAGTGCCAACTGAGCTTTCTTAATTTCACCTAAAATCAGAAAAGCGTCTTCGCGCGTCTTGGGCTGCTCAACCCCCGCGCCGTTACAAAACTTATCAAGTTCTGAGCGGGCGTAGTCTCTGCCAAGCAGGTCCCAGTAGTCTTCATTACCCGCTTCATGGTGGCGGATGGTGTCGGCGATGCGTTCCTTCTCTAGCTCGGAATAGGGGCCGAGTTCATCCCTACGTGCCTTTGCCTTCATTAGTACTTCCGTGAAGTGCTCACGCACCTTTGTGCGCAGTTCGCCGTGGTTCATGCCCGATGCTTCTATGTGCTTTGTTATTGTGTCGCCGCACACTGCAAGACGCCGTGCCAGAGTTCCAGCCTCTTTAGGGCATCTCGTACGCAATGACACCCGAAGGGTCTTACGTGTGGTGTTTGGTCTGTTGTGGGGTTTTGGCCTTGTGTCGGGTAGTGGCCAACGAAAGTAGTAGATGCCATGTCGGGACAGTGAGAGATACGCATGCAGCTTCATTTTGTGTCACACCTGTGTGTCACACCGCTCTAATGCGTACTATCATGTTGAACTGTTAGGATTTGGTGGAGCCTAGGGGAGTCGAACCCCTGACCTCTTGCATGCCATGCAAGCGCTCTCCCAACTGAGCTAAGGCCCCATACAGGTACTGCAGAAGCAGTGGGCGGACGTTTATGAGACAGTGGCGCTAAGCGCAAGTCCAAAAACAGGCGTCGCCGTTAAAATTTTGCAACCAGATTGCAAATGGCGCGAGGCGGCGCGAGGCCGCCTCTGACCGTGATCAGCTATCGTCCTCTGCTGGAATGTCAGTGATGTCGTCCAGCGGAACTTCATCACTGCTGTCATCATCGTCATCCAGCAGATCATCATCCAGATCGACTTCGACTTCGTCGTCGTCATCCAGAACCAGTTCTTCCTCAGGCGCGTTTTCACGCGCCTTGGCCGATGCAGCATCTTCTGCATCTGCTGCGATCATCCGGCTTTTACCGGTTTCGAGTTCCACGATCTCGCCGGTATAAGGGCTAACGATCGGGTCTTTGTTCAGGTCATAAAACCGTTTACCGGTGGTCGGGCAAACGCGCTTTACACCCCATTCTTCCTTGGGCATGTCCAATCCCCTTGATATCAGGTGAGTCGTATCGACGATTCAGGTCAGGTGCCACAAGCAGCGGGCACTGTCAAAGCCTTTGAGCAGGAGAAACAGACCTATGGGAGATCACGCACTGCCAGGATCGCCTCCGGTGCCGCTGACATTGCGCAAATCGGCGCGGGCACGGCGGATCAGTCTGCGTATATCCCAGTTGGACGGGCGTGTTACACTGACCTATCCAAACGGTGTCGCTGAATCCGATGCGTTGAACTTTGCCCGCCAAAAAGAAAGCTGGATTCGGCAGCACCTGAGTGATCGGCCAGACCCCTCGGTGGTTCAATTTGGGCAGCATATTCCTGTTGAGGGCACCCAACGGCGCATTGTCCGGGCAACGGGCCGACGCGTTCTGTTGCAGGCGGATCAGATTTCAGTACCTGAAGGCGCTGAAGCGCGACGTTTGGCGCGCTTTTTGAAAGAACTGGCACGCGACCGGCTGACCGGCGCATGTGATGACTACGCAGCGATGTTGGGTAGGGCTTATGCCAGCATCTCTATTCGGGATACCCGATCGCGCTGGGGATCATGCAGTTCTGAGGGTGGGTTGATGTTTTCCTGGCGGCTGATTCTCGCTCCACCAGACGTCCTGCATTATGTTGCCGCACATGAGGTGGCGCATCTGGCCGAGATGAACCATTCCCCAGCCTTTTGGGCCCAGGTCGAGTGGTTATTCGGAGATTACAAAGAACAGCGGCGCTGGCTGCGCGACAACGGGGCGCAGCTGCACCAGTACAGATTTGACACGCCTGCGAGTTGACCTGTGCGGTGTTTGTGATCACATAGAGACATGTTGAACACACGCCCCTCGGAAACGCAGACCGCAACGCATGACCGGGTGTACCGGGCCCTGCGATCCCGCATCATGCATGGTGATATCGCCCCCGGTCAGGCACTGACCTTACGGGGAATTGGCAAAGAGTTTGGTGTCTCAATGACACCGGCCCGAGAGGCGGTGCGTCGGCTTGCGGCTGAAGGGGCGTTGTTTCTGTCTTCCTCGGGCCGCGTTTCTACGCCTGAGTTGACCAATGACCGGATCGAGGAGTTGGCCGCGCTGCGGGCTTTGCTTGAGGTCGAGCTGGCGAGCCGGGCATTGCCGCGTGCGCATATTGCCCTGATTGACCGATTGCAGAGCATCAACATGACGGTGGCCGAGATGGTCACCAAACGTGATGCCGTTGGATATATTCGCACCAATCTGGAGTTTCACCGAACTCTGTATCTGCGGGCGCAGGCCCCAGCGATGCTGGCGATTGCCGAAACCGTATGGTTGCAGCTTGGGCCGACGATGCGCGCGCTTTATGGGCGGCTGCGGCGAACGGAACCACCGCATCACCACAAGCTGATAATTGCGGCGCTAAAGGCCGGGGATGAGCCGGGTCTGCGCCTTGCGGTTCGCTCGGATGTTACACAGGGCCTGCGGATGCTGGTCAGCTAAGCGGCTTGTTGCCGAAGCTGCCGAAATCGCCCGGTTCGGTATCGCTGTTCTGGCCCCGGCGATTTCTCTGCGCTAGGCTGTGAGAAATCACAATAAGAGCAGTTTTCAACCATGATTGATCGACGGTTATTTTCCCTTGGGCTGGGCTCCGGCTTGTTGGTTGCCTGTACGGATGGCGTGCCTTCTTCGGCGCCGGCCGCGCGCATGCAACCGGTTCGGAACGCGGGCTGGGACGCCTGGGTGGCGGGCTTCAAAAGCCGCGCGGCCGCACAGGGGATTTCGCAAAGCACAATTAACCGCGCCTTCCAGGGCGCCGGATATCTGCCTGGAGTGATCGAGCGGGACCGAAATCAGGTCGAGTTCAAGAGGTCGCTTGAAGACTACCTGGCGATTGCAACCTCAGATGAACGGATCGCGACCGGCAAGCAAATGCTGGTGCGTCATGCGGGAACGCTGTCTCAGATCGAGGCGCAGTACGGCGTGGACAAAGAAGTTGTCGTGGCAATTTGGGGGCTTGAAAGCCGTTATGGTGCGCGGCGTGGGGATGTGCCTGTTGTATCGGCCCTGTCGACGCTGGCCTATGACGGTCGGCGCGGGCAGTTCTTTGAGAGCCAACTGATGGCAGCGATGAAGATTCTGCAGAACGGCGACACGACGCCTGCCAACATGACAGGCAGTTGGGCTGGTGCTATGGGGCACACGCAGTTCATCCCGACCTCTTATCTGGCCTATGCGGTGGATTTCACCGGCGATGGACGGCGCGATATCTGGTCCGACGATCCAACGGATTCGCTGGCATCAACGGCGGCTTATCTGGCGCGTTCGGGTTGGGTGCGTGGTCAGCCCTGGGGTGGTGAGGCCGGGACGGTATCCGGCACGCCGGTTGCCGTGCTGCAACCTCAGGTGCCAGGGCCCCGCATCGCCGTGTTCCGCAATTTTCAGGTGATCAAACGGTATAATAACTCGGACAGCTACGCGATCGGGGTAGGGCATCTATCAGACCGGATTGCCGGAGGCGCGCCGTTCCAGGCCTCTTTCGGACCGGATGCGACTGGTCTGACGCTTGAAGATCGCAAAGAGCTACAGCGCCGCCTGACATCCGCCGGGTACGACACCGAAGGCGCAGATGGAGTAGTCGGTAAAAACACGACATCCGCGATTTCTGCGTACCAGCGGGCCAATGGGCTGCCCGCGACCGGAGAGCCCTCAGTTGCGCTGCTGAGGCAGTTGGGGGGCTGAGGAGGGTTACGCAGCCAGCCCTTTTGAGCCGATGTCGAGGAATTTTTGACGACGATCTCTGATCAGGGCGGCAGAATCCTTGCCGTCCAGATCCTTGAGCATCGCCGTAATTGCATCCCGCACGGAGTCCACGGTCGCGGCGCGATCACGATGTGCGCCGCCTTTGGGTTCCGAAATGATCCGGTCGCAAACGCCCAGCTTGTGCAGGTCTTGCGCGGTCAGCCGCAACGCTTCGGCTGCTTCGCGCATTTTCTCTGAATCTTTCCAAAGGATCGAGGCGCAGCCTTCGGGTGAAATGACCGAATAGACCGAATGTTCCAGCATCGCGACACGGTTTGCCGTTGCAAAAGCCACCGCACCGCCTGATCCACCTTCGCCGATGATGACCGAGACCAACGGGACGCCGATCTTCAGGCACATTTCGGTCGAGCGGGCAATCGCCTCGGACTGGCCGCGCTCTTCGGCGCCTTTGCCGGGATAGGCGCCAGCCGTGTCGATCAAGGTGATAACCGGCAGTCCAAAGCGTCCTGCCATCTCCATCAGTCGGACAGCCTTGCGATACCCTTCGGGGCGAGCCATTCCGAAATTGCGTTCGATGCGCGATTTGGTGTCGCTGCCCTTTTCGTGGCCGATCACCATAACAGGTTGATCGTTGAACCGCGCCAGACCGCCGATCACGGCCAGGTCGTCAGCAAAATTCCGATCGCCTGCCAGAGGTGTGAATTCGGTGAACAGATCTTCCACGTAGTCTTTGCAATGGGGACGTCCAGGGTGACGAGCGACCTGACATTTTCTCCATGGCGTCAGATCGGCATAGAGTTCGTCCAACAGCTTTTCAGCCTTGGCATCCAGAGCGGCGGCCTCTGCGGCCACATCCATCTCTTCATTGGCGCGCGCCAGCGCACGCAGTTCCTCGGCTTTTCCTTCGATCTCGGCCAGGGGTTTTTCGAATTCCAGATACTGGGTCATGACGCCTCTCAACGCGGAAGTTCCCTGCTATATGGCCTGACGTTGCCCCGGATGCAACTCAGCAAGATTTAAAGGGTTGGTAGGGGTGCCCGTATTCACCCTCAAAAGGGTCTTGATGACCGGTCATTGCCAGCCTGCGAACGTTCTCAAACGGGCCAAAGCACAGGGTAGAGCGACGCGACCAGCAGCCCCGCCATCACCCAGTTGAACAGCATCAGTCGGTGTGGGTTCGTGAGAATCCGCGCCATCTGCTGCCCGAGTACCGTCCATGTGCTGACTGAGGGCAAATTGATTGCGCCGAAAACAATCGCGACAATGACGATGGCGTTCAGGGAGCGATCGGGGGTGTATACGGTTGTTGCTGTCAGGGCCATGGCCCAGGCTTTTGGATTGACCCATTGGAATGCTGCGGCCTGTAAAAACGTCATCGGTGTCCCCGCAGGTGCGCCCGATTCGGCTGGGGCCGAGTGCGCAATTTTCCATGCCAGATACAGCAGGTATGCGACTGAAGCCGCTTTCAACACGGTATAGCTGATCGGATAGGCATCAAACACCTGTACCAGCCCCGTTCCGACCAGAAGGACCATGATTGTAAAGCCCAATCCGATTCCGAACATATGTGGGATTGTGCGTCGAAACCCGAAATTCGCGCCCGAGGCCATCAGCATCAGGTTATTGGGTCCAGGCGTGATCGACGAGACGAAGGCAAAGGTGACGAGGGCAAATAGCAATTCAGGGTTCATATCGCAGATAATTGATGGAATCCGCCCAAATGAAATTGCGTTTGCGCTGGTTATTGCGGTAATTCTGCAATTAATGATCAAGTTGGATGGAATAAATAGCCATATATTGCGTGAGCTGACACGTGATGGGCGGATAAGCAACCTTGAATTGGCCGATCGGGTCGGGCTGTCAGCCTCGGCCTGTTTGCGCCGTGTTCAGGAATTAGAGCGCGCGGGCGTGATCTCGGGCTATCGTGCTGTATTGAACCCACCTGCGCTGGGCATCGGCTTTGTCGCCTATATTGGCGTGGGGCTGGGCGAACATACAAAGGCCGCTCAGGAAGGGTTCGAGCGTGCATTGCAGCGCGCGCCTGAGGTGGTGGAGTGCCATAACATCACCGGCACGATCGAATACCTGTTGCGCGTGGAATGTGCCGATCTGTCGTCTTACAAAACTTTTCACACCGAAGTTCTGGGGACTTTGCCCCATGTCACGTCGATCACGTCCTATGTCGTCATGGGCTCGCCCAAGGATATGCGGGCCTGACATTGGAAAGATGATTCTGTACCGGCTTGCCGGAGTTGGATTCACGTTTTACTGTCTTGCCGAAGATTTGACCAAAAATGGGGACAACCCCAACCGGTCGTATTCAGGGAGAAGACGATGAAACTTGTTCGGACCGGAGCACTGGTCGCAACTTTGGTGATGATTTCGGGTGCATCTTTTGCAGCTCCGTTAAAGCTGCAGCCTGCCAACCCACAGCCCAGCCCCAAGGCGGGATTGAATGTGAATTACTTTGGCACTGGCAATCAACACAAGAAGATCCGAGATCTGAGCCATGCAAAAAGCATGCTGTCTAAAGCGCAGCCCGGACAACCGTTGCGGGGCTTGGATTACAGGGACACCAGTAAGGGTCAGGACGTCATGACGTTTGACGGCGCTTACAATGTCGCCGCCGAGATTACGGGGTACATGCGGTTCGACTCTGCTGGAATCTACGAGTTGGAAACGTGGTCAAATGACGGGATAGAGGCATTCGTCGGAGGCCAGAACATTGGACAAGTCTCGGGCATTCAGGGCTGCGAGGCCAATCAGCGGACCGAAGTCGATGTGCCCAAAGCCGGGTGGTACGCGCTCAAGATCATCTATTTCCAGAAGCTCGGAACATCCTGTCTGATGATGAAATCTGGGAAAAAGGGCGAAAGGTTCACCTGGACACCCAATGATGTCTTCGGACGGTAAGAAAAAGGCGCCCGGTGAGGCGCCTTTCTACTTTTAGCTATTGGCAGCGATCAATTCGGCCTGGGCCACGATCACCTCGGCCTGTTTGATCGAGGCGATATCGACCAGACGCCCTTTGTAGACCGTCGCACCTTCGCCATTGGCCTTGGCTTGCTCCATGGCGGCCAAGATTTCGCGGGCCTCTGACACCGCCTCGTCCGATGGGGTGAAGACCTGGTTGGCCAGCGCGATCTGTTTGGGGTGGATTGCCCATTTGCCGACCATGCCCAAAGTGGCAGAACGTTTGGCCTGCGCGATATAGCCTTCGTCATCGCTGAAATCGCCGAACGGTCCATCCACCGGCAGCACGCCATGGGTGCGGCAGGCGGCAACGATGGCGGCCTGCGCCCAGTGCCACGGGTCGGACCAGTGTTTTTCACCTTCGCGCAGCATGTAATAATTTTCCTGCGTGCCGCCGATGCCAGTTGTCTGCATGCCCATCGAGGCCGCAAAGTCGGCGGCCCCAAGGCTCATGGCTTGCATCCGGGGGGACGAGGCAGCGATTTCTTCGACATGGGCGAGGCCAGCTGCGGATTCGATGATGACCTCAAAGCTGATTGGTTTGGTACGGCCTTTTGCGCGTTCGATGGCGGTGACCAACGCGTCCACCGCATAGACATCCGCCGCACACCCGACCTTGGGGATCATGATCTGGTCCAGTCGATCTCCGGCCTGCTCCATCACATCTACGACATCGCGGTACCAGTAAGGCGTATCCAGCCCGTTGATTCGTACGGACATGTATTTAGTGCTCCAATCGAGGGTGTTCAGCGCCTCGATGACATTGGCACGCGCTGTATCCTTGTCAGATGGTGCAACCGAATCCTCAAGGTCAAGATTGATCACATCCGCTGCAGAGGCCGCCATCTTGGGGAACAGCTTGGTGTTCGACCCGGGGCCGAACAACTGACAACGGTTAGGGCGCGCGGGGGCGGCGGGTTGAATGCGAAAGCTCATCTGGACCTCGTGCAGGAAAGGAAATTGCGATTTTGTTGCCTTATGAGGTATTAAATTGCGCAGGTCTCCGCAAGCACGTTTGTGCATCTGCGGCAATGCAGTCGCAGCATTCGCCGCAATGCGCCGTGTCTCTGGTGATTAAAGTTTAATCGCTTTAAAAACTTGAAAGAATTTTGCGCAAGCTACGATATTTGCGCGAAATTTTCCTGCGGGATCCAGCGATGCTGGGCGAAATCGAGAAACACTCGCCTTGCCCGTCCCATAGCCTGCGCCAGAATCAAAGGAGTGCACCGCAATGATCGAGACACCGTATCTGTTGTTTTTGGGCGATGCGCCCGACCAGCTGGCGGCCAAGGTTGCCGTTGGAATCAAGGACTGGCGTCCGGAAAACGCCGTGGGTCAATACCGGATGGAGGGCTGTAAAGCCGATCTGGGCCTGACCGACATGTCCTTGGCTAAGGCCAAAGAGGCCGGGGCCAAGACTTTGGTCATCGGCGTGGCCAATCGTGGTGGTGTGATCAGTCAGGAATGGAAAAAGGTGCTGGTCATGGCGCTGGAGGAAGGTTTCGACCTGGCCTCGGGCCTGCACAACCTTTTGTGTGATGAACCCGATCTAGTCGCAGTCGCCGAAGCAACAGGCCGCAAGCTGCATGATGTGCGGGTTCCGTCGGTCGACTATCCAATCGCCAACGGCATCAAACGTAAAGGTAAGCGCTGTCTTGCCGTGGGCACCGATTGTTCGGTTGGCAAGATGTACACCGCGATGGCCATGGATGCCGAGATGCGCAAGCGTGGCATGAAGTCGACCTTCCGAGCTACTGGCCAGACTGGCATTCTGATCACCGGTGACGGTGTACCGCTGGACGCGGTGATCGCAGATTTCATGGCGGGATCGGTCGAATGGCTGACACCCGACAATGATGACGACCACTGGGACTTGATCGAAGGGCAAGGGTCACTGTTTCATGTGTCATATTCCGGTGTGACAATGGCGTTGATCCATGGCGGTCAACCGGACGCGTTGATCCTGTCCCATGAACCCACCCGCGAGCATATGCGCGGTCTGCCGACCTATAGTTTGCCATCTTTGCAGGCTCTGCGGGACACGGCGCTGGCGCTGGCCAAGGTTGCCAATCCTGAGTGTCAGGTCATCGGTGTTTCGGTCAACACGCAGCATATGAGCGAAGCAGACGCATCCGCCTATCTGGCACAGGTCGAAGCCGACATGGGGCTGCCCGCGACGGACCCGTTCCGTTTTGGTGCAGGCAAGCTGGTCGACGCGCTGGCAGCAGTATAAAGCGGTCTGGTCCCGCCGGCCCGGATCTAAATTGGAAAATCCGGGCGGCTCTGCCAGGAAAAGGTATGTTATGCAAATTGACGTCTCTCGCGATGTATTCAGGCTGGCTCAGGTCTTTACAATTTCACGTGGGTCACGGACCGAGGCCAAGGTTCTGACTGTACGCATTTCTGACGGCCAGTATCAGGGCTGGGGCGAATGTGTGCCCTATGCGCGTTATGGTGAAACACTGGATTCGGTCGAGGCTGAAATTGCCGGATTGCCCGACAGTTTCGACCGAGTGCAACTGATGGACTTATTGCCTGCGAGCGCTGCACGGAATGCCGTAGATTGTGCGCTGTGGGATCTTGAGGCCAAGCGTTCCGGTAAACGCGTCTGGAATCTGGCTGGGCTGCCTCAGCCTGGCCCCGAAATCACGGCCTATACATTGTCGTTGGACACCGCCGAGGTGATGCAGGCGCAGGCGGCTGCGAATGCACATCGCCCGCTTTTAAAGATCAAACTGGGCACGCCGGATGACATGCCCCGACTTGAAGCCGTTCGCGCAGGCGCACCGGATGCGACGATCATCGTGGACGCAAATGAAGGTTGGTCCGCCGCCGTTTACACCGATCTTGCGCCACATCTTGTGCGCCTGGGTGTGGCCTTGGTCGAGCAACCTCTGCCCGCCGGTGACGATGACGCGCTGATCGGGATGGAGCGCCCGGTTCCCGTATGCGCCGACGAATCCTGCCATGATCGTGCCAGCCTGCCCAAACTGAAGGGCAAATATGATGTGATCAACATCAAGCTCGACAAGACCGGAGGTCTGACCGAAGCGCTAGAGCTGCGCAAAGCGGCGATTGCTGAAGGCTATGACATCATGGTCGGCTGTATGGTCGGCAGCTCTTTGGCGATGGCCCCTGCGACATTGCTGGCGCAGGGTGCGATGGTAACGGACCTTGACGGACCACTTCTGTTGGCCGAAGACCGCGACAACCCGCTGACTTTTGATGATGCCGGAGTGTACCCGCCATTGGCGGCGCTCTGGGGCTAAGGAGATTGACATGACCCGCACCGTTTATGTGAATGGCGACTACCTGCCCGAAACCGAAGCCACAGTGTCGATCTTTGATCGTGGCTTCCTGATGGCCGATGCCGTGTATGAGGTGACCAGCGTTCTGGACGGCAAGCTGATCGACTTCGAAGGCCACGCGGTCCGCCTCAAGCGCTCGCTGGACGAATTGCAGATGGCTGAACCCTGCTCGAAGGACGAGCTGCTGGAGATCCACCGCAAGCTGGTTGAGTTGAACGGCATTGAAGAGGGGCTGGTCTATCTTCAGGTCACGCGCGGCAGCGACGGCGACCGGGATTTTGCATTTCCTGCGGCTGATACCAAACCCACACTGGTTTTGTTCACCCAAAACAAGCCGGGTCTGGCAGACAGCCCTGCTGCCCGGAAAGGTGCCAAGGTCATCTCGATCGAGGATATCCGTTGGGGCCGGCGCGACATCAAGACGACACAGCTGCTCTATCCCTCGCTGGGCAAGATGATGGCCAAGGCCGCGGGCTGTGATGATGCCTGGATGGTCGAAGGCGGCTATGTGACCGAGGGCACCAGCAACAACGCGTATTTTGTCAAAGGCAACAAGATTGTCACCCGGCCCTTGTCGAGCGACATCCTGCACGGCATCACCCGCAAGGCCGTTCTGCGAATGGCAGCTGAAGCGCAGATGGTTGTCGAAGAACGCCTGTTCACTATCGACGAGGCCAAGGAGGCTGATGAGGCGTTCACCACCTCTGCCAGTGCTTTTGTCATGCCTGTGGTTGAAATTGACGGCACAGCGCTGGGCGACGGCACGCCGGGACCCATAGCCAAACGTCTGCGCGAGATTTATCTGGACGAAAGCCGCAAGGCAGCACTCTAAAGAAATCCCATGCTGGGCGTTTGTGTGGCATGGGGTGGTCGCAACGAATTTGACAACATTTGGTGCCGCGTGCAGGTCTTGGTCGGGATGAACGGCGCAAAGAGGGTGCGGCACCAAAATCTCTGAGCGCGATCTGAACACGATAGTTGGTGATCCTGCATCCTGACAGGCCGCTTTGAGAATAGGCATACTCAGCCTGACAAAGGGTATTGGTATGGTCGAAACCAGGCGGCATATTACGCGCTGAGTTGCGGTTTTCAGGAGCCAACTTCACACATGATGATGGCGAAGCCCCTACGTGTTGCTGGTGTAGCTAGGGGACAGGGGGCCGGAGATGCCCCGTTACACGACTAATGGGCCTCAATGGCCGCTATTGGCGCCGATGAAAATGTTGGTCTATCATGTCCTCCTGTGGTCCATTTCAAATGAGTTAACTTATGGCCGATCCATACTCTGACCTCGGCGCGCAAGACACCGCCCTTCAAGAGCGGATCGCAACAGCAATGGAAGTGCGCTGTTTAGAGCCTGCGCAGATTGCAATTCGCAAAGCCTACATGGAAAACCTGAGGCTCCCCAAAGGTGCACGGGCGCTGGAGCTTGGTTCAGGAACAGGACACGTTACCCGAGATTTGTTGGAGCTTGCAGGAGCCGCAACGGCTCATGGAATTGAACCCTCGCCCGTCATGGTCGCACGGGCCCAGAAGAGCTTTGGGGATGATGATCGACTTAGCTTTGATATCGGGGATGCCAAAAACACAGGTTTTGAAAGCGAGACCTTTGACCTTGTGTTAATGCACACGTTGTTGTGCCACGTCCCTGGACCTGAAGACGTTGTTCAAGAGGCCTTCCGCCTTTTGAAGCCCGGAGGTGTGCTGGCAATTTGTGATGGCGACTACAGTACCGCAACTGCGCAGATCGCGGACTTTGATCCGCTCGATCAACTCATCAAATTCATGATCAATCAAAATGTCACTAATCTTTGGATAATGCGTCAGATTTCAGGCATCCTGGTCGATGCCGGATTTCAACTTGGGGCCCGGAAAGGTCATGGATATGTGGCAGAAGGGGAAGCGACCTATTTTCTCACCGTAATTGAACGCGGAGCAGACCGCATGGTGGAAGAGGGTCTGTTATTTTCCGAAACTGCAGAGGCTTTGAAATCAGAAGCGAAACGCAGAGTATCTGCCAAGATGTTTTTTGGTTTTATGTCCTATGTGAGCCAAATCGCGAATAAACCCAAGATCGTTTGACCGTTCTCAGTAATCGAGCAGACAGACATTGCACAGCATCCGGCCTTCTTGGTTCAAAGCGGACCCTACCAGTTACCAGTAACAAAAAAGGCCGCCCCAAACGGAACGGCCCTTTATTCACTGTCTCTTTACAGAGGATCAGGCGGTCAGAGCAGCCTGAGCCTGGGCGACGATCGCGCCGAACGCTTCCGGTTCGTGCACGGCCAGATCGGCCAGAACTTTACGGTCCACTTCAATACCGGCCAGGTTCAGGCCGTTGATGAAGCGGGAATATGTCAGGGCTTCGTCATGCGAACGTACAGCAGCGTTGATCCGCTGGATCCACAGCGCGCGGAAGTTACGCTTGCGGTTCTTACGGTCACGGGTTGCATATTGGTTGGCCTTGTCTACGGCCTGACGGGCAACCTTGAAGGTGCTTTTGCGGCGGCCATAGTAACCTTTGGCGGCCTTGATAACCTTCTTGTGACGGGCGTGAGTTACGGTTCCACCTTTAACGCGGGACATGTCTTAATCTCCTCTTATCGATCGTAGGGCATATAGCCCTTGACGATTTTGGCGTCGGGGGCGGACAGGGTGGTGTTGCCACGAGCATCGCGGATGAATTTCTTGGTCCGCTTGATCATGCCGTGACGTTTGCCGGCCTGGCCAGCAAGGACCTTACCGGTCGCAGTCACCTTAAAGCGCTTTTTGGCGCTCGACTTTGTCTTCATCTTAGGCATTTCCGTCTCCTTTCGGGGTTCGGTTCGAAACGCGACTCGGCATGCCATCTCGGCCGGTCACGCGATCAGAAGCGCCGTTTACGCAAGTTCGACCATACTGGCAAGGGGGTTTTGGCTGAATCTGCAATTTTAGCAGCCCAGTCAGGCACCGGGGCGACGCAGGCCGCCCCGGTGGTCTATTTAGTGACCGTATTTGCGGATCTCACCGCTTTTCAGTCTTTCACTATACGATGCCAGTTCCTGACGAACGATCTTCATCAGGAAGTAGAGCGCAAAGACGTTCACAACCGCCATCGCAAAGATCGCCGCATCCGAGAAGTCGATAACCGGGCCGAGGTTGGCCGCAGCACCGATCACCACGAAGACGCAGAAGATGATCTTGAACACCAGCTCTTTGGTGTGCCCCTCACCGAACAGATAGGTCCAGGCCTTGAGGCCATAGTAGGACCAGCTGATCATAGTCGAGAAAGCAAACAGGATCACCGCAATCGCCAGAACATAGGGGAACCAGCTGAACGCGCTGCCAAAGGCGGCAGAGGTCAGGCTGACGCCTGAGTTGCCGTCAACGGTCGCAATAGCGCTTCCTGCTTCGTTCAACATATAGTTGCCGGTCTCGGGGTCGATGATCAGCTGCTGTGTGATGATGATCACCAGCGCAGTCATGGTACAGATCACGACCGTATCGATGAACGGCTCAAGCAGCGAAACAAAGCCTTCTGTGATCGGCTCCTTTGTGCGCACCGCCGAGTGGGCAATCGCAGCAGATCCAACGCCGGCCTCGTTCGAGAACGCGGCCCGTTTGAAGCCCTGGATCAGAGCACCGACCATACCGCCGGCCACACCAAGACCGGTAAACGCACCGGCAAAGATCTGACCAAAGGCCCAACCGATCATATCCGCATTCATGACGATGATGACCAGAGCCGCCGCGACATACATCACGCCCATAAAGGGCACAACTTTTTCAGTCACTCGCGCGATGGATTTAAGTCCACCGACGATCACCATGAACACGACAACCGCAAAGACCACACCGGTGATCCAACCCGGGTAATTCCCGACGATGCCTGCAATCTGCTGATGCGCCTGATTGGCCTGGAACATGTTGCCCCCGCCCAGCGCTCCAAGAATACAGAAGATCGAGAACACAACCGCCAGGATCTTACCTCCGGGTAGGCCAAGCTCGTCAAAACCCTTGGACATATAGTACATCGGGCCGCCCGAGACGCTGCCGTCTTCGTATTCGTTGCGATACTTTACGCCAAGTGTACATTCGGTGAATTTTGACGCCATGCCCAGAAGACCAGCCAGGATCATCCAGAAGGTCGCCCCGGGGCCACCAATGCCAACAGCAACGGCAACGCCTGCGATATTGCCAAGCCCGACCGTGCCCGACAGGGCAGTGGCCAATGCCTGAAAGTGGCTAACCTCACCCGCATCGTTGGGATCGGAATAGTCGCCTTTGACCAGACTTATCGCGTGGCCGAAAAAGCGCATCTGCACAAAAGCAAAGTACAGAGTAAAGACCGACGCCGCGATAACCAACCACATCACGATCCAGGGAAATCCTGTCCCGGGAATTGGCGCGAATATGAAACTGACGAACGGTCCGGTGATGTCGGCAAAAGTCTGATTGATCTTTTCGTCCAACCCGGGCGCCTCTTGCGCGGCGACGGGGCTGGCCATCAGGGTGGCGGCTGCCAATCCCAGTTGAGATAGTGTTTTCATTCCTGTGCCTCCCTCAATTCACGACCGTGACCGGTACATCGGCATGCATCACAAGGTTCTGTGTTGAACTGCCGAAGATACGCTTTTTGAGGCCATCCGCGGACGAGCGTCCAACGACAATCTGTACGGCCTTGCTGTCTACCGTGATGGCATTCAGCGTTTCAGCCACATCTCCGTGGCGCACCACTCCGGTCGCGGCGAAGCCCGCGGCCTTCAGGGCGTCGACGGCGGGTGCCACCACCCGTGTCGTTGCTAGTTCAATCTCCTCCTCACGCCGCATGTGCCGCTTTGCGTTTTCTTCAGGTGTCTGAAAAGTGTAGGGCGACCATTCAATGACATATGCAACCAGAAGCTCGCATGAACCAATTCTTTCAGCCAAATCTTTGGCGAAAGCGATGGCACGTTCTCCGGATTCTGTCCCGTCCAGTCCTATGACAATTTTTGTTGTCATCTCGTTCCTCCATTTATTGTTCATTTGACCGGGGCCCGTGCCCCCGGCAGGGCAGCCGGAACTTGGAGCATTTATTGTAGACTGCCCTCAAGCCAGTATCAGGAAAAATCACTAGGAAATGGTGTTATTTTTGGTCTATTCTCAGTAAATTACCCCATTATGCGCCAAAATTACAGGGAATTTTCCTAATGGACAGAGAATTGGACAAGATCGATCAACGCATCCTGCGGGAATTGGAAGCCAATGGCCGCCTGCCGATCGTCGAGCTTGCCATGCGGGTAAACCTGACCAACACCCCGTGCTCAGAGCGTGTAAAACGACTGGAAAGAACAGGCTATATCACCGGATACAGCGCCGTTCTGGACAAGGAGCGGTTGGGTCTCGGGCATATGACGGTTGTGCAGGTTTCCTTGGCTGCAACGTCTGAGAACTCATTGGATAAATTCAACGATGCCGTGCGCGATGTCACCGAAATCGAAAGCTGCCTGATGGTGGCGGGGTCGTTTGACTATCTGTTAACCGTTCGCACACGCGACATCGCCCATTTCCGCCAGACCCTGGGGGAAAAGATCAATAAGCTTCCGGGCATTCACCAGACCAGTTCCTTTACCGTGATGGAAATCGTCAAGGAACCGGTCGGGCAGAATGTCATACCCGCCTGATCAGCCAGGATCCGTGTTATAGATCAGCCTTTCGTCGCAAGGCGCGATCCGCAGGATATTGGTCGTGCCGGGCACGTTGAACGGAACACCGGCGGTGACAACGATCTGATCCGTGTCAGTTGCAAATCCACCAGAACGAGCAGCACGGGCGGCGCTGACGACCGCCCCTTTGAAACGCTCAAGCTCGGGCGTCATTACGCAATGGCAGCCCCAGCTCAGGCATAACCGACGGGCTGTTACCTTTGCTGGGGTCATTGCAATGATCGGAACTCCGGGGCGTTCGCGCGCGGTCAACAGCGCAGTTGTACCGCTTTGAGTGAAACAACAGATGGCCTTGATATCCGTTTTCTCGGCAATTTCGCGAGCGGCGGCGACGATACCATCGGCCACGGTTGTTCCCTTTGCCGTGCGCGATGCTGCGATAATCTGATCATAAGTGGGGTCGGCTTCGACCTCGATGGCGACCTTGTTCATGGTCTGCACGGCCTCGATCGGATATGAGCCAGCGGCAGATTCCGCACTCAGCATGATGGCATCCGTGCCTTCGTAGATTGCGGTTGCCACATCTGAAACCTCGGCGCGCGTGGGCATCGGGCTTTCGATCATGCTTTCCAGCATCTGTGTGGCCACAATCACCGGCTTGGCGGCGCTACGGCACCGGCGGACCAGACGTTTCTGGATCGGGGGCACTGCAGAAACCGGTAGCTCCACGCCCAGATCTCCGCGCGCAACCATAATGCCGTCAGAGGCATCGAGGATGTCGTCAAACGCTTCAACCGCAGCAGGCTTTTCAATCTTGGACAGGATCGAGGCGCGCCCATCGGCCAGTGCCCGAGCCTCAAAAACATCCTTGGCCCGCTGAACGAAACTCAGCGCCAACCAATCCACACCCAGCTGGCAGACGAATTCCAGATCACCACGATCCTTGGCGGACAACGCGGCCAAGGGCAGCACGACATCCGGCACGTTCACGCCTTTTCGGTTCGAAATTGTCCCGCCGACCTCGACGGTACAATTCGCATGATCCTGGCCGCAATCCTGTACGATCAGGCGAATTTTACCATCATTGACCAAGAGGCGCGCACCGGGTTCCAGCGCAGCAAAAATCTCGGGATGGGGCAGGCATACGCGGCCTGCGTCGCCCGGGGCCGGATCCAGATCCAACCGAAACACGGCACCCTCGATCAGCTCTTCCGCATCATTGGCAAATACGCCGACACGCAGCTTTGGCCCCTGCAGATCTGCAAGTATGGCGATAGGGCTGTCCAGATCCTTTTCGACCTGACGGATGATCCGGTGCCGCTCGCGGATTTCGTCATGGCTGCCATGGCTCATGTTCAGGCGAAATACGTCGGCTCCGGCTTCGTGCAATGCGCGAATGGTGTCATAGTCATTGGACGCCGGCCCCAGCGTCGCCACGATTTTCACATTTCTCAGGCGTCGCATTGACCTTGTTCTCCTCAAATCATGTCCTGAATTTGCGCGAATGTTACCGCAAACATCGACTCTGCCCGCTTATTGCGCAATTCCCTTTCCGAAGCAACTGTCCTAAACCTGCCGGAAACAACATGACAGGCTTATGACGTATTCTCCGTTTTTTATCCATGGCGCGGATCGCCCTTCCCGCTGGCTGATCACATGTGACCACGCGACCAATACTGTTCCACCGGGAATCAATGGTGGGGATCTTGGCCTGCCGCGTGAGGATATGGAGCGCCACATCGCCTATGACGTGGGCGCCTATGAAGTATCGAAACATCTGGGTGAAATTCTGAACGCCCCTGTGATCGCGGCGAATTTCTCGCGCCTTGTGATCGATCCGAACCGAGGCGAGGACGACCCGACTCTTGTGATGAAATTGTATGATGGGTCAATCATTCCAGGCAACCGTCACGCCGATGCGGATGAGCGCGAGCGGCGTCTGAACATGTGTTACCGCCCTTACCATAGGGCATTGGCTGAGCTGGCCGCACTCCCCCATGCAGTGATCGTGTCGATGCATTCCTTCACCCGGCAGTTGCGTGGACGCGAGCCGCGTCCCTGGCATGTCGGTGTGCTGCACACTCCGGATGAGCGTTTTTCGCGCCCACTGATCCACCGGTTGCAGGCTGAAAAGGACCTATGTGTTGGCGTCAATGAACCCTATACTGGCGTTCTGCAGGGCGATGCGATCGACAAGCATTGCACTACCTTTGGCCGCCCTAATGCGTTAATCGAACTGCGCAATGACCTGATCGCCGATCACGCGGGGCAGCGTGCATGGGCCGAACGTCTGGGAATTGTCCTGGAAGACGCCCTTTCGCATAGCGAATTGTGACTTTCGGCAGCTGAGAGCCCGCGCACCATTGAGCGACCACGCCCGAAACCCCATATATCAGGCGAAAGGAGGCGATCATGACGCAAGAGCTTTTGACATCTGTTTTCGGCTGGATGGCGGTGATCAACCTTGCTGTGTTACTGTTTTCGACCCTGATGGTCGTGCTGATGCAGGATTGGGCGGCTGGCATCCATAGTCGGATGTTCCAGATGGACCGCGCGGATGTAAAACGTGCGTATTTCAGGTATCTGGCCAATTACAAAATTCTGGTGCTTATCTTTTCCATCGTGCCCTGGCTGGCGTTGAAACTGGCCTAGCGCACTGAGGTGTTGCTGATGATTGAAACGGCCCGCTTTGGTTGTTAGGTCATCTTGAACATATTGGGCAAGCATCCGGAGCGAGAACATGGACCAGAAAACTGAAACCGAACTTCAGGCCGCCGCATTCCGCAGGTTGCAGCAGCACCTGATGGAAGACAGGACCGATGTTCAGAACATCGACATGATGAACCTGGCCGGATTTTGCCGCAACTGCCTGTCGCGCTGGTATCAGGAAGCGGCCAATGAACAGGGCATTGAGATGGACAAGGACGAAGCCCGCCAGATCTTTTACGGGATGTCCATGAGCGAATGGAAAGCCAAGTATCAGACCGAAGCCAGCCCTGAAAAACAGGCGGCTTTTGAAGTCTCTTTCGAAGAAAATGTCGGCAAAAAGAGCTGAACGTGAAAATAGAAAGGCCCACCATTCCAGCGGGCCTTTTCTCAGTGAGGCGGCTGTCAACAAAGGTTTCACTGCCTCCGCTACATTCGCTTCTTACGGTTGTTCCGATCCGAAAGCGACTGGCGCGGCGAATTGCGCAAATGCCCAGCTTGACCTCAGCGCTCCTAAGATTTTGCCTTTACGGCCTGCGCCCGACATTTACGCTTTCTCCGAATTAAGGGATGGTTCTTCTGCTGACTTTCAGTGCAAGAAAGGATGTATTTGCTCTTACTGACGGGTATGAAACGTGTTGAAACTGATTAAGAATGCGCGGCTCTATACGCCTGAGCCTGTTGGTCTAGGCCATATTCTGACCGCGGGTGAACGCATTATTTACCTCGGTAGCGCTCAACCCGAACTGCCGGATCCGCTTCAGGCTGAAGTCGTTGACGTCGAAGGTGCATCGGTTGTTCCGGGTTTGATCGACGGACATGCGCATATCACGGGTGGTGGCGGTGAAACCGGGCCAGCCAGCCGGGTGCCGCCGATGGTCTTGTCCTCGTTCACCCGTGCCGGGGTCACGTCGGTTGTCGGGGTGTTGGGGACGGACGATCTGACCCGCAACACGCAGACGTTGGTGCAGCAGGCCTATGGGCTGCGGGAGGAGGGGCTTTCGGCTTGGTGTCACACTGGTGGCTATCACGTCCCTCTGACCACCCTGACCGGTTCCGCCCGGGGTGATATAGTATTCCTTGATCCGGTTATCGGCGTTGGGGAACTGGCGATCAGTGATCACCGGTCAAGCCAACCGACACTGGACGAGTTTCTGCGGATCGCAAGTGAGGCGCATGTCGCGGGCCTGATGACCGGCAAGGCAGGGATCGTGCATTGCCATATGGGCGACGGCGACAGGGGCCTGTCGATGTTGGAACAGGCAATCGCGACCTGCGAAATCCCCGCACGCGTCTTCAATCCAACTCATGTCAATCGCAACAAACCCCTCTTTGAACAGGCTGTCGCGTTGGCGCGGCACGGATGTTACATCGACGCGACCGCATTCCCCTGCGAGCATATCGAGCCGGGCATATCAGCCGCCGAGGCCTATATCCAATTTTGCGATCTGGGTGGTCGTGCGGACCGTTTCACCATCAGCTCTGACGGCGGTGGCTGCTTGCCGGCCTTTGACCGTGAGGGCAACCTTACACGGTTCGGTGTGGGATTGTCGGACACTCTGCCTGAAACACTGCGCGACCTGACCGATAAAGGAATGCCTCTGTCTGATGCACTTGCTCCGATGACCTCTAATGTCGCCGATCTGCTCAGGCTACATCGAAAGGGCCGTTTGAAAGTGGGTATGGACGCCGATCTGGTGGTTCTTGACGAAAACACCGCTGTGCGGCATGTGATGGCCCGGGGGGAATGGCATGTCCGCGATGGCCAGATAGCCCGGCGCGGCATGTATGAACAGATTTGAACGTCCGCGCGGTCCCCGGTGGCTGCCCGCTATAGCTCCGGAAGGTAGTTAAGATATGTGCCCTGCACCCATTGATGCAGAGACCCCGCGCGGGTTCATCATCCCGATCGGCGGTGGCGAAGACCGCGTCAAGGAAATGCAGATTCACCGCAAATTCGTGGAGCTGTCCGGCGGCGGCGATGCCGATATTGTCGTGATCCCGACAGCCTCGATGCTGGAAGAAACAGGGCCGGATTATAACCGCATTTTCTCTGAGCTTGGAGCGGGTCAGGTTGAGTTCCTGCCCATCTCGCGTCGCGCCGATTGCGACAATCCCGACTATGCCGAGATGTTGGACCGCGCCACCGGGATATTCATGACCGGCGGGAACCAGCTGCGCTTGTCGGCGATTCTGGGTGGCACGCTTGTTGCTCAAAAAATCCGGCGCCGGAATGCGGCGGGGATACCGATTGCGGGAACCTCAGCCGGGGCGTCGGTCATGTCCGAGCATATGGTTGCAGGCGGCAGCAGCAATTCCGCCCCAGCCGAAGGCAATATCACTCTGGCCCCGGGCATGGGTTTGACCAATGCAGTCATCATTGACCAGCATTTCACGCAGCGTAACCGCCTGGGGCGCCTGTTAACTGCCTCATCTTTCAACCCTTTCCTGATCGGGTTGGGCGTTGACGAAGACACGGCGGCCTTCATTGGGCCCGATAACGTCCTTGAGGTAGTGGGCAGCGGAACGGTCACTGTGGTGGATGCCAGCCATCTGACGCATTCATCGATGTGGGATGCCCGCCGCGGAGAGGCGTTGAGCCTTCTGGGACTTCGGCTTGACGTTCTGGGCGAAGGGTGCCGTTATGATCTGACGGCTCGCCAGGCGTTTCCGCCGGATGAGCATATGGCGTTCTGTACATTGCCGGACCTGTCCGGGGACGAGGGCGCCGGCGGGGGAAAATAAAAACTAACCAACAGGGTGCCTCATGAAAGTAATTTCGACCAACGTCTTTGTCGGCCCGAATGTTTGGGCAAGTTTTCCGGTTATTCGCCACGTTATCGATCTGGGTATTCTGGAAGAATGGCCTTCGGCAAAAATTGGTTCGGTATTTATCGACGCACTGGTCGCTGCACTTCCCGGTTTGGCAGAACATGGCTGTTCCTATCGCGAACCCGGCGGGTTCATCCGCCGCCTGCGCGAAGATGAAGGCACCTGGCTGGGTCATGTGCTGGAACATTGCGCTATCGAGGTGCAGAACGTAGCTGGTACGGATGTGACTTTTGGCCGAACGCGCGGCACTGGCGAACCCGGCCAGTACAACATGGTCTATGAATACCGCCAGCGCGATGTCGGACTGGATGCGGGCAAGCTGGCGATGCGTCTGCTAATGCATCTGTTGCCACACTCCCTCAAGGACCAAGTGGATTACGACTTTGATCCGGATTTCAACTGGGATGACGAGTTACGCAGCTTTGTGCTGCGGGCGCAGCGCAAAGAATTTGGCCCCTCGACCGGCTCGTTGGTCAAGGCGGCACAAGAGCGGGACATTCCGTGGATCAGGCTGAACTCTGGCTCGCTGGTGCAGTTCGGACACGGGAAGTATCAGAAACGCATCCAGGCTACCATCACTTCTGAGACCAAACATATCTCGGTCGAGATTTCCTGCGACAAGGAAGATACCCACAATCTGCTGAACGATCTGGGCCTGCCGGTACCACAGCAGCGCATGGTCTATTCGGCGCGCGAGGCGGCAAAAGCAGCGGGACGTATTGGATTTCCTGTCGTAGTCAAGCCGCTCGACGCCAATCATGGGCGCGGTGTTTCGATCAATCTGAATTCAGAGTCCGAGGTCGAGGCCGGTTTTGCCGAAGCCAAGGAACATTCTCGCAGCAGGGCCATTCTGGTGGAGAGCTTCATCACCGGTTTTGACCACCGAATGCTGGTTGTGAACAACAAACTGGTTGCGGTGGCCAAGCGTGTCCCCGGACATGTCGTTGGCGACGGCACACACACGATTGCCGAACTGGTTGACATCGTGAACCAGGATCCGCGCCGTGGCATCGGACACGAGAAAGTGCTGACCATGTTGGAAATCGACAATCAGGCCAAACGCCTGATGGAGAATGCGGGCGTGACCGAAGAAACCGTGCTGCCGGAAGGCGAGATCTTCTATCTCCGTTCAACGGCAAATCTGTCGACGGGGGGGACAGCAATTGATCTGACGGATGTGGTGCATCCTGACAATCGTGACATGGCCGAACGCGCCATCATGGCGGTTGGATTGGATGTGGGAGGTGTGGATTTTCTGATCGACGACATCACCAAATCCTACAAGGATATTGGCGGTGCTATCGTCGAGGTGAACGCCGCCCCGGGCTTTCGGATGCACGTGGCGCCGTCCGAAGGTCAGCCCCGCGACGTGGCGGGCAGGGTGATCGACATGCTGTTCCCCGCCAATGAGGAAACCCGCATCCCGATTG
Source organism: Ruegeria sp. CDSA193 (assembly GCF_059611885.1). Classification (NCBI taxonomy): domain Bacteria; kingdom Pseudomonadati; phylum Pseudomonadota; class Alphaproteobacteria; order Rhodobacterales; family Roseobacteraceae; genus Ruegeria; species Ruegeria sp. CDSA193. Next base: position 190,202 of record NZ_JBXWPN010000003.1, on the reverse strand, counting down.
CGGCGATCACAGGCACCAACGGCAAGACAACGACCTCGCGGATGCTGGGTCACATCATGAAAACCAGCGGCAAGACCGTTGGGATGACCTCGACCGATGGCGTCTATGTGGACGGTAAACTAAGCGTCAAGGGCGACATGACGGGACCGAAATCCGCACAGATCGTCCTGCGTGATCCGGCGGTCGATTTTGCGGTGATGGAAACCGCACGCGGCGGGCTTGTGCGGTCCGGTCTGGGCTATCAGCGGTCGAACGTGGCGGCGTGTCTGAATGTCTCGGCCGATCATCTGGGTCTTGGCGGCATAAACACGGTCGAGGAGCTGGCCGTTGTCAAGCGCGTGGTGGTTGAAAGCGCTGTGGATACTGCAGTGCTGAATGCCGATGACATCAACTGTCTGAAAATGGCCGACTACGCTCAAGCGGATCAGATTTTCTATGTCACGACCAATCCAGCGCACAGTCTGGTCAAGGAACATATCAAGGCCGGCGGCAAGGCTATCGTGCTTGAAAAAGGCATGAATGGTGACATGCTGACCATCTATGACAACGGGCTTCATATCCCGGTTCTGTGGTCGCATCTGATCCCGGCGACGTTGGAAGGCAAGGCAATTTTCAACGTCCAGAATGCGATGTTCGCCGCCGCGATGGCCTATAGTTTCGGCGTGGACCTAGATAATATCCGTCATGGGCTGCGCACCTTCGACACCAGCTATTTTCAGGCACCTGGACGGATGAATGTCTATGACGAACATCCCTTCAAGGTGATCCTCGATTATGGCCATAACCCCGCCGCGCTGAAAGCGATGGCGGCGCTGGCCGATCAGTTAGAGATCAAGGGCCGCAGGCTGTGCGTTGTAGCGATGCCTGGCGACCGGCGCGACGAAGATATTGTCGATGGGGCCGCCGCCCTAGCCGGACATTTTGATCATTTCATCTGCAAGGCAGATGACCGCCGTCGCGGACGCGGGCATGACGAGGTGCCGCAGATGATGCGTCAAGCCCTGATCGACAACGGCGTGGATGCCGCAGCCATCACGGTCATCCCCGACGAGGTCGAAGCGGTCAGTGCCGCGTTGGAGCAGGCCGGACAGGGCGATCTCTTGGTGATCTTTGGTGATGACACAACGCGCTGCTGGAAACAGATCATCTATTTCAATTCTGATGGCGAAGAACCCGAGGTCGCACCTGTGGCAGCCCCCGCAGAAACCTCGTTCGAAGATATGTTCGAAGGCGACCAGAACCTGATCCGGGATGAGCGTGGCGTGCGTCTTGCCCGTGAAATCAGCGAAGACGCGGATTGAGCGGAGGCACCGGAATGGACCGGATCGAAGAGCTTGAGACCGCGCTGACAATAGAAAGCGCGACCGTTGACTATATTCAGGTGGATGACGCCCGGCGTCTGACCGGGCCGGGCCTGCTATGGAACCGACCCGGCGCTGTGATGGATGTTTTCTTCACTGATATCGACGCGACGCAGATCACCGACTTGTGGGAGAAGCATGCGCGCCGGGTTCTGGACGCGCTGGGCTGGCAGGGACAGGGTCTGATCCACCGTACCTTTACGGGCGGCGTCAATCTGGCGATCTCGGCACCGATGGATCAACTCTATTCCGGGATATTCGCAGCGCAAACCGCCTGGCATTTCTGTGCTGCGGAACTGCTGGCATCCGAGCCCGGAGATTTCGATGAGATGATTGCGGATGTCAAAGGCGTCATGGAAATGGAAGCCAATCCCGCACTGATCGCCTTGATCGCCGCGGCTGAGGCGCATGGCGTGGATATCCTTTGCGATGATGACGAGGTGTCGATCGGGCATGGTACAGGCAGTCAGACTTGGCCTGTTGATGGGCTGCCCACCCCGGGTGAGGTGGACTGGTCTGCGCTGCATGATATCCCGGTCGCGTTCATCACCGGAACCAACGGCAAGACCACTACGACCCGGCTGCTTGAGGCTATCGCACGCGCTTCGGGCAAGGTCGCTGGGCTAACCTCGACCGAGTTTGTCCGCGTGGGCGATGATATACTGGACCGTGGCGATTACTCGGGCCCCGGCGGCGGGCGGATGTTGCTGCGCGATAAAAGGCTGGAGGTTGCCTGTCTTGAAGTCGCCCGTGGGGGCATCCTGCGCCGGGGTCTGCCGACCCGCGCCGCCACGGCGGCGGCTGTCACCAATGTAGCCAACGACCATCTGGGCCAATACGGGGTCAACACGGTTCCGGAACTGGCCCAGGCCAAATTCGCCGTACATCGAACATTGGCCGAAGGGGGCGTGCTGGCCCTGAATGCCGATGACGACTTTGTCCGTGCCGAGGCGGAGAATACCTCGGCGAATATCTGGTGGTTTTCGCTGGACGCGCAGAACGACCTGATCCGCCAGGCGCGCGATTCAGACAGGTGCTGCGCCTATATACGGCAGGGAGATATCGTCTTTTTCGACGGCACAGCGGAACAGGTGGCGATCGCAGTTTCCGATGTCCCCCTGACCATGGGCGGCGCAGCGAAGTACAATATCCTGAACGCGCTGGCGGCCTTGTGCCTGGCTTTGGCGCTGGATTTGCCCGTTCAGGCGGCTCGGGATGGGTTGGCCGGGTTCAAACCAGACGCCAAGGATAATCCAGGCCGTTGCAACGAGTTCCGATACAACGGGGCACGGGTCTTTGTGGATTTTGCACATAACCCGCATTCGATTTCCGCCGTTTGTGATGCACTGTTGAGCTTGCCAGCAAAACGGCGTTTCATCATGCTCAGCCATGCGGGGGACAGATCGGATCAGGATATCCGGGACGTAACCGCGACAGCGCTGAATTTCCAACCCGACGTGGTCGTCGCAACCGAGTTGGAAGGGTATCTAAGAGGCCGCGAGTCGGGGGAAGTTTCTGATCTGATCGAAAGGACAGCGTTGGAACATGGGTATGGTGCAGAACAAATACTCAGAGCCGCTTCGCCCACACAAGCCGTATCAATGATACTTGAAAAGCTACAACCGGATGATATCGCTTTGCTGCTGGTTCTGTCCGATCGTGACGCTGTTCTCGCTATGCTCGACGGGTAAGAACAGAGGCGCGTGTCGGGATCACAGAGAGGGCGTGTTAGGAAATGAGTTTTTGGGCGGTCGGCAGTCCACATCCGACGCCCTCACCCAGTGTCAATACGGCCCTGTCGGACCTTCGTCCTTATCGTATATCCGCCTCATCCTCGGATTTTTTGTTTTGCGCATTGCATCATACTGTCCCGCAATTCGAGGCCGAGTAAGCTGGTGCGACGCCGTTCAAAGGGCATTGAGCCTCTGAGCATTGGCCGTCGGGGCAGGTATGATGCCTGCCCTCAACTTGCTCGTGGCTGCCGAAACGGGCTCTAGCTGCCGGCAGAGACGCGCGACGAACCCTGCGGGATCACCTCGTATCCAGGCTCTTCTGGTTCGTCATCCGCCATTTCCGCAGGGAAGCCGGGGGCAAGGATGGAAAGACCGGTGGCGTCCTCTAACCGGCGGATAATGTTGGGCGATAGCTCGCGATCGCCATAGCGTGCAATGCCGTCGTCAAAAATCTGGCAAATCAAGGGTGAGACTTCCAGCGGCACATTGTTTCGTTCGGCAATACTTTGGAACAGGCCCACATCTTTTTTCACCAGATCCATGGTGAATGAGATATCGCGCGAACCGTTCAGGATTACCTGGCTTTCGGTAACATGGGAAAAGCTGTTACCGGACGAAATTTTGATCGCCTCGTAGGCTGTGTTCAGGTCCATACCTGCAGCCTTCGCCGTCACCAACGCTTCGGCATTGGCGACCAGATGGACGGTGGCCAGATAATTGGTAAGTACCTTGAGCATCGAGGCGCTGCCAAGCTCACCGGTATGCAGGATACGCCGTCCCATTGTCTTCAGCAACGGCAGAACTCGCTCGAACGTTGAGCGGTCACAGCCCGCAAAGATCGAGATATTACCAGTGTCGGCGCGGTGGCAACCGCCAGATACCGGGCAATCGACTGCGGCACCACCGGCGGCGATGACGATACCGCCAAGGCGTTCGGCTTCGGCTTGGTCAGTGGTAGACATCTCCAGCCAGATCTTGCCTTCTTTCACCTCTGGCAGCATCTCCTGCATGACAGCGTCCGATGCGGCAGGCGAGGGTAGGCAGGTGATGACGACATCGCAATCACGCATCAATGCTGCGGCATTTTCTGCCAACTTGGCACCCTTGGCCGCCGCCGCTTCCATCAGGTCGCGGTTTAGATCAAGAACCGTCAGGTCGATTCCGTTCCGCAACAGGCTGCCTGAAAGCTTTCCGCCGACATTACCAAGTCCAATGAACCCTACTTTCATCTTCTATTCCTTCCGAGTGTACGAAAAATCCAAACAAACAGATCCGCTAGGTGAGCGGTCGATAAGCGATTCCCGAGAACAAGGTGCCACCGACCCCTTTGTCTGATGAACGACGTTGGAACCTGCAATAACGCCAGGACCGGCCGCGTTTGCCACGAAGTCGAAGCCAAGCGCCGGATTGGCCACGAATGCGGCAATCCTGACTTTCGTCGATGAGACGTCTGGTTTGATCAAGTCCAGATTCCCTGTTCGGATTTGAGACAATTCAAAAACTTGTATCGCGACCTGAGCCGCAAGTGAAAATGATAAAACAGGCTATCTACCACAAAAATTATTTGTCTCTAGATTAGATCAAACCCAATACCCATGGTTGGTTACGCAGCTTCGAGGCAGCGGCCCGACATTTGAACGTTTCGCATATCGATGTCGACCTGTTCAAAGCTTGGCTGCGTGGACAGTTTGCCCCGGATTAGGGATATGCGAGAGATGGTCAGGACAAAACTTGCGGCAGCCTAGCTGTACATGGTCGGCTACGTAGGTCAGCTTCGGCGGAGCCAGTGCGATATTGTCGAAACAAGGCATATCTCAACGTCATTTGCCCACCCGTTTCGGAGCTTCAAAGAAAACCAGAGGTGCAAAGATGAGATGGTGCTGCTGGAGAGAATTGAACTCTCGACCTCTCCCTTACCAAGGGAGTGCTCTACCTCTGAGCTACAGCAGCGCTGTGGGCGGGTGATTAGACTCAAACGAAACGCGGCGCAAGGGTGTCTGGACGGTTTTTTTCGCCTCCTGTAGAGAAAGGTTATGGCAGATAAAAATACACCTAAAAAACATGGCAGATCCGGCGATGTGCGCGAAGAGCGGCTGAAAGCAGCGCTCAAGGCGAATATGGCGCGGCGTAAGGCGCAGGCTAAGGCGCGGGCAACCCAGAACGGCAAAGCCGACAAAGACGAGGGATAAGAGCAGATGGATTCGATTCTGGTGACAGGCAACGGGCCGCTTAAAGGTCAGATACCGATTGCAGGGGCAAAAAACGCGTGTCTGACGCTGATGCCGGCGACCTTGCTCAGCGAAGAACCGCTGACGCTGACCAATGCGCCTCGGCTGAGCGACATCAAGACGATGACGGCTTTGCTGCAGTCCTTGGGGGCCGAGGTGTCGTCATTGCAGGATGGTCAGGTGATCGCAATGTCCAGCCACGACCTAACCAGTCAGACGGCGGACTATGACATCGTGCGAAAGATGCGCGCGTCAAACCTTGTGCTGGGTCCTTTGCTGGCGCGGTTTGGGCAGGCGGTCGTCTCGTTGCCCGGGGGCTGTGCAATCGGCGCGCGTCCGATGGATCTGCACGTCGAAGGGCTCGAGGCGCTGGGCGCTGAGATTGAGCTTAAGGACGGGTATCTGCATGCCAAAGCTGTGGGCGGGTTGAAAGGTGCCGTGCATGAGATGCGATTTGCATCCGTGGGCGCGACCGAGAACATTGTCATGGCGGCCACGCTGGCCAAAGGCACAACGGTTCTGAAGAACGCGGCGCGCGAACCTGAAATCGTCGATTTGGTCGAGTGTCTGCGGAAGATGGGTGCCCAGATTTCTGGTGAAGGCACGCCGACCATCGAAATTCAAGGCGTAGACCGGTTACATGGTGCCACCCATCAGGTTGTGACTGACCGGATCGAGCTGGGCACCTATATGCTGGCGCCGGCGATCTGTGGTGGAGAAGTCGAACTGTTGGGCGGGCGGATGTCTCTGGTGGAATCATTTGCCGGGAAACTGGATGCGGCGGGCGTGAATGTCTCGGAAACAGCAAACGGTCTTTTGGTCGCCCGCAAGAACGGGCGCGTCAAAGCCGTGGATGTCGTGACCGAGCCGTTCCCGGGTTTTCCGACCGACCTGCAGGCCCAGATGATGGCGCTGATGTGCACGGCCGAAGGTATCTCGGTGCTTGAAGAACGCATTTTCGAGAACCGTTTCATGCACGCCCCCGAATTGGTGCGGATGGGCGCGAATATCGAAGTGCACGGTGGCACGGCAACCGTGACTGGTGTCGAACGTCTGAAGGGCGCACCGGTTATGGCGACAGATCTGCGCGCTTCGGTCTCGCTGATACTGGCGGGGCTGGCTGCTGAAGGTGAAACAACTGTCAGCAGGGTCTATCATCTGGATCGTGGGTATGAGCATGTTGTGCGCAAGTTGGAAGGCGTGGGCGCCAAAATTGAACGGATCAAAGACCAATGACAGACGCAAGTTTCCACGATGGGCGTGAGGCTCCACTGAATCTGGGTGCAGAGGATGGGGATGACCTTCAAGTGATCTCGACTTTGACACAGGATGCGGTGTTCCCCGTATCCGAAATGACCTGGCATCAGTCGCAGCGCCGCTTTGGCCTGTTGCTGAACCGTTTCCGCTGGGAGGACAAGGATGCCGCCACCCGTCGGGGCCGCCCATTCGAGAGGGTGCAGTCGGTGCTTGTCTTCAACTCGGTTCTGACGGTGGCCAGCCAGGGGATCGACCGCAGCGAGAAGGATTTGGTGATGTCCTTGCTCTCGGTCGATTTTGAACCCGGCGAGGATGGCGCGGGTCAGATTTTGCTGACTTTGGCCGGTGATGGCGCGATCCGCCTGTCGGTCGAGGCCATAGACGTCACGCTTAAGGATGTGACCCGCCCGTATCAAGCGCCGTCGGGGCAAGCGCCGCATCATGCAGAATAAGCGCGGTATCGCGCAGGCCTTCTCAGAACCACCCGCTGGTCTGATGTTGCGCCGCGCGACCGTGTTTGATGTCTTTGATTTAAGCCGCGTACTGATCCGTTCGATCACGCAGCTGTGCCGGGCGGATCATGGAGATGATCCACAGGCCGTTGCGGAATGGACGGCCAACAAGGACCCGGAAACGATCCGGAGCTGGATCAAGACCGGATCGCAGATTTGGTTGGCCGAACGCACGGGACAGGTTGCGGCTGTTGGCGGCTTGCGAGAGGACGGCGAAATTACGCTGCTTTATATCGACCCGGCTCATATTGGTCATGGGGTTGGAAGCGCATTACTGATGCGACTGGAAGAGCAACTGATCGCTGCCGGATGTTCTCAAGCGCTGCTTCAAGGAACGCGGACGGCTCGAGATTTTTATATCCGACACGGCTGGGAGCCCACCGGGGGGTGCTCTGAGCGCAACAGCATATCCTGTTTTGGCATGCGCAAATCGCTGCGCCCGGTGGACTGAGGGTTGAGGACAGCCCATCCCGGCGATATGTCCCGGTGAAACGCTACGGAGTGCCAGATCATGCCCGTTTTTCTAGACACCACGTCGCCCGAGTTTGACGCGGCTTTTCAGACCCTGCTGTCGGCCAAGCGCGAAGACAGCCCGGATGTGGATGCCATCGTCGCGCAGATCATTGACGATGTGCGGGTCCGTGGGGATGAGGCGGTAATCGAACTGACGGCCAAATTCGACCGGTTAGAGCTGACACCGGATACGCTGGCTTTTTCGGCAGAGGAAATCGACGCCGCCATTGCGCTGGTCTCGGACGCGGATCGTCAGGCGCTCGAACTGGCAGCCGAACGCATCCGGGCCTATCACGAGAAACAGATGCCCGCCGATCACCATTGGACGGATGAGGCCGGGGCGACCCTTGGCTGGCGCTGGTCCGCAGTGTCTGCGGCGGGGCTGTATGTGCCGGGAGGGCTGGCCTCGTATCCGTCGTCGGTTCTGATGAACGCGATCCCGGCCAATGTCGCAGGGGTCGAGCGTCTGGCCATCGCCGTGCCCACCCCAGACGGTCAGGCGAACCCTCTGGTCCTTTTGGCCGCACGCCTGTCAGGCGTGACTACGGTCTATCGCATCGGCGGGGCGCAGGCGATTGCGGCACTGGCCTATGGAACAGATACCATCGCGGCGGTGGACAAGATCACAGGCCCCGGAAACGCCTTTGTCGCCGCGGCCAAGCGCCGTGTCTTTGGCAAGGTCGGCATCGACATGATTGCGGGCCCGTCCGAGATTCTGGTCATTGCCGACAAGGATAACGATCCGGATTGGATCGCGCTGGACCTGCTCAGCCAGGCAGAACATGACGAAAGTGCTCAATCCATTCTGATCACGGATAGCGCCGATTTTGGACGGGCCGTAGCGCAAGCCGTGGAAAAACGTCTTGAAACCCTGCAACGCCGGGCCATAGCCGGGGCCAGTTGGCGCGATTTTGGTGCGGTGATCACTGTGGGCAGTCTGGATGAGGCAGCCTCTCTGTCGAACCGAATTGCTCCGGAACACCTTGAGCTATGCGTCGCAGATCCAGTCGCTCTGAGCGAAAAGACAATTCACGCAGGTGCAATCTTTCTTGGTCAATACACACCCGAGGCAATCGGGGATTATGTTGGTGGGCCTAATCACGTCCTACCCACCGCCCGGTCGGCGCGTTTTTCTTCCGGTCTGAGTGTGATGGATTTCCTGAAACGCACGACGCTCAGCCAGATGACACCCGAAGCCCTGCGGGCAATCGGGCCAGCGGCAGAGCAACTTGCGCAGTCGGAAAGCCTCGAGGCGCACGGGCTGTCCGTGACCGCACGGTTGAAACGATTGAACGGTTGATCACCTATGGTCAGAGGGTCACACATGCAATTACCTCGTCCGATTTTCCCCGATAGGGCTTGAAATCAAGGGGCAAATTGCGGCGCTCTTTATGTGCGACCGGATCTAAAGGAGGTTGATTTGGAACGTGTGGCGACCCTCTGGATCGGTAAGCGCTTTAGCTTTTTGGAACATCTGTGCCTGAAGTCCTTCGCCGATGTCGACCAAAAGCCAATCGTCTATCACTATGGCGATCTTGAAGACATTCCGGATTATATCGAGCCGCGCGATGCCCGCGAAATTTATGATACTCCCGAGATCTACCGCGATCCGATAACCCGATCCGTGGCCGTTCATGCAGATCTTTTCCGTCTGCAGTTGATGCAAAAAACCGACTATATCTGGGCCGATGCGGATGCTTATGCGGTCCGGCCATTTGAGACAAAGAACGGGTATCTTTTTCCGAATGCGAACCTCAAGAAACAACGGATCATGAACGGTGTACTTGCGTTGCCCAGCGACAGTCCGGGGCTGCAAGCCATGTGCAAATATGCTTTTGACAGCGATCTGGTGCCGCCATGGTGGACACAAGAGCATAAGGAAACCTACAGCCAAATGTTCAACGGGTCGACCTATTGGAGCCTGCCAATTTTCAGCTTTGGTCCGCCCATGCTGTTTCATTTTCTTTATGGCACACCAGAGCATGAGATGGCTGTGCACAGGTCGGTCCTCTATCCTATCCCATTGCGATACCGCGGCCTTTGGAATGATCCTGACCTTTCCAAACTGGATTTTCTGAAGTGGGACCAACAGATGTCTGTCCATTTTTTTGGATCCTGGTTCCGAAAGATCTTTCTTGGCCGCCAAATCAACTCTGGTTCACTGGTCGATACGCTGTTGCGCAAACACGGAATAGATCCGTCCGAACACCCGCTTTGACGATTTTCGTTGGACGGGCCGTCACTGCGTTGCCCATTTATTTCCATTGGGATAAGTCTGTCCCGACCTGAACGGACCAAACGACCATGACCCGAATTTCGCACATCGAACTGGATGATAGAAACTTGCCCCCGCCGACACCCGAGATCGAGCAGGAGCGCAAAGTGGCAATCTATGATCTGCTTGAGGATAACGCTTTCGCGCTGCCCAAACGCGATGATCGTGTGGTTCCGGAAGGGCCGTATCATGTGCAACTCTCGATCCGTGACAAGCGTTTGGTCTTCGACATTGCCACCGAAGCCGAAGAAAAAGCGGCCGAGTTCCATCTGTCCCTTGGACCATTCAGGCAGGTGGTCAAGGACTACTTCCAGATCTGTGAAAGCTATTTCGACGCCGTAAAGACTTTGCCGCCCAGCCAGATCGAAACCATCGACATGGCCCGGCGCGGTATCCACAACGAAGGCAGTCGGGTGTTGCAGGAACGTCTGGAAGGCAAGGCCGAAGTTGATTCAGACACAGCCCGTCGCCTGTTTACGTTGATCTGCGTATTGCATTTCGGGGGGTGACGGGTGACGTCTCTGCCGCAGTCCATCTTGTTCTGTTGCGACCACAATTCGGTCCGATCTCCGATGGCCGAAGGCATCATGAAGAAGTTTTATGGCACCGGCACCTATGTGCAATCCGCCGGGGTGCACAACGATCTTGAGATCGATGGCTTTTGCATTTCGGTCTGTCATGAAATCGACGTCGAGCTTTCACGTCACCGGTCCCGGTCGTTTGATGAAATGCAGGAATGGGGCGACGACCTCAGCTCGTTCGATCTGATTGTAGCGCTGTCGCCGGCCAGCCAGCGCCGTGCGCTGGATTTGACGCGGGTTTTTCATCTGGATGTCGATTATTGGCCAATAATGGACCCTACCGGGCTGGGCGAAAGCCGCGAGGAAAAGTTACATCACTACCGACAGACCCGCGATCAGATCATTCAGCATCTGAAGGACCGCTGGGGTGAACCAACGGAGTGACCATGAACGAAACCGTCAAAACCTATTTCGAAGCCTTCAACGCCGGGGACGTAACCGGCATGCTGGCCTGTTTGTCCGACGACGTGGCCCATCATGTGAACGAAGGCCAGATACGAGTGGGCAAAGAGAAATTCGCAGCTTTTTGTGACCACATGAACCGCTGCTATCGCGAGAACCTCACCGATATCGTTGTGTTCGCGGCCGATGGCGGTACCCGTGCCGCCGCTGAATTCATCGTGAACGGCACCTATCTTGAGACGGATGAAGGCCTGCCCAAAGCACGCGGGCAGACCTACCGCCTACCAGCCGGGTCGTTCTTTGACCTGAAGGATGGCAAGATCACGCGGGTCACCACCTTTTACAACCTGGCCGACTGGACCAAGCAGGTCTCGAATGGCTGAGGTCACAGGCGTTCGCGCCTTGACCGGGGCGGCGCTTGAGGCGGCTCTGGATGACGTCGCTCGCTTGCGGATCGAGGTGTTTCGGGCATGGCCGTATCTTTATGACGGCGATCTGGAATACGAGCGGAAATATCTGCAATCCTACCGTGACAGCGACAGATCCATCGTTGTTGGTGCCTTTGACGGGGATCGTCTGATCGGCGCATCGACCGGCGCCCCGCTAGTCGACCATGCCGCCGATTTCGCGACGGCCTTCGATGGCTCTGGGCTGGACTTGTCCCAGATCTTCTACTGCGCCGAATCCGTCTTGCTGCCCAACTATCGCGGGCAGGGCGTGGGGCATAGGTTCTTTGACCTGCGCGAAGCCCATGCGCGCAACTTTGGCTTCACCAAATGCGCCTTTTGCGGTGTGCAACGCACGACCGATCACCCGATGCGGCCTGATACCTACCGCCCGCTGGATGCTTTTTGGTGCGCGCGGAAGTATGAGCCGTTGCCTGGCGCTGTTGCGCAGTTTTCGTGGAGGGATATCGGCGAAGAAGGCGAGACGCTGAAGCCGTTGCAGTTTTGGATCAGGGATATCACGGCTTAGATTTTATGGCTGACGTTTGCGCCCAAGAAGGCCGTATTTTACGGCCCAAGCCCTGATTGACCGGCGTTTCCGCCTTTGCTGTCTCGGAGTTGATTTTGTTAGCGCTCCACCCGTTCGGTTGAATTCGTACACGTCGATAATCCGTTCGGCGCAACCGCAGGCTTCTCCCATGCCAACCTTTGTGTAATAGAACTTTTCGAAACTTTCCCGGTTTTGCATCGCAACTCTCCTAATCTTATTTAGCCATTTCGGGCTTGAGATGCCAACTCACAATCCCTTGCTGGGCCGGTATATACACATATGTGCCTGTACTTTTCAGGGCGCCCTCAACTAGTGTTCGCCAAACCAGCGCAATGAAAGTTACTCCATGAAAGCTGCCACCGCCGCCTATAACCTCGACTGGCTCGAAAACTGGGCGCAGTATGAAGATAAGCTGGCCCGCTGGGTCTCGGATGCCGCAGGGCAGGGGGCAGATCTTCTCGTTTTCCCCGAGTATGGCGCGATGGAATTGTCGACTTTGGACGGGGCCGAAGTAGCGGGTGATCTGGAACGCTCGATCCGTGCTGTTTCAGATCGGATGGGGGACGTGCAGGCCCTGCATTCGCGTCTGGCTCAAGAACATGAGACCTACATCCTGGGCGCATCCGCTCCGGTGATTGACGGGTCAGGCCGTCCGGTAAACCGGGCTGTGCTCTACGCTCCGAACGGGACGTTTGACCATCAGGACAAACAGATCATGACCCGCTTTGAACGCGAAGACTGGGATATCGCGCCGGGCGGACCACTAAAATTGTTTGATACCCCACTTGGAAAAATCGGAATCCTGATCTGCTATGACAGTGAATTCCCCTTGCTGGGCAGAGCCCTAAGTGAGGCGGATATAATCCTGGTTCCCTCATGCACCGAGGCGTTGGCAGGGTACTGGCGTGTCCGCATCGGGGCTATGTCGCGTGCGCTGGAAAACCAATGTGTTACGGTCATGGCGTCTCTGGTGGGCAAAAACGAATGGTCCGATGCGGTAGATATGAATACAGGAACGGGTGGTATTTTTGGTCCACCTGACAAGGGTTTTCCCGCGACCGGAGTGTTAGCAGAGGGTGCGCTGAACCAACCTGGCTGGACCTATGCCGACGTCGACCTGACAACGATCGCCAATGTGCGCCGGGATGGCCATGTGTTGAACCGCGCCCATTGGGACGAGCAGTGCGGTCGAGTCGAAACAGTCACAATATCCTCTCTTTAGGTGAATACGCCCTTGAAATAAGCCCCAAATAGGCTCATTTAGGCGCACATCCCCGTAGATTCTGCGGGTGCAACGTAATTATGGAGACAACATGGCCAAGGAAGATACGCTCGAATTTCCCGGTGTCGTGAAGGAACTCCTGCCTAATGCGACGTTTCGGGTCGAGCTGGAAAACGGCCATGAGATCATCGCACATACGGCAGGCAAGATGCGCAAAAACCGCATCCGTGTTCTGGCTGGCGACAAAGTTCAAGTCGAGATGACCCCCTACGATCTGACCAAAGGTCGGATCAACTATCGCTTTAAGTAACGCCCGACACATGGCGTTTATTCTCGGATCGGGCAGTCCAAGGCGGCTGGACCTGCTGGCGCAGCTTGGTGTGCAGCCCGACGCCATCCGCGCCCCGGACATTGACGAAACGCCTTTGAAAGGTGAGCTGCCGGTGCCCTACTGCCACCGGATCACACGCGCCAAGGTGCAAGCTGTTCCCGCCGAAAGCGATGATGTCACACTTTGTGCGGACACCACGGTCGCGCTGGGTCGGCGCATCTTGGGAAAGCCTGAAGATGCAGGTCAGGCGGCCGAGTTTCTGCACGCTCTGTCTGGACGGCGGCACCGGGTGATTACCTCGGTTGCGGTTCGGCGCGGCGACCGCATATCGCAACGCGATGTGGTGTCTCAGGTCAAGGTCAAGCGCCTGTCGGATGTTGAGATCAATGCCTATCTGGCAACCGGTGACTGGCAAGGCAAAGCCGGTGCATATGCAATCCAGGGGCCTGCAGGGGCGTTCATCCCATGGATTTCCGGCTCATTTACCGGCATCGTGGGACTACCATTATCCGAGACTGCCGCTTTGCTGCAGGGCATCGGCTATCCTTTGTATCGCGAGGCACTATGAAGGGGCGTACCATCGTTTTAGACCACATCAACAACCGCGAGGCAGCGGCGTTGATGGTGGACGGAAAGCTTGACGATTTCCTGATTGCTTCCGAAGCCCCGGCCCCCGGTACTATCTACCGGGCGCGGGCGGATCGCCCGGTCAAGGGGCAGGGTGGGATGTTTCTGGCCACGCCGGACGGCCAGGCCTTTTTGCGACAGGTCAAAGGATTGGCCCCCGGAGAGCTCAAGCTGGTCCAGGTGACCGGTTTTGTCGAACCCGGAAAGGCGCTGCCGGTGACGGATCGCGTGCTGTTTAAAAGCCGCTTTGCGATTGTCACACCGGATGCGCCTGGCCTGAATATCTCGCGCAGTATCCGGGATGAGGATGAACGCGACCGCTTGCTGGAAATTGCACATGAGGCGATGGCGGGCAGCGAACATGGGTTGATCCTGCGGTCCTGCTGTCAGGGCGAGAATGCCCAAGAGATTGCTGAAGATATCGGCGTCATGCTGGCTCATGCCGATGCTGTGATGAACGATCCCGGTACCGAGCCTGAGGTTCTGCTCGCAGGTGATGGGCCGCATGTTTTGGCCTGGCGCGACTGGACCGACCCGGCCGAGGTCGTCACCGAGTCCGGCGCCTTTGAGGCGCATGGTGTCTTGGATGCATTGGATCAGGCGGGCGGAATATCAGAACCATTGGCCGGGGGCGGACACATCTATATCCAGCCCACCCGCGCCCTGGTGGCCGTAGATGTAAACACGGGTTCAGACACCTCGATGGCCGCCGGAACCAAGGCCAATTTCGCCTGCGCAAAAGCACTGCCACGTGCATTGCGTGTCCGTGGGTTGGGGGGGCAGATCACGCTCGACCTCGCTCCAATGCCCAAGAAAGACCGGCGCGGTTTCGAAGCCGCTTTGCGATCTGCATTCAAGTCTGATCCGATCGAGACGATTCTGGCAGGATGGACCCCGTTGGGTCACTATGAGTTGCAACGCAAACGCGGCCGGATTTCCCTTGCGGAGGTGCTGAAATGAGCTGTCCGATCTGTCACGAACCAACGGTGTCTCAATTCCGTCCTTTTTGTTCGAAACGCTGTGCAGACATTGATTTGGCCAAGTGGCTGAACGGGTCTTACGCGGTTCCTTCGCAGCGTGAAGAAGACGTTGAACAGGATGTTTCTTCAACTGAAACTGAGATGCCGCGCCCACATTGAAAAAATGTAAAAAAGCCTCTGGACACTGCCAGTAGCAAGTCATAGAACGCCTCCACCCAACGGCAAAAGCCGTATCCGTGCCCGGGTAGCTCAGGGGTAGAGCAGTGGATTGAAAATCCTCGTGTCGGTGGTTCGATTCCGCCCCCGGGCACCACTCTTAGATCCAGAGATATCCAAGAACGAACAAAAAGCATTGATTTATCAATGTATAGCGCTGATGCTGTATCCAATGCAGTCCAGTAAGATCCTGCTTAAGGTAGTTTTGGTGGGGGTATAATTGGGGGTATTTTCGTGAGGATGTTATTTTGCCGCTTAGCGATACAAAGATTCGGAACCTGAAGCCAAAAAACAAAACCTACAAGATTGCCGACCAAGGTGGGCTCTACATCTCAGTTCAATCCAGTGGCTCAAAGCTTTGGAGATTGAAGTACAGGTTTAAGGGTCGTGAAAAGACTATGTCTTATGGTCCATATCCTCTCATCTCTTTGAAAGAGGCGCGCGAGAAACGTGACCGAGACAAAAGGTTACTTCTTGATGGGCAAGATCCAAGTGTTCGGAAACAAATGCAGAAACGCGCTGTTTTTCTGGCGGAGGAAGACACTTTTTCTGTGTTCGCAGCAGAGCTCTTGGAGAAGAACCGCCGCGAGGGCAAGGCGGTTCAAACACTGAAGAAGAAAGCGTGGCTGATCCAACAAGCGAATGATGGAATTGGGCATCGGGCTCTCAAGACATTGCGTCCAGCTGATGTCTTCGCGACGGTGAAGCCGATTGAAGATTCAGGCAAACGAGAAACGGCTGGTCGAGTGCTATCTGTGATAGGCGAGGTGTGTCGCTACGCTATTGCCACCGGTGTCGATGTCGATGACCCTACCTACGCTCTTCGCGGCGCGCTCCAAAAAAAACAGGTGGTTCATCGAGCAGCCATCCTTGACCCTATGAGGATGGGTGATTTGCTCAATGCAATTGATACATATGGTGGTCACATCCAAACGGCACTGGGAGCGCGGTTGCTTGCAATCGTCCACCTTCGCCCTGGTGAATTGCGCAGGTCAAAATGGAACGAGTTCGATCTTGAGGCTGCGATTTGGACCATTCCCAAAGACCGTATGAAAATGAGGCGAGATCATCGTGTCCCGTTACCAAGGCAAGCTCTTGAAATTCTAGAGCGCCTCGCGCCGTTATCAAAACCGGATGGATACGTGTTACCTGGAGTGGCCGACTGGAGAAAACCGCTAAGTCCCAACACATTTAACAAAGCGCTGCGAACAATGGGGTTTTCAAGTGAAGAGGTGACTTCACACGGCTTTCGTTCCACCTTTATGACAATGGCAAGCGAAAGTGGTTTGTGGAGTTTTGATGCGGTCGAACGGGCGCTTTCGCACGAAGAAGAGAACAAGACCCGTCGTGCCTATTTGCGAGGCGATTTCTGGGAAGAACGAGTGAGAATGGAACAATGGTGGGCAGATAAGCTTGATGAGCTGCAACTTGCCGCACGCGCTTCTTTTAACACATAACCGAGCAGTTCCACAAACTTTTCAACTTAATAGAAGAGGAGTCAGAGCTCCCACTAAAGGGCTGAAATTAAACCTACTAATGCGTTCTGGTGGCCGTAGGCTGTTTCTCGGAAACCAATTCAGTTAGACCATTTGATAATCAATCAATTCTTCTCAGGGCACTAACTGCTTGAAGCTTGACGGCTTTTGCAGGTCTCAAGATCTGGCTTGCAACGTTCTCTGCAACACTGCATGTGACTTGGGCCCGGTCGAACGTCAAACGAAGCAGAAGAAAAATGCGATTATTCCATTTGAAAGTCCCGACGCAGCATCTGCGAGGCTTTTGACGCAAGGCTATCGTTAGCACCGTCGAGAAATCGTGCTGCTTCTCGTCCTTGCGCGGCAAACTCAGCAAGTCGTTCCGAAAGGTTTTTCATGTTTTTAGTGTTGATGAACAATCGGATTGCCGTCCCTTGGAAGTCGGTCTGGAATGTCAGCTTTCCATTTTCATTCGTAAGGTCAATTCCATGACCGCCAGAGCAAATCAGAAAACTGCCGCCGTTTCGGCATATCCGACTGGTCATGTATAGACCGTATCCAGAGTTATTCCATACATTGTGCCCTTTTCCAGCAAATGGATTTCCCGAAATTCCGGGCATCAGAGCTAGTTCAAGTGCTTCGTCCTCAGTCAACTCTTCATGAGCTGGGTTCCGCGTTAGTGCTGCGTGTATCCCAATCCCATTATCCACTATTCCAACTTCAACTTGTTCATATTGCGGCCAGTACTGAGCGCAAAGGTACACCCGATCAGACTCGCTGTGCTCTACGACATTACGAATTATCTCCCGGATAGAATACGTCAGAGTGTCCTGCAGAACGCCTGCTTCCTGCTGGGTAAGAATCTCAGCGAGTTCTGTTGATTTCCGTTCAATCACATCACCGGTTTCTAGGAAGTTGTCAGATGCTTCGCGTTCAATTTCGGCGACACTGTATTCACTGATGGGGATGTAACGATCGCTTCCAGCTGCATCACCCGGAGAATTTCCATGGTCTAGGCCGAAGGACTGAAAGAAACCGAAATGGGCAGCATACCCGTGTTTTTCGTGGTTTATTGCCCCTCTTCGCGCATCAGGCCGGGCACTGCGAAAAGATCTAAGAACAGACGCCAAAAACAACATCGAGAAAGGTGGAAAACGGCGTGTTTTTCCAAAATCGAAAATGTACTCATCTGCTATTGGCAGGTCGCGAAGCTCGATTGCAAACGCAGCCAAACTAGTGGGTTCAAGGCTGTTTGGAAGATGGACGTGCATAATGGTCTTTCGTTTAACGAGCCAGCGCTCATAAGATGGAGGACGAACCTCAGTGTGCTTATCGAGTCCCCAAGATTTCCAGCATAGAAATCCGATCCAACAGAGTATTTCGGCGTTCGCAACTTGTTTCTGCTGTGAACAAGCAGCCGTGGCATGCCGCGCCGTTGATCATGTCGACATCCGACGTCAGAAGGTCAGATTCGGAAGAGCAAATTGGATCATTTCCACAGACCGATTGGCGCTTTATTCCTCGGTGCAACGTCGCCGGAAGGTTGGTTGCTTGATCAAGTAATCCGCCCAGCGTCCCCTGTGATCCCCCGCCAGCTGCATAAATAAGCAAACCCAGTTTCGAGACTCGCCCGCTTCCCTCCGGCTTCAAGACATAAATTCGTTCTGAAAGTGATGTTGAAGGATAACCGGCTTCAAGGGAAATCTGTTCAATCAGCAAGTGAGACAAAGAGTGGACAAAAACGTACTCGTCTCCCGGGTAGGGTCGCCGCCTAGTTGGGTCCTTTTGATACCAGGATTCATAACGCTGCTTTAACTCGTTTAGAGAGCTCTCTTTTCCCAAAGTGCCGATGCGTTTTCGAACTTCACTGATGTCAAACTTCAAAAACAAGCCTTCGCCAAATTGCTCCATTGCCGGGAGCCAAGTTACTTTGTCAGCCAGTGACTGACCTTTGACCTCGAGCGTAATGTCTTCTTGGATTTCATCGAACGGCGATGGAGCCGGCTCAATCCGCGTGAAACCGTATAGGCAGGTTACTTCGCAAAGCCGGTGTACTTTTGCGAGCGAGCTAATAAATGAGGTATCGAACTCGCCAGGATCCCGCCAGTCCGCGTCGTCCAGCGTCTCGGCATGAAGTCGAGCGCCTAAACTATTTTGTCCAATTAGCTTTTTTCCACTTGCCAGTATCGCATATTCTTCAACTTTCGGATTCTCGATATCACTTGTGTCAGAAGAAACCTGATCAGCGCGCACTTTCTGCAATGCTGCCCAGACTTCGGCCTGACTGATACCCTCGAACGCATTTTTGATGGGGCCCTGTCCGTAATGAATAGGGTGTAGTGCTTCCTCAAGGCTTTTGACGCTGTCAAACGCCGGCAAGTGATCGTGTATCTTTTGTTCAATTTCGTTCTGGTCGGTCGGCAGAGCAATCAGCTTTAGTGTCTGTGAGTAGTAGTTATTGATCGCCCCTCGTGTCATCGGACGCTGGCTCTCATTGCATGCTGTAGCCGTATAACCCTCAATCCATGGGCGGTACCCCTTGCAGGTACCAAGCGCATTTTCGGTAAAAAGCTCACTCAGCTTTCGATTGGCTCCACAGTCACACAGGACCGTAATGTACTGAGGATCACCGGCGGCGCCTTCATCCTTCATATACATCGTTTGCTGGCAGTTCTTACCTTGATGAACAAAATATCGCCAATCGATATCGTCGATGTGGCCCTTGCTGCAAGCGGCGACCCAGCGAACAGGCGATATGGTTTGTCCCTTTTTCCCCTTTGGCTTTTCTCCCGACCGAAACCGTCGCAGCTCCTGTTTGGACAGATCTGAGGGATCTGAGACAACTTCCCATCTGGGGTACTTTACCGCAGGAACGGCAGGAGTTTTGTGGCCTGTCGGTGTGTCTCCGTTGAGAGGTGGCTCGTACAGGCTCAAGGTCACGCCTGTCGCGAGCCAGCTCTCCCCGTCTTCAGAATTGTTCAAGAGCTTCGTAAGGTAGTTTACCAGCCGAGGCTCTTTGATCTGCCGCATGCTTTGGTTTCCAAATGCAATTGGCCAGCTGTCCAGCCCCATGATCATCACAGAGTTGTCTGGTAGATCAACAATTGCGCCCGGTCCAAAGGTCTGGATCAGTTGTGACAACCTAATTTCATCTTTGGAGCTCACCAAGTATCCACCTTTTTCTTGATTTGCGGCCCGGCCAGGTAGTCCTTGATGTCAAGGTCGATCCCAGGTTGAACATCGCGCATTGACCAGCCAGCCCGATAAAGCTCAAAGTCTGATGAAAGAGCAGAGAGGTCGGTTAAAGGATTGTGCATAAGCCCCTGATCATCGGCGCGATTGGTGTCCCAATAAAGGTCTTCATCGCCGTGATCCGCTAGCAATTGTTCCCAGCTGTCAATTAGACGGTCGATATCTTCCTGCAAACAGACCCTCGATTTCAGGAAGTTACTTGCTTCGATGACAGAAGGGTCCTTTGGATCAAATTTGGATGCACCAGCCTTGATTGCAAAGTCAGGATTGAGGTGCCGTACCAAACCGGCAAACACTGCACCAAGAGCTCGGTCTTTGGCGCGCATTGACCCCGGTGTGACGCTTGTGGCTTCGACTGCACGGTAGAAAGCTTTGTGATAAGTCTCAAAGTCTTCATAATGAGCGCGGTCACGTGCCCGGTGCATGTTTAAAATTACAAACACCATGCCAGGGCGGTCGGAGTCACGCCCGACGCGGCTGGTAGCCTGAATATATTCAGCCGCTGACTTGGGTTGATTTTGCACAAGCATCAAGCCGAGACGGGTGATGTCGAGACCAACGGAAATCATATTGGTTGCCAGCGCCACATCAAGCGGACCTTCATTTTCTTTTGGTGGCGATTTGAGAAAGCTTTCCGCCAACCGCTTCTTGGCCTTAGCCACGAGGTCTGTGCTGAGGCGCGAAGTCAATTCTTCTGGCGCGGCGATGCTGCGGCTGGCAAATGAAGTCTCTGCGATATTTTGTCCATCGCGCAAGCGCTTTAGGGGCCAACTGCGCAAATTGTTGGCCACCTCGTCTTCAACGATGCGACGACTGGCCCCCAGCTCCCGGAGTGCATTGAAGTAGCACAGGGCAGTCATGTAGGGATCCGCTGCGTTTTCATCCGCGTCCCGTGGATCGTCATCGTACTGTTTTTGTGCTGCGGCAAGAATAGGCACGACGGAGCGTAGGAGAACTTTGCGCGGACCGATACCCAGAGCGCTTATTGCCAAATATCGACGGCCATGTGCCTCTTCCAAAGGTCGGGTAATGGCAAAGTAGCTGTTGCGTCGATCAATCCCTGGTGGAGGAAAAATTGCTGTCTTGTCCCGACCAAACAGTTTTTCAATTTGGTCTTCGGCCCGCCGTACTGTGGCAGTCGAAGCGACAATTTTGGGACCACGCAATTCACCGTTAATCTTGCGTGAAGACAATCGGTCAACCAATGCCTCATAAAGGCCCGCAATGGTGCCCAAGGGGCCGGAAATCAGGTGTAACTCGTCCTGAATTACCAGCGATGGCGGTGGCAGGCTCTCACCTTGATCGTGCAAGAGAAAGCCGACACCCGGCTCATCAGCCCCATAGAATCGAAGATGTTTAGTATCCGTCTCCTGACTCATGCGATTAACATTGTCGAAGAATCGACCGACCTCGCCGCGCCTTGGCAACGACGCAAATTTATCGACAGTGCCGACAACAAACGCAGGTAGTCTGTTGTAGATTTCCTCATCCACGGCCAGAACGGGCAGTCCACCGTTTTCGGCGCTGAAATCACAATCGATGTTTTCACAGTTGATCAGCATACGCTTGCCGACCACATGGAAGGTGTCCTTGCCGAATGGCGCACCGCACCACGGGCATTCCTTTATTGGGGCCGGTGCTTCGCGCCCCGATTTTCGATACCTGTTGACCTTGGTGTAGGCATGGCGAGCGTGGCTGTCTTGTTCACCGCGTCCGCCAATAAGATTTGGAGTTGCCCCGGAACCGACCCACAACCCAATCTCAATGGGGAAAAAGCCAAGTCGAGGTTGATCGTTCTTCTGCCACTCCGGTGAGCGGCGCAACAACTCCATGGCGCAGATCATGGCGGCGGCTCGGCCAAGCTGGTCTAGGGTGAGAAGTCGCAAAGTATAGCGCATGATTACGCAGACGCCGCTACCTAGCCAATCCGGATTGTTAAGGCGTCGATAAGCAATCTGAAAGGCTGCAAGGCCAAGATAGGCCTCTGTTTTACCGCCGCCGGTAGGAAAGAACAGCAAATCGACGGTTGTGCGGTCGGCGTGAGTTGGATCAGAAAGGCCGTTTAGGTTCAGCAGGATAAAGGCCAACTGGAACGGTCGCCAAGAGGCTCCGACAATGCCGCGCTTCTCAAGATAGGAATTGATCGACAGGTTCATCGCGCGAAACGCATCACGCGCTGCCTCATCGGCTTCTAGTAACTCGATGCCCTGTTGCATGCGAGCTCGGGCCTCTTCCTGCTTGGCAACCAGTTCGCTTGCAACGTCCCATCGCGCAGCAGTTTCGATCGAGAGAAGCTCGTTCGACTGGCTTGAAATGAATTTGGCATAGTCACTTGGAAAGCTCTGCAAAACACTCGCCAGTTTCGAGGCATCCTTAGCAAGCTCAGCTAGAGCGAGCATGTTAAATTCTGTGACGGTCTCCAGTGCTTTGTTCTGGTCAACTTTTTCCACATCCGCCGACGGCAATGGATCGGTCCATACCATTTCGGTGTGACCTTCAGACGGTTCGGCATGTCCTGTGCCAATATTGCGGCCACCGGCAAATCGCAGAACGTCGGCATAATGCAAATCGTGCAGACGGAGGTCCGGATCATCTGCTTTGTAGCCGCTCATATCCGGGTTTCCGATGAAACCAGCACCGCCTGCCTTCAGAGACAAGCCGACCTGAAATACATTGGACACATCGCGAAATCGTTGAGCCGCAGGGCGTCGGTTGATCACGAATACGGTGACCGACAAACCATCAAGATCAGCCTCAGGTCGGGGCAGTTTGGTATGCTGCACCATCAGGTGCAGATGCAAAACGCCGCCCTTTCTCTGAGGGGACTCGGTATCCAGCAACGGAATGGAAATACCACCCTTGGCTTGGGCTGCCTCGGCGAGCTTTGCCGCAGTGATCCTGTGATCAACGGAATTTGGCTTACGGTGCCAGCTGATTTCCTTCGGTGCCCCTTTGCCTGTTCCGTCTAACACCTCCTGAGGGATGGGCGGCTGGGCGATGTAATCGGCATAGCGCAGGGTGACGTCGATATGCGGACACTCTGGGGCGACAAAGGCGGTCAAGCCAAGGCTGGATGGATCAAGGCGTTTGCGCTGCTTGGCTTCTACTCCGCCGTCGCTGTCCTCGCCAGCTGCCGCGCCCGGTTCCGGGTCGTCATCCAAACTGGGTAAGGGCTTTTGGATTTCGGGGGCGTCGTTTTTGGAAAGGCCGACGACCGAGCCTTCGGCTGGGGTGAGATAGCCGATCAAGTAAAAGCTGGACGGACGAGTAGAATTGATGACCTCATGATTGGCCATGTGACTATCGTGGAAAGCGGGGCGGGTGTCAGGCCCGACCACATCCATGCGGAACGCATCGATGATTTCGTCGCGAACATCTGCTGAGGTTTTTAAGGCTTCGTCGCTCATATCAGTGTTCCTTGTCGATCTAGCTGCAAGGCCTTCGGTTTCATCTTACCTTCTGTGTCTCCTTTCGCTTCCTCAGCGGCACGGGTGCGGTTCAATTCCAGCAAGCGAGCCAGAACTTTGTCGCGGAACCATGCGGGCCAGTGATAGCGTTTCTGATAGGCAAATTCGGGCTCATCCGTTTGATGCAAGAAACGTGGTGCTGCGCCATCGGGTGAGGTGTCTTGCGCCATATCGGCCAAATCGTCCCAGCCATAGGCGCGAAGCACTGCATCATCCATTTTGGCGTGGAGGTGTCGCAGTTCAACTATATCGGGCTTGCGGTCGAGTGGATCGTGGAAGCGGTTGTAGGTTTTGGTAAGACCTAAGTTTGTAGTGGTCAAAACCGATGACCGAAGCTCCAAATAATCGAGTCCAATTGCCTCTACATCGGCGTGGAATTTAGGTTTGGGGAATGCTTCCAGGCAATCTGAAATAGAGTATGCCAAGTCATCCTTCAAAGTAGATCCGCTTACTCTAGCCCAAACTTCATGAGCAGACGATTGGAGGGAGGCAAAGGTCGCAGTCGTAGCATCGGGAACTACCGCCAACTTATTGGAAAAGACTTGTCGGCTGTTTAGTACGACAACCGAAAGGTTCGGACTATACAGAACTATTGCGATGCATTGCTTTTCCGCTTGCTTTCGGAGACCACTAATGAGGCCGGGGCGATTTTCGCCATATCTCCACCAGATATTTCGATAGTTATCGCGGTTATCTGTTAACCTGTCAGGCTTTACTAGTTCCTCGACAATTTCAAGTAGATCGGGCCAGTCTGCTGCTACTGGATCAGGGTAATCCTTGGGCACTAAACCATTACGCAGCATTTCTGTCCGGTCGTGATCGGATACGCTTTCCCACAAAGTAAGATTAGAGTTCCGACGCAACGGGAAATCCTCAAAATCGATGACATAGCGGTGATGTTTGTGCTGCGGGTCTGTATTGACCTCGCTACCTCCAAGATATGGTTTAATCCGTTCGGCGTTGCGCGGATTTTTTTCAATCAAGTCCCGCATCTTGGAAAGCGATGTCGCTTTCCCCTTGGACGCATTGTCATCATCAAAGGTGAACCCCAAACCAAGGATGATCGAACCTTGAAAGGCCGTTCCCTTGTTTGCCTGGAGGACCACCGGAGTGTCATCAAAATTGCCTTCACGCACAAAGGCGGAAATACGGCTCACTGGACGGTCATCCAGCCGGATTGGCACGTGGTTTGACCCATCTTTAGCCATATGTACGGTCGACACCACAACCGCGGCGTCACCGGGCCATTTTACCCGACGTCTGGCGCGGTAAATCTCACCTTCTTGTTTTTGCAGTAGAAACCGCAATCCACTTTCTCGGGTGTCACCCTGACCTATGGTATTGGTGGCAATTAATCCCATAGTGCCACCCTTACGCAGCAGGCCGTAAGCTCGGCGAAAGAAGTGCGCCGACAGATCGGCGTTGCCATGAGACTTGGGGCTAATCACTTTCAACCAGTCTAGGAAGCCACCGCGATTTCCATTGATGATTGTGTTTTTGCCAGCGAACGGCGGGTTTCCGACGATACTGTCGAAACCGGGCCTCTCGCCCTCAAACACTTCGGGAAATTCGATTTGCCAGTGGAACGGTGTGATCGGGTGAGGACCGCTGACAAGCTGAGCTCGCAACCGGCGAGCCTTATCCCAACCATCTTCCCGCCCCAGCTGCACCTGAAATTCATCCAGTGCTTCCTTGCGGGTTTTGGCTTTTTGTTCCGAAAAGAACACGGCGATTACTGCATCGCCACCAAGACGTACTTCGGCCAGTTCATGGTCTGCCTCATCCAGCCGATGCTTTTGCGCTTCGAAGGTGACATTGTCTGGAGCTGTGCGAATGCGCTGACGGTCCTGGCGCGCTGCATTAACCAGCTGAATAAATTGACTTGCAAACAGCGGTGTAGACCCTTCTGTTTGCCAATTCACAGCATTGATTTGATCAAGCGTTAGCCCGACAAGGGAATCCCCCGTTTTGAGCGCGTGATCAAGAAAACTGAAATCCTCATCCTTGGAAAGGGTGACCAACCAAAGCGACAATTTTGCCAGGTCGGTGGCCATGTGGTTCTTATCGACACCGTACAGGCATCGTTTGGCCACCTCGCGGCGGGCGAATGTCTGTGGATCAGTGCGTGCCTCATCTGGCAGTAATTCAGGATGGGTCACCCATGCCGCCTCAAGCCGCTCGCCCAATGCGCGGCAGGTTTCCACCAAAAATGCACCGGATCCCATCGCCGGATCGCAGACTTTTAAGTCGAGCACCTGATCGGGCGTCGCGTCGTCGCCTATTTGCTTCAGGATCGGCTCCAAGGCCTCTCGCACAATTGGAGCAGTAAGGGAACGTGGGGTATAGTGGCTGCCAGTTTTGCGCCGTTCGTCGGTTGGCTGCAGAACAATAGTGCCTTCTGTGACGATGCGTTTTCCGGGCGATCCACGTTCGTCGATTTTCTTGTCCAGAGCCGCCAGAAGATCATCTACGGTGTTTGCTGTTTTTATAAGTTTGTTCTGGGCGTCGGTGGTAGTGTAATCAATTGTATCCGCCAGAAACTTCTTGCGCTTGTCTGGTGCTTTGGCGAGCACGTCCTCCAGGTTGATATAGGCGGGAATGTTGCCCTTACCGGATTTCAACGCGATGCTCGACCCTTGGGAGCGGGTGACGGTGAAGCCCATGACCGTCTCATAAACCGAGCCAATCTGTTCCACGTCTAGTGTCTTGTAAGACAGCCGTTCGCCGCCCAGCATCAGTAATTGGCGCAATACTTCGTAAATGCACTTGTCCGAGACAGGAAGGACATCAGGCTGATCACCATCGCCGAACCGACCGAGCAGAAAGGGGAAGGTTTCCGGATCAAACAGTTTCCCACGGCGCTGGTGCATGAACTCCGGTCCAGCCCCATCGTGAATCAGTTGAAACAACCCAAGCAGACGACCCCAAGCGCCGTAGCGGTCAGCCATGGTGTCGGGGTACAGGGCCGCTTCAGCCTCCAGATCGACAAAAAGGCGGCGTACCGCGTAACCTTGTTCGTAGATCGACTTGGCCTGTTGATTATCTAACGAGGGCATCAACTCGCGATCTTCGGCATAGAGCACAAAGACCAGTCGCATCAAAACCGTGAGAAGACCCTCGTAAAACTCCTGCGGCTGGCTTTCCGCCACGGCGCGCATGCTGGTGTCAGTTTCGGCCTCTGAGGTGAACCCGCGCAGAAGGGTGTACAGCGCACCCAGCACTTGGTCGGCCAGTTTAGTCGAGACGATGTTCTGGTTTTCACGCGAACGTTTTAGAATGCCGTCAAGACGGGCTTCGGCACTACCCCAGATGGCATTCTTGCCCAGAAGCAGTTTCAGGCCGGACAACATCTCACGTCCGGCGGTGGTTTTCAGGCCGTCGATTGGCCATTCAAGAAAACCTGGGGTCTCTCCCGGCGGTGAGTATGTCAGACGTAGCACCTGATCAGTAACAAGCAGGCCCTGCGCGACGCCAGTTTCACGCAGGTGGCGTTCAAATGCCTGTTGCTCGGTAATGCCGCTCCAATTCCCAATGGAAATTCGGCTATCCGGGTCTGACCCGCGCTCAATGCATTTAATTAGCAGGCGCGGTGGTTCGTCTGCTTTACCAGCAAGCGCTGCATCAGTTTTCAGCGTGACGTCCATTTCGGTTAGCCTGCATGTGGCCTCAGCGGGCAAGTTCTCTCCGCGCTGTATGCGGCTTTGCGGCCAACCCAGAACATTGGTGCCCATCTGCCAGATATCGGACACGTTTTCCTCGAACACCCTGGTGTCTTCAGCAGTTTGCTTGATGGGAACAAGATTTTCCTCATCTAACGCCGATTGAGAAACAACTAACCCTTCTTGGCGCACATGTTTCAGCCAGAGATCAATCATTTAAGTTTCTCCGGCAACAGATAAACAATGCCCACGGGCTCAATTCGACGGGCCGATACAATGTGTTTTTGGCGCACAAGCTCAGGCTCAGATTCAATCTCGATATCCAGCTCTTGCAGTCGGTCTTCCCAGTTAAGCTTGTCCAGCCGCCGTTGTTCACGCTCTTGCTCGCTAAAGTCGAACTCGTGTTGGACCGCACCCTGTTGTTTGATAATTCGGTCGCGCTGCTGTTCAAGTAGAAGTTTAAGTGAGCGAGCCTGAGCCTCGCCAATTTCGGTCAATTCCCTACGGACATTTTGTTCATTCTCTCGCGCCTGCCGCTCGGCAATTTCGCGCAGAAATTGGGCGTCGGCCGAAGCGCGCTTACGGTACTCATCGCAAATCGGTTCATCCGGCCTTGACGAAGACTGGATTGCCTCTTGGAGGTTTCTATAAACCTCAGATGCTGTTTGACCTTCGAACTTCAGAGGTGTCACGCCATTCAGATTAACCGACGCTGCAACGGGAATAATCTCAGAATGCAGCCGATTGGCTCCTTTGGCGTAGAGCGTGAGCCGGATAAGCAGCACAACGCGCGGGCGTTCGATAGCTGTCTGCAGGACCGCCGTTCTTTCCAGCCGCGAGCGAAACCCCTGGGCATCGAACTGAGCCAGCAGTCGCCTAACTAAACGGTGTTCCAGATGCAGATGTTCTATGCCAGTTCTCAACCGATCCCCGTCCTTGACGGGTGAAAAGCTGACTCTCTTCACTGGAGCGTTCTGGCGATACTCAGCAACAGTCTCGTCCTTGTTGCGCGGCCGCTCACGCAATTGGTCAAAGACCGGTGTCCAGTCTGCATTGGAAAAGCCCGGAGATTTAGGGTCGAGGGCGATGACATCCACACCATTTTCCTGAGCAATTTGTTTCGGACCAATATCTACATGCATCTTTTCAAGTGCATTGAGGAAAACCGCCTGCAAGGCATTTGGTGCAACATTTTTTTGAATTTTTGATTGCTCCAGACGTCGTGCGATTGATTGCAATTCGCTTTCTAGTTTTCGAAGGCGTTTCTGTTTCTCTGGAGCAATCAGAAGCTCTTCTTTCAAACGCTGTGCTTCTAGATAGCTTTCAGACTCTAGGTCCTGCTCCAGCCGATCCATATTCTCGCGTGTGATGCCAGTTTTGAAGCGTTTTTCAATCTCTGTTTCGATAACTGAGCCAACTTCACCCAATTCTCTATTTATACGTTCAGTTTTTCTTACCAGTGCCGCAAGAATTCGGTCCGATGGCCGATGCTTGTAGGTGAAATAACGGCAATACACATCCGGGTTTGGTTGCAAACGTCGGTCTATACGACCATTGCGCTGCTCAAGCCTGGAAGGATTCCAGGGCAAATCAAAGTGAAACAAATCGTAGCAACGATGCTGAAGATTAATGCCTTCGCGCGCGGCATCAGTGCACAACAAAATGCGCAGTGGCTCCATTGCGGGGTCTGCGTTGAATCTAGCCTTGAGGCGCTCCCTTTCATTCTTGTCGGTGTCGCCAGTGAATTCAGCGATACGCTCATCCTCAAGCTCGACAGACAGTTCTTCGAGCAGTTGCTTCTTCAACCAATCAATCGTGGTTTGATACTCTGAAAAGACAATGAGCCGTCTTTGGTTCCAGAATTTCCCTTCCCCTAAATGCTCTCTGATCCAGGCCGCAAGATTCTTACTTTTCGAGTCGCCCTTGAAGGCTTGGCGTGTAGCTGTTGTTAACAGGGCCTCGGCAGCCGTTTTAAGCTCACCATTCACCATCTTGTTAACTTCACCTTGGAGCGTGGTGCAAAACGCTGAAACCGATGATAAGAGCCTTTGCTGCAACAGAACAAAGGAATGTCCGCCTTTGCTTTCCTCCAGCTCTCCAAAGTCCAATAGTGACTGAAACAGTTTAAGCTCCGGTGCATCGGACGGGGTGTCCGGTAGTTCTATATTATCCACATGGCGAACCGGAAAAGGCGTATCAGTAAGCTCTCTCAAATCTGATTTTAGCCGGCGCACCATTATCGCGTCGTGTTCGTCTTGTGACACAGCTATGCCGCGGGTGAAACGCTGTGGATCGAGCATTTCCAGCAGGGCTGCAAAAGAATTTGAATGCCCGTTGTGAGGGGTTGCGGTTAGGAAAAGGCGATGTTCAAACATCTTGGAAAGCTCGCGGACCGCGCGGGTCATCTGGCTGTCGGTGGCATATGCCTGACTGTGTGCGGGCGCAGCGTGGTGAGCCTCGTCAAGAATGAACATTGACCTGGCACGAGGCGCACCAAGTATCGCCTTTAGGCCAACCATATAACCTTCATCCCTCAGTAGAGAGTGAGAAATGATGAATGCATTTCCTGATTGCCACGGGTTGTAACCAAACCCTCGTTCAGCTCTCATCTCGGCGAAGAAATCTGCATCGACAATCTCAGCAGTTAAACCGAATTTTGAAGACAGTTCTTCTTTCCATTGCTGTGTCATTGATGCGGGGGATGAGACTACGAAGAAGTCTACACGTTTTCGCAACAGCAATTCACGTAAAACCAACCCGGCTTCAATTGTCTTTCCCAAACCAACGTCGTCGGCGATCAATAGGTTAACACGAGGCAGGTCCAGCGCTTTGGCCAATGGAGTCAACTGATAGGGCGAAATTTCGATCCCGGCTCTAAATGGAGCTTGGAAGAGCTTATTGTCGGCTGCTGTTGCCGTGTTCCATTGCAAAGATTGCAAATAGGCGGAGTACCCTTTTGCATCAGTTGGAACATTTGATCCCAGCTGGTGCCAAAGTTCATCGTCAACGCATTCGATCGCGATTTCCGATCTCGGGAGGATGAGTTGCTTTTGACCCGTCGCATCGTCATCGAGGCATCGGATTTCAAGAACATCAGGTGCAAATTCACTTGATTCAATATTTTCAATTAGCCAGTGACGTCTACGGACGCGAACGCATTGACCAATTTCGAATTTAGGACTTCCCACTCAGTTTCCTCGTCAAGATCAAGTTGCAGGGTGAATAAGCTTCTACAGCTGAACAAGCCGCGTGCTTTTCCTTGATTGTCAGCCACTTGAGTTTGATCCATTCGCGCGTCGGCAGCAACGGGTATTTGCCTGCGGAGTACGGATTGAGTGATGCAGCGGTTCACATGTCTGAGTGACGGGTCTCGGACCCTACTATGGCTCTACTGCCAGTTCAGATCAGCTCGCGGTGCCAGGTGAATTTGGTACAACAATATAATTGCTCTATTGCGCTAGCTTTCAAATGAAAGTTTAGATCGCAGTTCCTCTATCTGATTTATGTCAACGTCGTATTCCTTAGTCAGGAATCTGAGCGCATGCCGCAATGCATACTCGGGGCTCGTCTCGCCCTCGCAGTACCAAGGTGGATCTGACAGGTTGATCCCATATCTTAGTCGCGAACGAGAGTGGCGGTCGCCAATATGAATCTGCCCAGCGCGAGGCTGAAGGTAGCCGGTCGGGTAATGTGACCTGCCTGGTGTGAAGAACAAGCGTGCATCACGAAACTTGATCGTGTCGCGACCTTCAACAACAATTCGTACCATTTTGATCTCCAAAAAATGTGTTTCGAGCGACCTCAGTAAGCGTCGAGCGGCAGATACTTGGTGAATTGCTCGCTGACCGAGGAAAGTACTGCTATGCTTTGCGAAATTTCAGGCAAGTCAAGAAAATAATATATATCAAACACTTGTAGCATTCACCGAGTTGCGAACTTGAAGCTCAAGTGTACTTTTGCACCTGGGTTCAACGTAGTTCAGCCTCAAAGAGGATGGAAATGAACCCGGGTTCAAAAATACCGGCACACCATTGTGCCGGTATCGATTTGTTAAGGTTGCCTAGGAGGTTCAAGTCGCGGTGTACCGCAAGTCGAAAGGGCTTTCTGAAGTAAGATCGTAATCCAGAAGCGTTTCGACATAGTAATCCCACCATTCATCTAGATCGCTGGCCATGGAGTGACCGCCTAGTATTGCGCGCAACTTTGCACATGCGAAATATGGGAATTCCGACCCACGAAGGCGATCAACCTCAACTAGTTGGGGTAAAACTCTTTCAAGCTTGCTGAAAGCGGCCTCGGCTAAACGGGCGTCGGCAAGACCATCTTCAAAATCGTAGGATATTTCATACCCAAGAAACTCGAATGCTTGACCAACGTCATAGTCAATTTGGGTCAATCCGAGCGGCCCAGCGGGGCAGTCCTGTAGAAACTGAACTACTGCGTCTGTTATCTCCCTGCGACCTGCCTCAGACTTCGCGACAACGAGGATGTCATCGACGTAGACGTGTACGAACCCGACGTTTTCGTCGATAGGCGGCAAATCTTTCCAGACCCATCCGAGGATAGGCCAAGAAGCAGGGGACCCTTGCATTAAACCCGTGGGCGCACCCGTATTGTTCATGTCCTCCCTATATAAGGGGGAGAAAATACTCTCGTCTTTTGCCTGGTTACAGACCTCCTTTCCGTATTTGATTAGTGGTGTCGCGAAGTTCAGGTTTTCATTTCGCAGCGAGTTCGAAACAAAGCGTTGGTGGACCGGTAGACGGTCAAGAATACTTGAATTTACACTGGCAAAGCAGTTTTCGATGTCCAAGGTAGACACATAACAATGTCCATCATTAATTCGCCTCAGTGCGTCTTGGATCAAAGCGTTTCGCCCTTGCCCTTTACATGAATAGACGTTGTTCGAATGAATGGTTTGCGCGTCGATTACCGCTCCGATCAAATGATGTGTCGCCATGAGATATGTCCCGGGGACGCAAATCTCGCGGCATCCTCCTTGCGGCTTTCGTGTACGATACCGTTGGATCGGTTCATTGAATGTCCCATCAAGGTCGAATTCCTCCGCCAATGCGTTCAACACTTGTAAGGGGAGTTGATATAGACCGCTTTTCATAAGGCCAAATAGCTTAGAGTTGTGAGTTCTGAACAAGTCGTATGTCGCTTTGCGTGCGCGGTCCTTGTGACCCAGAACGGCCATTAGACCGATATTCTGAATGCTTGTGTGGGTTTCTTGATAGATGCCTTGTTTGATACGAGTTTCTTTTTTGCTTGTCGGCGTCACCGCTGTTTCTATTGTGGGGATGTTCATAAATACTACCCTTCAGCTTGAAACGAACGAAGTTCGATTGCGGGACAGGCGTTTAGCCAATTGTCGACATCGGCCTCACGCCAGCGGACACTGCGGACACCTAGACGAAGGGCAAGTGGGAACCTATTTTCGGTCATCATGTTGTAGATGGAAGACCGACTTAAACCGGTTCTATTGGTTACTTCTGAAAGACGCAGATAGCGTTCGGACATTGTGTCACCTCTTACGAAACTGTGTTGAGGCTCCTGTTTTGAAATGATTCGGATGTGCAAAAAAAGTCGGCGAAGCCTGCCAAATGTATGCCAAAAATGACAAAATAATTTTGGCTCAAAAACTAAGAATTGCCAGAGAACGTAAGCTTTGACCTACCATCCAATTTCCTGCATGACGCGATAGAACGTGCGCCTACTTACGCCGGTACGAATATTTGGGTCGCTGCGAAGCGCATCGTTCACTTCGGCCAGCAAAGCTTCAACGTTCTCCTTTGGCCGTCCATTCGGGTAGCGTTGCGAAAGTATTCGCTTACATTCTCGTCTTGCCGTCGGTGGACGTCCGGAAGATTTGCTGCCGGCAAGTTCTTTCTGCATTGTAAAGAACTCTTCTGTGGAATGGTCTAGGTATTTATTGAATTGACGCGTATCTGGGACTTGGTCCTCACGAAGAAGAAGGTGAGGGAAGCACAAGTTCCGGATGCTTAACACGTCGTTGCGTCTGAGGTCGCCCGAGTGCCTTTCAATTTCATCTGTTCCTCGTAACGTCCAGTTTTCTGTGTTCCAGAAAGGGTACCTTGACTTGCAGTTTTGGACAAAGGTTTGGAGCAAATCCACAAAACACCCGAGATCGTCAGTTGGAACTTCGACGCCATTCTCAAAACGATCAACTGGGCCGTCCAAAAGCGACCTACTGATCGCAATCGGTTCTAAATTCTTACGACAGAGGAAGAGTTGTGTACTTTCTTCCAGCAGAAAACGCTCAACCAAATAAGATGCAAGCAGGTGTTTTAGTGTTGTCGGATGTATCCAGTCTTGGACCATTGGAAGTGTATCTACTTGTGTGCTTCGGCCCGGTTCAGGTCGATTGAAATCGGGTTTCCTAGAAGTAAATCGTTCGCCAGCTTGTAGGCGTCGCATCAAAGCACTTTTCTCAGCAAATTGCAGCGCGTGGCGCTGAAGACCATCGACGAAAATGTATCCGAGAGGGCAGGGCATTAGCATCCATGTATATGAGAGTGGAACTTGTAGCCTAAACTTCTTCGTTTGGCGAAATCTTGTCACACATGTGGCGTTGAGTTGAAAAACTTTCAGAGGTCGCCGTTTTTGTCTTCGGATTAAGCAATCAGATATGAATTGCGAGTTGACGGTCCGAAATCTAGTTGTTCGACTTGGTTTCGCCCACAACTTTGAGTGTTCAGGCGATTTAAAACAATCTTGTGTAGTTTTGCACCCGGGTTCAAAACTGAATAGTAGGGGAGTCTTGCTCGCCGCCGGGCGTACATTGAACCCGGGTGCAACGCGCTTCTCAGTGTGCACAGAACTGAACGCGGACCAATGTTCTAGTTTGAATTTAATTGTTACTGTGGTTGGCTTAAACACATGCGCCTGCGTGGAATTGCACCCTGCTTCCCATAGAAGGCCAAAGACGAAGCAGTTTTCAAAGCGAGTCCATGAACACTTACTTTTTCGAGTTCGTTCAATTGCACCCGGGTGCATCATTGTCTGGCTGGGCTTTTGACACACAGGGTTTGTCATTTTTTGGCAGCGGTGTAAGTTTCAAACCGAGCAGACGTGTTTGCTACTGCAGGGGCCAACTGATTAATGAAATAAGCTTGCATGAGCGAAACCGACTTGCATATCGTTAGTGACATAGCTGCCAAGGGAGTTTCAAATGGGACAACAAGACGGAAATTCAGAAACAGAACAGACACCTGATATATTGGTCAAAGACCAAAATGGTAACTTTTACTACTGTCCCAGTTCAAGCGTTCAAAAGCTGGAATTTGATAACAACAACCCGATCAAGGGTCTTTTTGGGGATGCCAATTTGCCGGGTGTGATGTCGGTGGCGCTTTTACTAAGCGTCGAAGAAACGGATCTGGTAGTTAGGGACGGTCAGGACTTAGTTCTTCCAGGTGGAGCTAAGCATCTTAATCCGACTGATTGACCAATATTTGGAGAACTCAAATGTGGGTCTGCGACACCATGACAATTCGTGATGTCGCGTTTGCATCAACCAGAAAGAACTTCTTTATAGGCACCCATCGATTGCTTGCGCCTGAAGAGACTATTTCACTTCTTCGTCCCGCGCTTGCTGAGTTTGGAATTACCAGATTAGGCCTGAATACCGGACTTGACGACGTCGGTATTCCGGTGGCAATTGCTGTTCGCCCGAACGCGCGATCTATTTCTGTATCACAGGGAAAGGGATTGACTAACGCACAGGCTATTGCATCCGCGCTCATGGAAGCCGTCGAGTTTTATCACGCTGAAGAAATTAGTCGGGCAATCACGGTGTCAACGCGTTCGAGCCTAGCACCAGATGCCTCAGTCGTAGCGCCATTGGTCGGAGGATCCCATGCACCGCCTGACGATGTGCCAATGCGCTGGATTGAAGGCTGGGACTTGTTACAGCAGGAGATTTGTTGGTTACCGGCCGCGTCTGTTCACGTCGATTCCACGCTGCCGCGGCATCCTACAGACGGTTCCTTTATGTCCAGCAGCAATGGCTTGGGCTCCGGGAACGTACTTCTTGAGGCAGTGTGTACGGCAATTTGCGAGGTAATAGAACGAGATGCGTTGGCGCTCTGGTACGCTCGACCGCTAGCATCCAGAGCGACAACACGGGTTGATCTAGCAACAATTGAAGATGCCGAATCCAAAAAACTCTTGGATCTTTGTCATAGGGCAGGACTGTCTGTTTCGATTTGGGACATAACCTCTGATGTTGGGGTTCCAGCTTTTTTTACCATACTCAATGATGATCGTTCGCACATAAACCCCGCACTGTCAGCGGTTGGTGGTTCCGGTTGTCACCCATCGACGACCGTTGCACTTACAAGATCTCTTACGGAGGCCGCACAGTCGCGGGTGACCCGCATCTCCGGTGCGCGTGACGACCTGAAAGAGATCGAGGAACGGACGCTCGATCAGAAAGCTGCCCAGATTTTACTCGAAGTGTTTAGCAGCGGAGCCGAACGACCATTCCCAGACTCATCTGGCATTGACAGCGAGGACTTGGGTAGAGATTTGCGCTGGCTTTTAGAATGCTTGCGCCGCGCCGGAGTTAACCGAGTTGTCGCAACCGACCTCAGCAATTCCGCTATACGAATCCCCGTGGTTCGTATTGTAGTCCCAGAACTTGAGCAGCCGCACAACCACCCTGGGTATAAAGCCGGCCCGCGAGCACTACGTATGGCTGCTAGACGATGATGTTTGCTGTTTTTGCTGGCCCTTCTGTTCCTCCTGCCGACCGTGCCGAGGCATCCGGTCCCGATTTGATATGGTACCCCCCAGCCAAACATGGCGATCTATTCAAGGTGGCTCAACAGAGTCCCGATGCGATTGGCATAGTTGACGGTCTTTTTGAGACAACGCTCAGCATCTGGCACAAAGAGATACTCTGGGCCTTGGCTCAGGGGATCAGCGTTTGGGGTGCAGCGAGTATGGGTGCTATTCGTGCTGCTGAATTGCACCGCTATGGAATGCGTGGAGTCGGTAAAATCTTTGAAGCATACCGCGACACTCCAATCTTGGACGATGCCGATGTGGCGGTCTGCCATGGTCCAGCGGGGCTGGGTTTCGCCGCTATCACGGAAGCGATGGTCGATGTACAAGCAACGATGAATTCCGCTGTCGAACAGGGTGTTCTGGATAAGGTTAGCGCGCAAGTGGTGTTAACAGTGTCTGCTGAATTACACTTTAAACATCGGACTTGGTCGGCGATCATCGAGCGTGTGCCACTTAGTATAGGCGAATTGTTAAATGGCTGGTTGCCAAATGGTCGTGTTAGCCAAAAGCAATTGGATGCCAACCTGATGATCAAAGCAATCCGTGATCATCTTTCACGCGACATAGAGCGTACGTATCCGAAGTGGTCGTTTTCCTCCACCGAAGTGTGGCATCATGCAATTCGCCATTTGAGTTCTAAAGATCAAAAGTAGAACTAGTTTGGGAGGGCTTGCCAATATAGCTCGAGGATGGAGCGTTTCTTTGAAAACCCGCATTCCAAAAATTCGGAATCACTATCGAACAATACACCAATAAGATCGTAGTTCTTGTTATCGCCTTTGATGACTAAACTTGAAAGCCCTGCTTTCCATAGTGCGAAGTACATGAAACCATCCGCAAAATCTTCGCTTGGCGAAGTCAAGGCGAAAAAGGTTGCAAACTCGCCCTGTAGTCCTGGTCCTTCATAGGCATGCCGCGTACACGAGCGCAAAAGATCGTCATAGAATTGATCCGGAGAAGCCCGAGCAAACAAGTTTGCTCGAATACGGATGATTTCCGGTCTTAGTGAAATCCCCCAAGGATGTAGCCACGGAGCCTCGAGGCTTGGTGGCGCATAGTGACTCCAGCTCGGAAAGAAGTACGACTCTGGGTCAAGATTGCACACACCTGTAGGATAGGAAGGCGCGCAATCTTTGGTTGACGCGCGAGAGTACGGCTCCAACCAGTGTCCGATTTCGTGTGCGACGTTTGCCAACAACGCCCATTCAGTTCCTAGTTCTTTGTTTTCGCCAGCGGCAGCGGAAAGAAATGGAGTGATCGTTTTCCCCCAGAATGCTGACGCTCGGCTGTTTCTGGCCTCTAAAAAGGTGGGAGAGTTCTTAAACGTTCTCTCGGGAAGACCAAGGTAAGGCATCCCATTGATATGTTTGAACCATGCGCCACCTGGAGACACATATAAGCCCTCTAGAGAGCAAAGTTTGTTCCGAACCTGTTGGGGGGCAACATGAAATACGCGTTCCATCAGCGAAGCCTGTTGCGAAGACAGCGAGGCGATGCAGTCTGGCGGCACATCGGGAGCGCCTGGTGAAAATGGCGACCGATTGGTTACACAGCTGCGATTGATGACAAATGCAGCATCGCAATCCTCCTGAACCTCTGCTGGAGCAGAGCTAATATCGCGGATCGGGATTAGCTCAATCTGTGGTTCCAGAGGGCCACATTCCACGCAAGTCGAAAGTATCGAAAGGAACCAAGCTATGCTAATGGTACCCAATTTCTCCTCCAAAGCTCAAAATCAAAACAGATTGGTCCGGAAACCAAGATGACTCAAATTTGGACGTATTACGCGTGCAAATCTCAAAACAATCTTGGAGTAATTGTATGACCTGCACCTACGGGCAGTTTCAGAAGATTTGCATCGATTTAATAGTGGTCTTCGTCTAACTTAGCTTGGTTGGGAAACTACCACAAAAGAGCTAGCATTTGTACTACTATAGTTGGTGATCCTGTGTCATGGAGTTACTGTGTCTTATCCACTATAGTATCTAGTTAGGTACATTTCCAACGTGGCTAAGCGATTTTACGGTTCGCTAAGTGTTTCGACTTTTTTTTCGCATTGCCTCAACCAAAAATGGTGGTCATGGCGCAGTTTTATCCTTCACGCGATCAGGATTTTGGCAGGAAAAATACTAATTCCGCTGGCTCTGCAGCGGCGTCCAAACAACGCCGGGTGGGTGAACGCAGGCCAATGACTGTTGTTTTTGTCGACTTGGTGGGTTCGACAGAAATAGGTGAACGTTTGGACCCCGAGGATTTGTTGGAGGTTATCCGCCAATATCGGGCCTTTTGCGCTGAACTGCTCACCAAGTTTGGTGGTACGATTGGGCAGTTTGTAGGCGACGGGATTTTAGCCTATTTCAGCTTTCCTTTCGCTCACGAAAATGATCCAGAGCGTGCAGTACGGGCTTGCCTTGCTATCAAAGATGGAATTGGCCAACTAACTACGCCTGCAAATGTGCCGTTGTCTGTTCGACTTGGCGTCGCAACAGGACTGGTTGTCGTCAGCGATATCACAGAGGGAACACTCGAAAAGAACTCCATTATTGGTTCCACCCCGAACCTCGCTGCCCGACTTCAAGGGCTAGCCGGGCCTAATGAAATTGTGGTCTCTGAAATCACACACCAACGCATTTCAGACCGGTTCGAGTGCCTACCGATTGTAGCGACGAAATTGCATGGTTTCGCAGACGCACATTCACCATGGCGTGTGCTCCGCGTCAGTACCCGTCCATTTGCCCGGGTTACATCCGTCGCTCATATGACTTCGTTTCATGGGCGCGACAAAGAACTCACCCAACTAGCACAGTCTTGGCAGAGGACTCGTGATGGCCACGGTACCGCGGCAATGGTTCAGGCGGGTGCGGGAATGGGTAAGACTCGATTGTTGCACGAGGTTATCGAGAGGCACGTCGGTCATGATTCGCTATTGTTACATCTACAGGCTTCACCTCTAGATCAGGACACACCACTTTTTCCATTTCGCGAGGGTCTTCGAAATCTGCTGGGGGTCACCGGAGCCAAATCTCTAGAATTTTTTGCCGAAGCGCTCTCTGCAAGTTGGTCTGATCACGAATTGTTATCTAAAGACGCTGTGCCATTGGTAGCAAATCTGCTCGGGTTGCCGGTAGCAAATGCCGATTTAGACGTGATGAGGCCGGAAGCGCTAAGGGAGCGCACTATTGCCGCCATCTCTAGTGTACTGCTAGCGCGTGCGCAGAAGCATCCTGTCTGCATTATCGTCGAGGACCTGCATTGGCTTGATCCTACATCCATCACGTTGTTGGAGAGGCTTCTTGCTGAGATGCGGTCGAGCAGACTACTCCTGTTGATGAGTGCTAGAGTTGAATTCGAACCCCACTGGAGCAACGTCGATTTGGTCGATGTGATACAACTCTTCCCACTACAGAAAGACACTTCAGAAGCCATGCTAAGTGAATTATTCGCAGATAAGGAAGTTCCTCTGCGATTGATTCAAGAACTTGGCCGAAACACGGATGGCATACCACTGTTTGTCGAGGAAACTGCGCGCGAACTACTACGCAGCGAAGCCACTGTTGAGGAACAGACAGCAGAACGGCAATTTGTGCCGGCGTCGCTACACGAGTTGCTTATTGCCCATCTGGACCGTGCCGGAGTTGCCAAAGAAATCGCGCAGCTCGCTTCAGTGATAGGAATCAACGTTGATACCAAGGTCCTACGGCAAGCAGCGGGGATTGACAACATTGACGAACGAGTAGCGATCCTTGTCGATCAAGGAATATTGCGTGCAAGAAAAAGTGGAACATTGGAATTCGCACATTCCTTGCTTCGTGAAGCCGCATATGAATCGCTGCTTCGAGAGAACCGCAAATCGTTGCATGCCGACGTCGCCGTTGCGCTTGAAAGCGTTTATCCTGACATAGCCAAGCGCCATCCAGAAACCCTGGCCCTGCATATGGCAGGCGCCGGCTCCAAGGATCAAGCAATCGAACTATGGATCGAAGCCGCGAAGCGAGCATTGCAAAGTGCTTCGTTGACTGAAGCTCGCCGGATACTACGAAGAAGCTTATTATTGTTGGAATCATTGCCTGATCGGGCGGACAGAATCCAACGGCAACTTGACGTAATCGGGCTTCTGGGCCCAGTACTGATAGCTACGCGAGGATCCCAGACGGAAGAAACTCAAGCGCTTTATGCCCGCGGTTTGGAATTGACCACTCTCTCACCAACAAAACCAGCGCATTTTCCAATTGCGTGGGGTTGGTGGAGGGTTTCAAAGGACTTTAATACCCACTTGGTACGTGCAACAAGCTTGCTCGAAAGCGCAAAACGGAGCATCAACTTCGGACACACGGCGCATCTCGAGCAGATGTTGCAAGCGCACCATTGCTGCTGGGCGAGCTACTATCATGCGGCCGATTTTGAACGTAGCGAGCTGCATCTCCGTAAGGGTCTTGCAGTTTATGGCCAAGGTGATTTTCGGCACCATGCTCAGCTTTACGGGAACCATGACGCAAGGTCCTGTGCGAAAGGAGAGTTTGCCCGAATACGTTGGATGCAAGGAAGGCTTAAAGCGTCGGTCAAATTCGAGGACTCGTCGCTCGCCTGGGCACGCAAACTCAAGCACCTTGGCAGCTTGGTTCACGCGTTAGACTCTGCTTTGTTCGTTAGCTTCTACCGCCGCGACTTGAATGCAATCCGCTCGATTTCGGCTGAGTTGATTGAACTGACGGTTCAGCATGACATTGCGGACCATGGCCTTTCTGGTCACATACTTGATGGATGGGTAACGGCTATAACCAGTGACCCGAAATCTGGCCTCCGTCGCATCCAAGAAGGCTTGTCTCGGCATCGCGAGATTGCGACGTACGAGGATTTCCCAGTCTACGCTTGTATTCTGGCCGAGGCTTTTCTTGTCAACGGCAAACCGGAGCGAGCTTACGAAGAGTTGACGCGCGAACTCGAAGAGTTTGATCGTATTGGTATCAAGGTCTGGCGACCGGAAGTGCTACGGATGCAGGCAGTAGCGGCGCAAGCAGCCGGTTTCTTGGATCGGACTATAACACTACTAACTCAGGCCGAGGAATTAGCTGTTCGCCAAGCGACGCCGATGTTCCGCTTGCGGAACGCTATGAGCTACGCTGAAATCCCGGACCAGTTTCGTGATAGAGAGC
The DNA here is from genome assembly GCF_059611885.1 of Ruegeria sp. CDSA193. Lineage (NCBI taxonomy): Bacteria > Pseudomonadati > Pseudomonadota > Alphaproteobacteria > Rhodobacterales > Roseobacteraceae > Ruegeria > Ruegeria sp. CDSA193. Next base: position 149,148 of record NZ_JBXWPN010000003.1, on the reverse strand, counting down.
ACGCAGAAATTAAATTGGCTCGTGCTCTTGCTGCAGTGCCAGAGCAAGATAACTCTGTCGACATTGTTGGCTCGCGATTAATGCTCGAGACCTTAAGAGAAAAAAATAGATAGTAGTTTTTCGTACTTTTACACAAGATTTTTGCTTTATTCCCTAAAGCCGGTTCCTCGAGCTGGGTGCCCGTAAACTTTTGCTGAACTGGCGCGAACTGGCTAAAGGTACTCTACGTGGGCTTGATTCACAGTATGTCGAAAACTGTTAAATCTCCAGAACCAAGATGCGTTCAGGATTGCATCACTACCTTGAAGGACGAAGATCTTAACAAAACACAGAACTTCATGCTACCACGGCCCGAAAGAACCAGATTATTTTCCAACAGCTGAAGCCTGCAAACTCGACGCAAACGCGCATATAGAAGCACTACGTTTGGGGGCATATTTGGGGGCAATCATAAGGTAAGATCGTAATAATATTAATATATTGCATATTGTTAGATGATTTATAAGAAGCCGCCCCCGGGCACCATTTAGCTAAGATAAATTATTTAATATCAAGGCTTTGATCTGATATCTGCTTTGTGTATCTACCATTACATCCATCAGTGTGTTTTGCATTGCCCGAAGCTGTGTGCCGAGACAACCGCTTGGTAAAAAGTACGAATACAAAGAACTGATTTAGCAGCGCGGCGGCTTTCGGACAATTTGGCACGATTTCCCGGAAAAAATCAAAGTGACTTCTGAGCCCACAGCATGGCGCGACGCGGCTATTTGTAGAAATATTCCCAGCCGCGATCTTCATGCAAACCGAAGCGGGCATTGAGCAGGTGGCCACTGAGTCGACATTCGCCGCGATTGCAGCAACTGTCGTTGCTAACGGCGGCTTTACGCAGAAAGCTGACTTTGCAAAGTTACCGTTCAAAGTTTCGCTTGCCTAATTTGACCGGCCCAGATGGTCGGAGGCTTTTCGTGGAAGTGCGGCACTTTAGATTGTTGGCCTATTTGAAGTAAATTTGGGTACGGAGCATTGTTGGGCTACATCAGCCAACGTAAGCGCCAGGGATTAAAGGCAATACGAAATCCAATTATCCAGATGACAATTGACGAACTATTGGTCGATTAATCTCATTACCCGAGCAAAACCTACCCAGCGAGCTTCAGCGCTGCTTTCGTTTGACCGAGATAATGCATCCGGAATGCTTCGGGTGCCGTGCTGGTACATCACGAGCCATTGCGTCCACGTTACCGAGGTGCCGCAATGCTCCGTTGTTCAGTAACACGCCCCGCCCAGCGTCATACCGGCGCTGTCCAAATCCGCTGGCAACGCATTCCCAGTTTTCCTTGGCCGCCGCGCTGCGGAACCTCGGCAGGTCGTGCGGGTCATGCCGTCCAGGTGTTGCTGCGACGTGATCGTGTTTCTTTGAATTACTTTGGTGGGTTAAATGGTGGGTCACTTGTGTTGTGCCAGGTTGCTGAACAGTACCGGTTGTCGGCCTCGGCTTTGGGCGCATGATTGTCACGACGCCTTGTGGCTTCGGATGTCCTGGGACGGCCACGTGAGTTGCCGTAGGTTTTGGTGTCAACTGTGGAACCTGGCCAGGAACCGCGGTGGGAACCTGATTGGGGGTTGCGGTTGGGACAAGCGGTGGCGTCGCTGTAGTGCCGCTGGGTTGCGGAACACGACCTGGCACTGCGACTGGTATTTGGTTGGGTATTGCTGTTGGCACAAGGGGCGGCACAGCCGTCGGGCCAGTAACTTGAGGCGGAACCTGGCCAGGGATAGCTATCGGAACTTGATTGGGAGTTGCAGTCGGAACTTGCGGCGGCACCGCGGTAGGACCGGTAGCCAATGAGGGAACCTGATTTGGAACAGCTGTCGGAACCCGGTTTGGTGTCGCGTTTGGTGTCAAAGGCGGAACTAGGGTCGGCGCTAGGACCGGCGTGGGAACCTGACCTGGAACCGCTATTGGTGTCGCAATAGGAACCTGACCGGGAATTGCGTTCGGGACCGCGCCCGGCGCAAGGACTGGAACAGTAACTGATGTGGGCGTTTGCTGTGTTCCTTTAGGCGGCAACTGATTTGCCACCGGCTGCGTTGGGCCGGTAATTTGATTGCCTGCCCCTTGCCCACCGGCCTGCCCACATCCTTGGCTCGACTGGTGCGGATTCCCTACGCCACGGCACCACCCAAAATGATTTCCCTGCGCGACGACCTGCGTAGTGGCCAGCTCTGCGCCCAAACAAGCTGCGGTAAGTAAAACAATGCAGTTCCGTTTCATAACATCCTCACCAACTTGTTGTCAGAGCAAGATACGCGCCAGGATCGCCTGAGTCGGTCAAAGGGCCATCTCTCAAAGGGACACCGACATATCCGGACAGGAAAAGGTTTTGCTTAAACTCAACGTCCAAACCCAGACCTGTCGATGCCAGTGTAGCATTATCAACTTCAAAACTCGCTGGGTCATTGTTCGAGATGTAACCCACGTCGAAAAAGACAAAAGGCGTTAAGCGATGAATGCTTTGGGAACTTGGAAAGTAGGAGTGCGACACTTCGAAAATCGCGGAAATCCCGGAATCACCGTCTACTTCGTCGAACCGATAGCCGCGCAATGCATAGCGATCACCAAGGAAGTACTCCTCGACCGAGGGCAACCGGTCGGTTGTGAACTGGCCCCAGATCTCGGTGCGCCAAGCTGTGTTGGGTGACAAGTTCGTAAGTGGGCTTTCGTATCCGATGCCGCCCCGCAGATGCCAGAACGAAGAGTCTCCGTCGTCAAAACTCGCGTCTGACGTGTCATTGTCATTGTCACCAAAAGATAAGGTCAGCCCCGCTTCCAGAGCTTGCCCTTTTGGATAGTTTTGCCCGTAAAGATACGTAAGGCCAACAACGCTCGCGTCACTGGACAATGGAACGCCGCCACTTACTGAGTCCGCTTTTGAAAGGCGATAATCCAGCAGAAAATATCCATATCGGGCTACATCGCGGATCACGGGGTAACCCATCGCGACGGTGAAGTTCTCGCCGTCAATATCCGTTCTTGCAAAATCCCCCGAGAGGTCACGTTTTGCGTTTATGTTTCCGTAGAAAATCTCACCGTAGAGACCATTGCTGTTCAGCGGCGTGCGATAGGTAACAGCGCCCCACAAAGAGTGTTCGTCGTCTTTGTCCCAGTTGTAATTGCCTGATCCCTCAAAGCGCAGTAAATCCCCGACGGTCAGCGTCGAATAAAACTCTTGTACGACATAGAAGCTGAGCGCTTCTCCAAGCTCACGCGGAGGGTTGTCGAGTGTCGCACTCCCGGCTTGTTTGCGCAGAGGCTCTCCCAATACCCTCAGCCTGGCACCTGCCTGATCCGGATAATCAAGTTCGGTCGACAATTCCAAATCAGGTATGTCCTCGGCCAACATAACCGCCCGCTCAAATTGTTTGAGAGTTATTGGATATGCGGTGGTGAGGGGGCGAAAGATCTTTTCCAAGTTTTGGAACGTGCGCGTATCTACACCTTCAATTTCGATGGTTTGAATACGCCCTTCATCAACAACAATGCTCTGCCCATCGGGGCCAGGCCAGGCCTCAGCCAAAAAATAGCCGTCTTCTCGGTAGATCTGCGTGATCGTTGATGCGACCTCTACCGCTGTGATGCGCCCTGACCGATCAAAGGCCAACTGACCGGCAAAAGTTAACAGCTCATCTGAATCATACACAGTTACGCCGCTGACAGAGTGCTGTGATGCTATGTCCCAAGTTTGTGCAATGCTGTATTTTGGAACTGAAACAATGGCCACAAAAGTGCAAATGATCGCAATTACAACCGAGTTGGTTACGGGCATTTTCTACAACCTTAGCATGATTGAGCATGTTAAAACCCAATCCTATTACGAGGTTTGAATGTCTAAGCTTGCCGTTATTCAAATTTGATCACGACTGGTGCTTTCGAGATACACAGCGAACAGACTACAATGCGCCTTCGTCGCCAAGGAACTCGATACCAGCTGTCGCGCCATCACTGTAGGCAATGCAATTCCACGGAGCGCGATCCTCACCAACGCCTACAGTGACCTGTGTTCCCGCCTCGCTAAACGCGGATGAGAGCACCACGACTTGCGAATTGTTTGTCGTGTTGGCTACATCCCGTAAACATGCCTGCTGAGCGGGCGTGAGCTCGGCGGACGCGCTGGACGTACTCGTGTCGTCGCAGGCTGCAAGCAATGCGAAACATGTCGCGCCTGCAATCATCACCTTCTTGTTAGTCATTTTCTTCTCCCTCTGGTTCCTTTGAAATTTGTGAAATTGGATGCGCATGTTTGAAGCTTTTGCGTCTGTGCAGCCAACAGAACACACCTCGATCCTTTGACTACCTTTCCCAAAAACTTGCCGCGGGGGGCTTGTGGGGCAGAACGACATTACGTTGACTACCGAGGCCGCCAACAACGTGTGATGGCCGTATGACGTCACTGGTAAAAGCTAGAGCGAACTTGGGAGAGAGGGCGAGTACGTTAAGTCTGAGCATCGTGTTCTCCCAAGCCAGATTATTGTGAAGTGCCTTCCGACCGCCGGCACTCACTCCAGCAGTCGGAAGGGCCCGGTAGATCGGGCGACAGCGACAACAACGGAGGTAAAAAAAAGTTGTGTCGAATTCGTATGTTCGAATATATTTTTTCATAAATCAACATTATTTCCGCGCGTAAACTTCTTTACGCTCTCGTACGATAGGCTTCTGCTTTCAAACAAAAAGGTAAGTGGGAGTACCCAGAGGGGAGAGTGTGTTCTCCTGAGCGGCGAAATGTTTTGAGACCGCACAGAAACTGAGAAAGGAATGAAAGATGGGATTCGGTGAAGCAGTTAAAACGTGTTTCTCGAAATACTTCCAGTTCTCCGGGCGGGCTATACGCACAGAATACTGGTGGTTCTTCTTGTTTGTGGTTCTCGTAAGTGCCGTTTTTGCCGGGTTGGATTCGATCCTGTTCGGGACAAACCCCGAAACAGGCCAAGGATCTCGGGTTCTGTCCTCTGTTTTTCAACTGGCCGTTCTCATACCAATGCTAGCCGCCGGTTGGCGGAGGCTGCATGATACAGGACGACCTGGTTGGTACTTGCTGCTGCCGATGGCGCTCAGCATTACAACGCTTTTTGTTATGCTGGGTGGGGTGGCGTTCTTTTCGGTATTGGAGCAAGGGACCGAAAACCCCGATGCATTGCGAGGACCCGCGGCAGTCCTGGGCTTGACCGGTATTGTCGTTGTCTCAATTCTGCAATTCGTTCTGTCGATTCTGATGATCTGGTGGCTGACACGACCTTCCCAAGAAGGCGCAAACGAATACGGCGCACCTGCTTCCTGACCTCGCTGTGGGGGCAACAGGTCGGAATCTCTGCTGAATGAAAGTGCAAACCGCAACACCATGGAGAGAGAAAATGAGTTTCAGACCGATTTCCATTGGAACGCTAATGATGGCAATGGCGACCACAGCATCGGCGGAGTGGTCGTTCAGTTCCGGGCCTAATCCCAATGCATTTATTCAGACCGGAAACATGACGCTAGAGCTTCAGTGTAACCGTATTCGCTTTGCTCCAGCTGGATATGAGGACAGCCAGGACATTGCGGAGAAGCAAGGGCTTTCCTTTCGTTTTTTGAAGAACGGCACCACCGAGGTTGGGGCATTTCAGGTTGGCGCTGAAAACGCTGTGTTGCAGATCGTTGACAATTATCCCGTCGAGATCAGTTTCAATAGTCAGCAGGACTATGGTTTTGTATTGGACCAGCTTGCGGCCAATGCATCGGTTAATTTGTCGATGATTGATCAAGATGTCAGCTATGGAATCTTCGACTTAAAAGGTTCCCGCGCGGCAATTCGGTCCCTTCGTTCTGAGTGCGCTTCGGATGCCAGCCAGGGAGCCTCCTATGAAGCACCCGAAGGCATCGTCTATTGTGGAGGCGGTGCGATAAAACGCGTGATCGAACCTATGATTTTGGAAAACCCGGAGGGGGAGTGGGACGCGCGAGTGGCAGTCAGCGGCGAGTGGATCAGAGCCATGACGGCCTACAGTTACTTCGGAAACTCTGAGCCACCGGCCGGATTTGTCGTCGCCCTGCTTGGGGAAGACAGGTCCGAATTTCTGATTTTTAGCGAAGGCTCGGCAAACTGGCTGGAGTACGGGGACTACAGGTATGATCAATGCAATTGATGCTACCTTCCAACCAGCTTCCCAAATAGTGCGCCAGTTGAAAGGTTTGGTTTCCGGGATTGTGCTTGCTTCGGGCCTTGTTTGGACCTCACCAGCTGCAGCGGCTGATGTTTCGCAACTTCCGCCTGGTTTTGCGGGCCCGTGACGCTGTACTGTCGAAGTCGATTATTATAATTGGGTTACCGCTGATGGCCCGCGAAGGTATGGGGAGTCAGTGGCACTTCGACGATCTTGACGTCTACTACCAGAACTGTGTGACAGGCGGACCTGGTTCATTCGTAGTCCCGGTGCTTGACTGGCAGGGCTTTGCGGAGGGCGTACGAAGAAAATTGGTACTGGAAATTGGGTCAGCGCCAGCAATAGGAGAGGTTATGAAGGCGCAACTTGCCTCACCCTCAGACTGCCTGATTGGCGAGAAGATCTGGGAACGGAACCAACATATCTGGAGCGAACCCTAGAATCGGCCTTTGCATCAACCAGCCGTGGCTCGATACAAAAAAGCCAGCAGCAATATTCTAAGGGAAACTAGTTTTCCGCGCTTCCAATGGAACCACACAAATGATGGTGAATCTTCGATACGGTGTGAGTAGACAAACTTATTGACATCGATTTGTACGAACCGAGCGAAATTTGTACGCTTATGGTTATTTCGCTAAGCTCTGCGACGGGCATTTCCAACTGCTAGATCAACCGTTCACTGCCGCTAAGACGACCGCTGACGATCGATTCCGGGGGCTGAAGACTGGTCGCTGGTGCTGGCGGGTTGGGTGGGGAGCGGACGTTCACGCGTAGTACTGCCAGGAACTGGTTAGAGCCCAGAGTGACAGATGCTGCGCTAGCTAGGAATGGCAGCGGTGCGCTAATGTCGACTCTGCAAAGTTGAACGAACGGAGTACACGGAACTTTTATCGCGCTCTCATCCGTTCTGGTGCAGAATTCTCCAAACCGGTCGATGATCGAATTCGCAGCTGGTGAAAAAAATCACGCTTTGACTGTCATCTGAAGCATTAGTCACTCGCTCAAAAGAGCCGAAAGCTGCTTCGCTCCCTTCTGAAGTATGCCCAGAAACGACATCAGACTGTTGACGTCATGACGTTGTGTCGGCGCGTGAACCGAAAGCGTGCCTACCAATCGGCCTTGTCCATCCTGAACGGGTACTGCTAGGGCAGTCATTCCGGTCATGAATTCCTCGTCATCGGTGGAATAACTATTCTCAGAGATACGTCGGATCTCCGATCGCAATGCCTTGGGATCGGTCAGCGAGCGTTCGGTTTGTGGTTGTAGATGTCCTGCCGAAAGAAACCCATCCAGCTTTCTTTGCCGTAGTGTGGACAGGTACATCTTGCCGCTGGCCGTGCAATGGAAGGGCACCTGTGTCCCGACCGGCAGTTGAATTCGCAGGGGCCACTTCGTTTCCACCCGGTCGAGATAGATCATGCCCTCGCGGTCTGGAATGGCGAGATTACATGTCTCGCCAACAGTTTCAGCCACACTGCGCAAGATCGCCAGTCGTGCAGTGCGCAAATGCTCGGACGACATGGTGTTGACCGATAGCAGTCGCAGCCGGTGTCCCGGGCCATATGATCTGCCATCGAGATCCCGCTGCAGAAACCCCTCGGCTTCTGCGGTTTGCAGCAGACGGTGAATTGTTGGCTTGGCCAGACCTAATGCCTCAATCAGATCCGATGGTTTTACGGAAACGCCACGCCGCGCCACCTCCTCGAGGATCAGCAGGAGGCGGAGGTTGGTCGGTATTTGAGTTTCTTTTTCTTGTGTTTCCGTCTCGGCCATCCTGCAACAGTCTAGTTATTTGGCAGCAGTATCAAGGCCAGATCGGGCACAAGCGACACTAAAATCCAAACCGAAAGAAGCGCCACCAGATAGGGTACCGTATACCGAAGCAACCGGAAATAGGGTACTCCTGTTACTCCTGAAGCCACATAGAGGTTCAGCCCATAAGGTGGTGTGATGAATCCAATGGACGCCCCCACAAGGAAGATCACCGAGAAATGGATTGGATCAATCCCAACCGAGGCCGCGATTGGCGCAAGAATTGGGGCGAGAATTATGGTTACAGGTAGGCTTTCCAGAACCATACCCGAGAAGAAGACAATCACCATCGACGTGAACAGAACCGCATAGTACCCACCCATCGAGGTTACAAAATCTCCAATGGTTTGTTGCGCGCCGAGCAATGACAAGATCTGTTGCATCACAACTGATATCGCGATCAGCGGCGCGAGGATGCCGGTGATCTGTGCCGAGCGGATGACGATCGAGGGGATCTCGGGGATCGTAAAGCCTTCGACCACGAACATTTCGGCGTAACTCTTCTCGGTTGGCGATATGTCGTTTCTGGCCCCCATAATCCGGTTGATCGGATAGCTGACCAAACCAGCGATCACACAGAAGCCAACTGTCACGCCCGCGGCTTCTGTCGGGGAAAACTTGCCTGTGTAGATGCCCCACAGCACCAGCCCAATGGCGAAAAATCCAAGCCAGGCGCCAAATGCCGTTTTCAGTACCCGGTTGAGCTGCAAAGGGATCAGATGGCCCCACCCGTTCATGCGGCAAATGATCCAGCACGCGAATTGCATACCAAAGACCATGAGCGCGCCCGGAAGAATGCCCGCCACGAACAACTCGGAAATAGGAAGGTTCATCAAGAAGCCATAGACGATGAAGATAATGGACGGCGGGATTATGATCCCTACAGTACCCCCTGCCGCAGCGGTCGCCGCGCTGAACCGTTCGTCATAGCCACCTTTGACCATCTCGGGGTGCAGCATCGAACCAATTGTGGCTGTCGTCGCCGAGTTTGATCCCGAAATCGCCGCGAATAACCCGCAGGCACCAAGCGATGCCATCGCCAACCCGCCACGTATCCAGCCCAGACAGGCATAGGCGAAATCGCTGAGCCTTCGGGCAATACCAGACTTGTTGATCAGGTCTCCGGTCAGGATAAAGAGCGGCATCGCGAGCAGGGCAAAGCCTTTGTTGAACACGTTCAACAGTTCGGCCCCCATATTGTCCAGCGTCAAGCCAAGGACGAATGAGCAGCCGATCACCCAATAGCCGATGACCAAAAACACCGGCACGCCCAGCATGAACAGAAAGGTAACCCCAAGTGAGATCAGTGTAACCAAAGTTCCGTCTGTCATCAGTCTGCTCCGATCACGGCCTGCTTGATCAGCGGCTCACCTGTTTTCCAGTTTTGCAGATCGTCGGCGAGGTTCTGAAACACACGCCCGATCATCAAAAAGAACGAAAGAGGTGCGGCCAGCAAAAACCACCACTGCATGATATTGTCCGTGCCGAGAACGATCTGAAAATTTGACGCCGATAACGCAACCAGTCGCGTGGTCGTCACGATGACGATCACCGCAAAGATGAACCACAGCACCGCATCAAGGATCAAACAGGCCAACTGCCCGCCTCGGGGCATTGCGGTGCGGAACTCATTGAAACTCAGATGCGTCCGCAGGCGAACATTGTACGTGGCCCCGAACCACGCCATCACCATAAACAACAAGGGAGGGATAGTGGTGGACCACGGTTCTTGATCGTTGAACACGAATCGGTCGATCACGCCCCAGAAAATGATCAACGCAATCGCGAGGTAAGAATATACCATCACCGACCGCTCCAGATGGCGCTCGATAAACGGCACTGTCCGATAGATCAGCATGATCACGAATCCGCCCATGGCTGAAACAACCGCGCCCAACACCCATGCGGCGTCCGATTCCAGCGCTGATTGAATCTCGAACGAATCCTGGCTGAGAAAGGCACTGAAGATCGCGCCTGTGTCTGCCCAAAACGACATGTACCCCGTCCTCCCAGTCGGTGTGTATTAGAACCGGCCCGCTTGGGGCCAGTTCGTCTTTTGTATCAGGCTTCGCCTTTCCACCAACGGCGCGGTTCTACGTTTTCCGGCAGGGTGTCTGCCGGAATCTCACGCGCGATGTCGTAGATTTCCTGATAGGTATCGATGCCACCGGCCCATTTGTTCAAACGCTCACGCCACTGCGCCCAAGGTTCGGGGTTGTAGTTCGGGGCGCACATCTCTTCGGCCAGTTTGATCTGATCATCTGGCAGGAACGCCGGACGTACTCCATTTTCGGCGAAGATAGTATCAGGCAGCTGCGGTTCCGAGAAACCGACGGTGTTCAGCAAAGCCGCTTCATTGGCACCTTGAATCAAAGCCTGCGTAAAGTAGGAAGACTCCATCACAGCATCCTGCAGCTCCCCGCCCAGACTGTCGAACACTTTGGCCGACATTGAGGTATGTTCAGTGCCGCAGAAGAATTTCAGGTTGACTGACTGCGACACCACTGGAGCCATGTTGGCATATGCGACGGCCGATGCCCACGTTTCAGCCCCGTCGATTAGACCAGTCTTCAACGCATCCAGAGTTTCTTCCCATGCAACCGGTACCGGATTCAGGTTCAACAGCTGCATCGCAATGCGTCCCAGCTGCGTACCCGTCACACGGTTCTTTGTACCGAACAGCTCTTCCAGTTTGGTGACGGTCGGCTTGTCGGCAAAGGTCGAACCCATTTGCAGGCCGCGCAATTCACAGTGGGTAAACAGGAACTTCAGGCCGTGCCGTTTCTCAAGCGGATCACGCAGAATGCGCTGGCTCGCCGGGCTGTAGAAGAAGTGATACTGCGCTGCCCGGCTGGGGAACATGTAAGCATAGTCCAGCACGTTGAGATACGGCGCGCCTCCAGCCGAGTTCTGGGTCGAGGCCGCGTAAATATCAACAATGCCCTGCTGGGTTTTTTCAACACAGCTCAGCTGGCCGCAGATCTGGTTATCACCAATGAACTCGATCCGAATTTCACCGTCCGTGCGCTCTTCCAGATCGCGTGCAAACTCGATCGCGCCGGCGCGTTCGATCAGCAGATTGCGGGTGTTAAAGCCCGATGCGCCAAATTTAAGCGTGTGCTTTGGCTCTTTCGAGAAGCGCTTTTCATAGGTTGATTCGGCTGCCTGCGCCAGATTCGCCAGGCTCATCGCGCCACCGAACCCACCTGCCGCCAGCAGTGTCGAACTCATGCCATACCGCCCGGCCACACGAAAAAAATCTCGCCGGGAAATGCCACTTAGTTTCTTACCGATCTCCATTGCCTACCTCCCTGATCGCAATTAATGAGACGTTTTGTATCAAAAAAGGCTAGTATATTTCTCGCATCTTGCATAGAGTTTTTTTCAGTCGCGTCGGGAGGAGACAGTTATGGAAGTCGATTATGCGGTAGTCGGAGCAGGATCTTCGGGCTGTGTCATTGCCAACCGTTTGAGTGCTGATCCCAATACGACCGTCGCATTGCTGGAGGCTGGCGGTCGCGACACCAACCCGTGGATTCACATTCCGGTCGGTTATTTCAAAACAATGCACAACCCGTCGGTTGACTGGTGCTATCGCACTGAACCCGATCCGGGGCTTAATGGACGATCCATAGACTGGCCACGAGGCAAGGTGCTGGGCGGCTCATCCTCGCTGAACGGGCTGCTTTATGTCCGCGGCCAGAAAGAAGACTACGATCGCTGGCGGCAAATGGGCAATGAGGGATGGGGGTGGGACGATGTCTTGCCCCTGTTTAAACGTTGCGAAGATCAAGAACGCGGTGAAGATGAGTTTCACGGCATTGGCGGGCCTTTGTCTGTTTCGAACATGCGCATTCAACGCCCCATCTGCGACGCCTGGGTTGCCGCAGCACAGGTTGCAGGCTACGCGTTCAATCCCGACTACAATGGCGCCGAACAAGAAGGCGTAGGTTATTTCCAATTGACCACACGCAACGGTCGTCGCTGCAGCGCGGCTGTGGCTTATCTCAAACCCATTCGAAGTCGTCAGAATCTTAACATCATCACCAACGCATTTGTGACGCGCGTGGTTTTGGACGGGAAAAAGGCGACCGGGCTGGTTTACCGTGACAGGTCAGGGGTCGAGCAAACTCTGAAGGTTCGACGCGAGATTATCCTGTCTGGTGGCGCGATCAATTCGCCCCAGATCCTGATGTTGTCGGGGATTGGAGACCCGGACCACCTCAAAGAAAACGGAATCGAACCGCTTCACGCCCTGTCTGGCGTTGGTAAGGGCTTGCAGGATCATTTACAGGCGCGCCTGGTGTTCAAGTGCAATGAACCAACACTGAATGATGAAGTCCGCAGCCTCTTCAATCAGGCGCGCATCGCTCTGAAATATGCACTGTTCCGTGCCGGGCCTATGACAATGGCGGCCAGCCTTGCCACCGGCTTTATGAAAACGCGCCCGGATGTAGAGACACCCGATATACAGTTTCATGTCCAACCCTGGTCCGCTGACAGCCCGGGCGAGGGCGTACACCCGTTCTCGGCCTTTACAATGTCGGTCTGCCAGCTGCGCCCGGAAAGCAGGGGGGAGTTGCGCCTGAACGGCCCCGATCCGTCCAAACATGTCAAGATCATACCGAACTACTTGTCCACAGAAACAGATTGCAGGACCATAGTCGATGGCGTGAATATCGCGCGGCGAATTGCCAAGAAAAACCCTTTGGCCTCGAAGATTTCGGAAGAGTTTCGACCAACAGAAGATCTGAATTGCAACGACTATGACGCTACGCTGGATTGGGCCAGGTCGAATTCGACCTCAATCTACCACCCAACCGGCACCTGTGCGATGGGAAGCTCTGAGGCATCTGTTGTCGATCCTAAACTAAGGGTTCACGGACTAGAAAATCTGCGCGTGGCCGATTGTTCGATCATGCCCGAGATCGTCAGTGGCAACACCAACGCACCGGCAATCATGATCGGGGAAAAGGCGAGCGATTTGATAATCGCGGATGCCTGACAGGCCCTCCATCTTGCCTGTGTGCGATGCAGAATGCCCAAAACACCCGCAACCGATGGATCGGTGTGCCAGTCGCGCAAGCTCAAGCTGTTCTGTTGATTATGTCTGATCGCAACTCGCACTTTGCCAACTCTTGTCTCATGACTGACCGTGATCTGGGAGGGCGACTCTTGGTCAACGATCTGTGCTGCATCCAGTTCAGATTCTGACGTCAAGCCAATCTCGCGAAACATGCATAAGCGGTCGCGGACACTACTTGCTTTTCCAATAGTTCAAATCGGAACGTCCACTTTCCTATTTTTGGCGTACAAGTACTTCACTTGCAGAGAGATATACACAGCTCTGGGTCGAGAGCCTGAGCCTGGCTAGGGGCACAGCGTCGGTGAACCCTATTGGCCGCTAAGTCCCGCAACCCGGTCATTCACCAGTCTTCACCCAACGTCCGCTTTCATCTAAACCGAGCAACCCCTTGCATCTAAATAAAGAAGCAACTGCAGGAGTTTGATCCATGAAGTACCTGTCTGCCCTCGGCGTTCTCGCCGGGGGTTTTCTTTTGCACCCACCGCCCAAGGCTGTCCTGACGACGATCCGGCATCGTTGCCATAACCGTCGCTGTGTGAACCCGCGTCATCTGACCATCGGTGACCGCCGTGATAACCTTGAGGATGAGCGTGACCGGCAGGCGAACGGGGTCGATTGGGATATGCTATAGACCTGTGGCTATGCAGAAATCTCGACTTCGGAACAGCTAACCCGCTCCTCCCGCAACGTGGGAGGGGCACCCCCGCAGAACCCGCTATGATTGTTAACGGGTGGTTCGGGTGGCTGGGGCATAAACGGGGCATTTCTCGGAGGGTTTAGCCCCAAGAGCCTGTTGTCGTTCTATGATCTGATGAACTGGCTGGGGTGGTAGGATTCGAACCTACGATACACAGTACCAAAAACTGCTGCCTTACCACTTGGCTACACCCCAACGGTGAGGCGCTATCTACGATTGTTGTTGGTAGGGTTCAAGAGCTTTCAGGTAAAAAATTAGGCCAGTTATAAAAAAAATTCAGAGCATCTTTCACGGGTCATGTTAGCAGCACCTCTTCCTGCCAGAAGGTGTTGAACATGGTTTGACGGCAACGGCTGTGAATTGGCCCTTCCGCCAATGAAGCATGACTCTGCGGACAGATGTTGAACGGCTGGGCCGGGCGAGGATTCGTCTGGCAGGCGGACAGGAAGCAGGTTTTCGATTGGTTTAACGAGGGCGAGTGGCAGTCGCGAATGTGGTCTTTCTGGCGCTGCACTCCTTTGTTGCGCCTCCTGCTTACGTAGGGCGGCCCAATGCCGAAGCAGATAACAAGAATAAGCAAGTTCGAGAGTGGCGGATCGGGAACTTCATTGCCGGTTGCTCTGAGATCAGCGCTACTCGCGAATCTCTGAGGGATCGACGCCCCAAAGGTTGGATTTCAGGGCCCAGCCACGATAGCCACCTGCAGAGATGCGACACCACTCGATCGTGCAGGTTCCAAGCCGCGCGACAACGCCGGTTTCAAACCGCGCACTGACCTGCGAGTTTGGGTCCGGGTTGGAATAGACCGGCAGCAAGTCGGATTCGATCAGTACTGTGCGCACGCCAGACAACAAGGCGTAATGGACCCACCCCCCTGCGCCATCGCGGTCCTGAACCTTTCTCCAGTTGCCATATTCCGCTGTCACCTGCAAAGGCATCCCACGCCGTTTGAACACCCAGTCGATTCGATGCGACAGGGATGGTCCTCTGCGCACGTTTCCCTCGGCCGCTTTCATGGAAACATACCGTGGCAAAGGCAGATTCGTGACCTGGCCGCGCTTATCCTGTGCGCTGGCCACTAAGGGACCAAGCACAAGCATAATTACTGAAAAAAGCGCCAGAATCCGGCGATTTACTGGTAGGAGAACACTCACTGACAGTCTGCTCTTATGCCTGTTAATTTTGCTTCGAAAAAAGGTTGGATCAATGCCCAGGGGTTCTTGTGCCCCGCCTTATCCTGCGCCACGATGCCATGACGCGCGAAAGTTTGCAAAGCAGTGGGAGTACACAGGTGCCTAGAGAACGTCTGAGTGTTGTCGTTACGCGACGGTTGCCCGAGGCTGTTGAAACCCGATTGAGCGAGCTTTTCGATGTCCGGTTGCGTGCGGACGACGCACCCATGACCCGAGAAGAGCTTGTAGCGGCCGTACAAGAAGCGGATGTACTTGTACCAACGGTTACAGACTCGATTGATGGCGGGTTGCTGGGGCAGGCGGGTGAAAGGCTGCGACTGATCGCCAACTATGGGGCCGGGGTTGACAATATCGATGTCGCAACCGCCCGTCAGCGCGGCATCCTTGTGTCGAATACGCCCGGTGTGCTGACCGACGATACTGCGGATATGACCATGGCGCTGATATTGGCCGTGACCCGCCGCATCCCCGAGGGGCTGTCCGTCATGCAAAAGGGGGACTGGCAAGGATGGTCACCCAACGCGTTGCTGGGTGGGCGGATCGGTGGGCGGCGTCTTGGCATTTTGGGGATGGGCCGGATTGGTCAGGCGGTTGCCCGTCGTGCCAGTGCCTTCGGAATGCAGATACATTACCACAACCGTCGTAGGTTGAGGCCGGAGACAGAGCAAGAGCTTGAGGCGACCTATTGGGAAAGCCTTGATCAGATGGTCGCGCGGATGGATGTGATCTCGGTAAACTGCCCGTCTACGCCTTCGACTTTCCACCTGATGAATGCCCGGCGGCTAAAGCTGATGAAGCCCAGTGCAGTGCTCGTCAATACGTCACGTGGCGAAGTGGTCGATGAAAACGCGCTAACCCGCCAAATCCGGTCAGGCGATATAGCAGGTGCAGGTCTTGACGTTTATGAACACGGAACGAAGGTGAACCCTCGCTTACGGCAGTTGCCGAACGTGGTTCTGTTGCCGCATATGGGATCTGCCACGCTTGAGGGGCGGATCGAAATGGGCGAAAAAGTTATCATAAATATCAAGACATTCGAAGACGGCCACCGACCACCGGACCAGGTTGTTCCGTCCATGTTATAGTACGCGGCTTGGTGGCCGGACGATACAAAGTCAATTTTTCAGGAGGATACTATGAAACGAAGTCTGATTTCGGGATTGCTTTTGGCAACCATGACCTTTGCCGGGCCGTTGGCCTCTCAGGAAGCTGCGGATGCGGTTGCACCTGAGGGTGGTACTGACGGGCAGGTTCAAGGCCTGACCGCAGAAGTCATAGCCTCACTCGAAGCGAAATTGGCCGGTGAACCCGTGACGTCGCAGAACTGGATGGTGGCCGCGGCCAACCCTCTGGCGGTTGAGGCTGGGGCCAAGGTGCTACGGGCAGGCGGTTCGGCGGCTGATGCGATGGTTGCCGTGCAGGTTGTACTTGGTTTGGTCGAGCCGCAATCCTCAGGCCTTGGTGGTGGTGCATTTCTGGTCTGGTATGATGCGGCCTCTGGCAAGTTGACAACACTGGACGGACGTGAAGCCGCCCCGCTTGAGGCCACCCATCGTCTGTTTCAGGACGAGAATGGCGAACCGCTGAAATTCTTTGATGCGGTTGTCGGGGGACTTTCCGTCGGCACACCCGGCACCCCGGCTTTGTTGGAAGAGGCGCATCGCCGCTGGGGCCGCAGCCCGTGGCCCGGCCTGTTTTCTGACGGCATTAATTTGGCTGATGAGGGTTTTTTGGTTTCCCCTCGATTGGCCAGCCTTGTTGAGAGTGACGCGGAACGCCTGTCGCGATTTCCCGAGACAGCCGCGTATTTCCTGCCGGATGGACAGCCGCTTGCACAAGGGCAGCGGTTGACGAACCCGGCCTATGCGGAAACGCTGCGCATCATGGCTGCGGAAGGATCGGCTGGATTCTACGGAGGAGAGATTGCCGCCGGGATCGTCAGCGCGGTTCGCAACGCGCCTGGGAATCCGGGCGTGCTGTCTGGTACAGATCTGGCGCTTTATCAGGTCATCGAACGTGACCCCGTCTGCGCCACCTACCGCGTTTATGAAGTCTGCGGAATGGGCCCGCCATCCTCAGGGGCGCTGACGGTCGGGCAGATCCTGGGCATGTTGAACGGCTATGATCTGGCAGCGTCAGGCCCCGAAGATATCAGATCCTGGCGGCTGATCGGGGATGCTTCGCGTTTGGCTTTTGCCGACCGTGGGCGCTATATGGCTGACCATGATTTTGTCCCGATGCCGACACAGGGGCTGGTCGATCCTGCCTATTTGTCCGAACGGGGCGCGTTGCTGAGCGGTGAGGCCGCATTGATCGACGCCGGTCCGGGGAATCCCGAATTTGACCATGCCTCGAACTGGGCGGATGATATCTCGCTGGAACTTCCGTCGACCTCGCATATTTCGATCGTGGACCAGTATGGCAATGTGCTGTCCATGACCACGACGATCGAAAACGGCTTTGGATCGCGGCTGATGACCAACGGGTTCTTGCTGAACAATGAGCTGACAGATTTCTCGTTCAAAACCCACAGTGATGGCGTTCCGATTGCCAACCGTCTGGAACCGGGCAAGCGTCCGCGCTCATCTATGAGTCCGACCATTGTGATGCAGGACGGTGCACCGGTTCTGGCCATCGGGTCGCCGGGCGGAAGCCGGATTATCGGCTATGTCGCCAAGTCGATCATCGCCTGGGCAGATTGGGATATGGATGTGCAACAGGCCTTGGCACTGCCGCATCTGGTCAATCGTTTCGGCACGTTCGACGTGGAACAGGGCACCGGGGCCGAAGGGCTTTCGGATGCGCTGACCGAACTTGGCTATGAGGTCAACGCGCGTGATCTGACATCAGGTCTTCATGCCATCGAGATCGGGGACATGCTGACAGGCGGTGCCGATCCGCGACGTGAGGGCATTGCGCTGGGCGAATAGTCTAGCGGCCAGTCAGAAAGGGAAAGCATGGTGCAGGCAAAGTCGCTTCGGCGAAACGAGGCGGGGATTGAAACGGTCGTCGGCATTCTGAAACAGCAATTCGGCGACCGTTTGCAAACGAGTCAGGCGATCCGCGAGCAGCACGGGCATACGACCACATGGATCGAAAACCAGCCCCCTGATGCGGTGGTGTTTCCGCATTCGACCCAGGAAGTCTCGGAAATCGTCAAGGCCTGCGCCACGCATAAGGTCCCTGTGATTGCCTTTGGCACCGGAACCTCGCTGGAAGGGCATGTGAACGCGCCAGCCGGTGGCATTTCGGTCGATCTGTCTCAGATGAACAAGGTACTGGCCGTTCATTCCGATGATTTGGATTGTGTCGTGCAACCAGGTGTAACGCGAGAGGAGCTGAATACTCATCTGCGTGATCAGGGTCTGTTCTTTCCGATTGATCCCGGTGCGAACGCCTCGCTGGGCGGTATGGCGGCGACCCGTGCTTCGGGAACCAATGCGGTGCGCTATGGCACGATGAAGGACAATATCCTTAGCCTTGAGGCCGTGATGCCGGACGGGCAAATCATCCGAACCGGGCAGCGGGCCAGAAAGTCGTCGGCCGGGTATGACTTGACCCGCCTGATGGTAGGCGCAGAGGGCACGCTGGGCATCATCACAGAACTCACTCTGCGTCTGCAAGGCATCCCCGAAGCGATCACCTCGGCGCGTTGTGTGTTTCCTTCTGTCGACGCGGCATGTCAGGCTGTAATGATGACGATCCAGTACGGCGTTCCTGTGGCCCGGATCGAGTTGTTGGACGAGGTGTCGGTGAAGGCCGCAAACGCCTATTCGGGACTGGCCTTACCGGAAACCCCGCTTTTGCTGTTGGAGTTTCATGGATCAACTGGTGGTGCGGTCGAGCAGGCTGAGACATTTGGTCAGATCGCCGAAGAGTTCGGCGGCACAGATTTCGCGGCCACTTCGACAACCGAAGAACGCAACAAACTCTGGCAGGCACGCCATGATATGTATTGGGCCAGCTTGCAGTTGCGCCCCGGTGCGCGGGGCATATCAACCGATGTTTGCGTACCGATCTCGCGACTGGCAGAATGCGTGACTGCGACCCGGAACAAGGCCAAGGAACTTGGGCTTTTGGCGCCGATTGTCGGGCATGTAGGGGACGGTAATTTTCACACCTTGCTGTTGATCGATATGGAAAACGCCGACGAAGTGGCCAAGGCGGACGGGTTTGTTGGGTGGTTGAATGACCTTGCGATCGAGATGGAGGGAACCTGTACCGGGGAACATGGGATCGGGCAAGGAAAGCGGTCATACCTGGCCAAGGAGCTAGGGGCAGCGCTGACCTTTATGGAGGCGGTGAAAAAGGCGCTTGATCCCGACAATATCATGAACCCGGGAAAAATATTTCCGGCTCGGGACGGGTAAAAACCGCGCGGATTATTCCGTATCTAGGCCACAAGGATGCCTCAATTTTCAAAGATTCTGCGCGAAATAAGCAGTGAATGAATATTGAGGTAATTTGATGGACGCGTTGCGGCTGATCGGGTTTGCGCTGATTGTTGGATTGGTTGTCGCCGGGCTGGATTACTACCAGCAGGATAAGAAACACGAAGGTACGCTGTCGGCAAACGGCTATGTGGAAACGCTCAAAACGCGGTTCGCCCTTTATCATGAAGAACTGGATGCCGAAGCGGCAGAACGCGACCGCCAGAAGCGTTGGCGCGCAGGGGGCAAGCCCTATATGCCGGTCCCGGATTCAGAGCTTTCGCGTCGGGCAATAATGGACAGTGACTTCACGCTCGATGCGCGTGAAGGGGGGGGCTTGAAATCAGTCAGCGAGGCAGCGCGCCCGCTTGCCAGTAAGGTGGCTGTTCAAAAAGCTGAAATACAGGCAAAAAAACTGGATAAGGCAAGCTGGGTTTATGAAAAGGCTGGTCACACTTACTGGATTGAGATCAAACTGCGGCAGGAGGCTTCCGCGGATTCACTTGCGGGCAATATCGCAAGATCGATCGACTCGATGGATTTCGGCGCCAGCAACTATGCTCCGTTCGGTGTGATCGGGGGCGTTGCCTATTTTCAGTTCGTCGAAGCTGAGTACAGCCCGATCCATCTCGATGTCCGTAAAGTCTGGTCGATGATCACTGCCAAAGTGACGGATCTGACTCAGCCGGTTGGGTTCCAGATCTATACGGGCACCCTGGGTCTGGGTGAGGAAATACGTGTTGAGATGTACACGGATGCCCCGGAGCAGGATGTGCGCATATTCCTCAGCCAGCTTGACTATGATGGGATGAACGCGTTGCTTAGCCGGCCGGTGCCTGGTGTAGGAAACGAGGCGGTTACCGACCCAGATGGCGGCATTGAGCGCGCCTTGCAAATGGCCGAAGTCCGGGCCGAGTTCACCCGGCTGCGCAGCGAGATTGCTCAGTTGCGGATCGAAAACATCAACGGGTTGGCCTTGCTTGCCAATACAATGGCGGCACAACACGGGTTGCCATCTGATACTTTCGATCTGACGGCAAACAATATCCAATCCCCGGATGATTTGATCCAGATCGGGTATCGCAAAGGGTTGGCTGGCCTGGAAATTGAAAACGCAGATGCGGATGGTTCTGGTGGCAGTGTTTTTGGGCGACTTTTCGGGAAGCTAACGGGTGGGTCGGAAGAAAAAGAGGTCGAACCGAAAAGCTCGAGCGGTTTGTTCGGCGGCCTGAAGTCGTTTTTTAAAGGTTCAGAAACTGCCGATGTTTCTGGGAAACGTGTGAACGAAGCATCCGAGATTCGTGTGAACAAGGGTGGAGCAGGTTCTTCGGGCAAATGCGCCTTCAAAGATGCACGCAAGACCTGCTCGCTGTCTGGCGGCTGAGAAAGTTCAAAACTTTTAGGAAAAACGACCCCCGGATGTCTGAGGGTCGTTTTTTTTATATCACTGGTCGGATGAATGTCGCGCGGTGGGCGCTGATTGCGCCATATGGTGGCAACAGATTCCAAGGGGAGACACCCGGCTATGAAAACCCAAGTCAAAGCACTGGTCGTTGGCGGCGGCGCCGTCGGCACTTCGATTGCCTATCATCTGGCCAAGGCAGGCTGGGAGGATGTCATGCTGATCGAGCGGGACGAACTGACATCAGGCTCGACCTGGCATGCGGCGGGTTTGCTGCCGCTGTTCAACATGTCCTATGCGACCACGCATATCCACAAATACTCGGTCGATTTCTACAAGCAGCTTGAGGATGAGACCGGCCTGAACGCGGGTTTCGCCGTGGTTGGCAACCTGCGCATGGCGCAGACCCAGGAGCGCATGGACGAATACATGCTGTACGCGTCCACCGCCGAAACCTGTGACGTTGCCTATGAATGGCTGACTCCGGACCAGATCAAGGAACGCTGGCCGCTGATCGAGACCTCGGACCTGAAGGGCGCGATATATCACACCGAGGACGGCTATATTAACCCAGCAGACGTGACACAGGCGATGGCCAAGGGTGCGCGTCAACGCGGTGTTGAGATCGTTCGCAAGCTGCAGGCCGATGCCTTCCATTGGAATGGCACTCATTGGGAAGTCACCTGCACCAAAATGGTCGAGAAGGGCGGTAACCTCATTCCGTCGGATGAGCAGGTGGTTATCACCGCCGAGCATGTCGTGACCGCATCGGGCAACCACGCACAGCGGACCGCGAAAATGCTGGGTATCAAGATGCCTGCGATCCCGGTCGAACACACCTTCATCGTCATGGACAAAGACCCTGAGCTGGTCAAATGGCGTGAAGCGGGCAACCCCGAACACCCTGTTGTCCGCGATGCCGACAACGAATCCTACGCACGCGAGGAACGCGGCGGCTGGATTTTGGGGATCTATGAACATGGTGCGCCGGCGCAGTTCGAACACGGCGTGCCGGACAGCTTCCGTGCTGATCTGTTCCCGCTCGATCTCGACCGGATTGCAGACCAGTATATGGCAATGGCCGAGCGCGTGCCGTCCTGTGCCGAATCCGGCTTGAAAGACGATTTCAACGGCCCGATCTGCTACACGCCCGACGGCAACCCGCTGGTTGGTCCGGCTCCGGGTCTGCGCAACATGTGGCTGGCCGAGGGGTTCTCGTTCGGTATCACCGCCGCAGGCGGCACCGGCTATTATCTGGCGCAGATGATGGTCGACGGCGAAGCCGAGATCGACATGGCTTCGCTGGACCCCAAACGTTACTCGTCGAACTGGATGACCACCGAGTTTGCGGCACGCAAGAATGAAGAGTGCTATGAGCACGTCTATATCCTGCACCACCCCGATGAAGAACGTGCTGCCTGCCGCCCGCTGCGGACTGTTCCGGCCTATGACCGTCAGAAAGCGCGTGGCGCACAGTTTGGCTGGGTTAACGGCTGGGAGCGCCCGAACTACTTTGGTCCGCTGGATGCACCCGAAAACTTCGACCATGATGCCCGCTCGTTCCGCCGCGGTGGCTGGTGGCAGCATGCCGTTGACGAAGCAAAGGCGATCCGCGAAGGCGTTGGCCTGATCGACGCATCGGCCTTCACAAAGCATGTCGTCAAAGGCCCCGGTGCGACCCAGTTCCTGGATTGGTTCACCTGCAACAAGCTGCCCAAGGTCGGTCGTATCAACCTGACCTACGCGCTGACCTCGCACGGTACCACCCGCACCGAATACACCATCGTCCGTAACGGTGAGAACAACTACTACATCGTCTCTGCCGGTGCCTGGACTGAGTACGACGCCGATTACCTGCGCAAGGCGGCCGAGGACAAGATGGAGGAGTTCGGTTACATCGAGATCCAGGATGTGACCACTCAGTGGGGCGTTTTTGCCATTGCCGGACCCAAATCGCGGGACGTTCTGAAAGAGGTCATCAAAGACGCCGATCCGGAAACCGCACTGTCCAACAAGCGCTTCCCATGGCTGTCGGCCCGTCAGATCGAACTGGGCATGTGCCCGGTCAACGCGATCCGCGTGGCCTATACCGGTGAGCTTGGCTGGGAACTGCACCACCCGATTGAAATGCAGAACTACCTGTTCGACCTGCTGGAAAAAGCGGGTGAGAAGCATGGCATGAAGCTGGTCGGCGCACGCGCCCAGAACTGGCTGCGTCAGGAGAAATCCTATCGTGCCTTCGGCACCGAACTGGGCCGCGACGCGACCCCGCTGGAAGCCGACCTGCCACGCTTTGTTGACCTGTCCAAGGACTTCTATGGCAAGACCAAGCTGGAAGAGACCGGCGTGCGCGTGAAATGCTGCACCCTGCTGATCGACGGACCGGAGGATGCCGATCCGTGGGGCCGTGAAGTGTTGTATACGCCGGAAGGTGAACGCGTCGGTCGTCTGACTTCGGGTGGCTATTCAGTAGCCTTCGAGAAATCCATCGGCATGGGCTATGTGAAGCCCGATCTGGCGGTGGAAGGCACCAAGCTGAAGGTCAAGCTTCAGGACAAATTGTGGGATGCGGTCGTCACCTGCGACAGCCCCTATGATCCGAAAAACGAAACCATCCGCAAGGACGGCTGATCTGGATAAGAACGGCGGCACCTTTTTGGTGCCGCCTTCAAATGCCCGCGGCACGCGGGCTTTTTTCATGCACTCAGCTCGTCGAAGCAGTCCAGCGCCTTAGAGGCGTACATCATCGACGGCCCGCCCCCCATCTGAACCGCCATGGACAGAACGTCCGAAACCTCGTCACGCGACGCGCCGGCTTTGATCAAAGCTTCGGTGTGCAGCATGATACAGGGTTCGCATCGGTCCGCTATGGATATGCCAAGAGCGATGAATTCTTTGGTCTTGTAGTCCAGCGTTCCGCCTTGCTTGACCGCCGCGCCAAGCGCACCGAAGGCGCGGGCGGTATCAGGGATTGCGCCGTTCAAATTGCGAAGACCTTTTCGCGTGTCGTTGATCTTTTCCTGCCAGGGCATGCTACATTCCATTTAACATCGTGTGTTTGGAATATGTTTAGTTGGCCTCGGTCGGGCTTTGATCTGGATCAGGTGTCAGATTTTTCCACGATGAAGGCCAGGTTATTTGCAGGCATCTCCGCGACTTCCAGGATTTTCAGGTCGTGATTGGCCAAAAGCTCAGAAACTTCTCCGTCGTTTTTATATCCGATTTCAGCATCCTGCTGGACCAGAGCTGCATGAAATCGTTGATCCCCCGCGCTGGTCAGGCGATTGTTGCGCATGAAGGGACCATAGAGGATCAACCGGCCATTCGCGTTCAGTGCTTGAGCTGCCTCGCCGACAAGCGTTTCCACTTCGGCCCAGCTGATCAGGTGCAAGAGATTGATCAGAACGATCAGATCCCTGCCGCCAAACGGCTGATGCCAACCCTCGATGGTTGCATCCAGAGCGACTGCTTTAGACACATTCGGCAGGCCCGCGGTGTAGGCATTGATGCTGGCCTGCCGTTCGGATTCAACCTCACTGGGTTGCCAATGCATGCTGGGGCGGCATTCGGCAAAGGCTGCGATGTGCTGACCGGTGCCACTTGCCAGTTCCAGCGCTTGTCCGGTCAAAGGGGCGAACCGGTCCAGAAGATCGCACAAAGCCCCGACGTTACGGCTGGCTGCCGGAGCGACCAACTGACCGTTCTCTCCTACAGTCGCGACGCTGGCGTTGGAGGGTAACGGGCGCTTGTTCATCTATGCAACCTGTCTGGTCTCAGAGAGGCGATGGTCGCCGTGTCCAGACTTGATTGGTTGCCGACTGTCAGATCCGCTACCAGTTGGGATGCAGCAGGGGCCGTCTGAAACCCGTAACCGCCCTGACCGGCAGACCAGATAAACGTAGGATCGGTCGGATCGGGCCCCAAAACCAGGCTGCCATCCGGTGCGAAACTGCGCAAGCCCGCCCAGTTGGTTTCGACCCGCGTCACAGGCTCGGTGACCATTGCCTCGTACCGGGCCAAGCCCTCGGCCAGAACCATGTCATCGGCAAACGCATCATGGGCGGCGGTCGGATCGGCATCGGCAGGTGAGACCAGCAATTTGCCCGCGTCGGGTTTAGCATACCAGCTTTCGCCCGCACCCAACATCATGGGCCAGGCGCGCAAGTCATGCCCGCCGGGGGCCGGGATACGGGCCATTGAGCGGCGGCGCGGCTGGATACCAATCGGCGCGATACCGGCCATCGCCGCGATTTCGTCAACCCAGGCGCCGGCTGCATTGACGATGTGTCGTGCCTCAAAGCTCTCGGTGGCCTCGACGATCCAGTGCCTATGTTTGCGAATTGCCGTGACGCTTTGCCGGGTCAGAACGGATCCACCATTCCCACGGATCGTCCGGGCGAAATCCTGCATCATGCGGTCGGTATCTATATCTTGTTCACTGTCGCTGTGCGCCGCGAACCCGACGGTTTCGGGGTTCAGGATCGGGATAAGGGATTGTGCCGCGTCAAAGGAAATCTGTCGGCCGCCAAGTTGATCGGCATCCCGGTGAAACACATCGTGTTGGTCTTTCCCGCCGATCAGAACCCAGCCGCGTGGCGACAGATAGTCATTCGTCTCAAAATGCGCTGCGCTGGCAAGGTTGAGGGCAATAACAGCAGGCGGACCATAGGCGGGTGCAAACATAGCCGCGGACCGGCCTGATGCGTGATAGCCCAGCGCCTCTTCGCCTTCGAGCACGGTGACCTGGCCGCGCTCTGACAACCGCGCGCCCGCGCTAAGCCCGGCAATACCGCCGCCGATAATCAGGAAATCTATCATGTCGCCCCTTTGCTGGCCGCAGTCGTGATTTTCTGACGTCGAATGCGCCCTGCACGACCGTAGAATTCTAATTGAGACTTTAAGCAGGGTTGAATTTGCGCATCAACCCATCCAAAGAAGTGGAAAGCATTTAGAGGAGGGCAGGGTGAGCACAGCAGATTTACACCCATTGGCCACGGGGCACATTCCGTCTTACGTGACCCAGGCGGATGGCAGCGATTTTCTTTTGACGGTCATGTTCATTTTCACGGTTGTGGTGATCATCCTGATCGGCGTTGGCTATTTCACCCTGCATTCGATCCCCGAAAAGCTCGCGCATGAATCCAACCACCCGCAGTTTCAGCTTGTGGGAATTCTTGCGCTGCTGGCTTTGTTCACTCATAACGGATTGTTCTGGATTGCAGCCATTCTGGTCGCCGGATTCCAGTTTCCCGACATAGGTGCGCCCTTGCGTGCCATTGCCGATGCGATCCGATCTTTGGCGCCGCAACCGCCTGCTGATCCCGATCCCGTTCCATCCCCCGAACCCGTCGCGCAGCAGGAGCAATAGGACATGCTTGAAACACTGATGTGCGCGCTGGTTACAGTGCTGCCTGATTATCTGTTCCGCCGCTTTGTGCAGGGAAAACGTATCGGGCACGAGATCACATTATTCACCATGTGGTACGAGCTGCGCTGGGGTCTGACAACCTGTGCCATTATGGCGCTGACCGTGATCACCACTCTGTTCTATTTTCACCCGGCCAGCAAAACTGCGGCCTCGTATTTCCGCACGGTGACGATCCTGCCGCAACTGGGTGGGCGAGTGTCCGAGGTCTATGTCTCCAACAACCAACAGGTCGTTGCTGGGCAGCCAATCTTCCGGATCGAGGACTTTACTCAGACTGCAATGGTTGAGGCAGCGCATGCGCAGATCGCGCAAGTTCAGGCATCACTGAAAGTTGCGGAGACCGATCTGGCCGAGGCCGCCGCCGGGATCGCGGGCGCAAAAGCGGCGCTGGATCAGGCGCTAGAGGACTTGCAACGCAATACGACCCTGCGGGACGAAGGGTCAAGCGCCGTCCGCCTGGCCGAGATTGACCGGCTGGAAAACCTTGTCGCTGAACGAGAGGCCAAGCTGGTTGCGGCTGAATCGCAACGCGCTGCCGTCGTACAGCAAATCGAAGAGCTGATCCCGGCCCAACTGGCCAGCGCCAATGCGAACCTGGATGCTGCTTTGACCGAGCTGGACAAGACTGTGATCAACGCGGGTGTGACGGGGAGGATCGAACAGTTCGGCTTGCAGGTTGGCGATTACGTCAGTCCTCTGCTACGTCCAGCAGGTATTCTTGTGCCGTCAAATTCCGGGCATGACCGCTTTCAGGCTGCGTTCAATCAGATGTCGGCGCAGGTTATCAAGCCCGGCATGGTCGGAGAGCTGGGCTGCATGACCAAGCCGTTCACGGTTATTCCGGTTGTGGTGGTCGAAGTTCAGGATGTGATCCCATCGGGACAAATTCGCCCGTCAGACGAGCTGAGAGACGTGCAGTCCAACAAGGTGCCGGGCTCGATCCTGGTTTATTTTGAACCGCTTTATAAGGGCATGGCGGATGATATCCCGCCCGGCAGCAACTGTCTGGCGAATGTCTACACCGATAACCACGAGCGGCTGGAGCATGAAGATTTGGGCTTTTGGCACTCTGCTTTCCTGCATGTGGTCGACACGATCGGCGTGGTTCATGCGGCGGGTCTGCGCCTGCGTTTGATCCTGATGCCGGTGAACACGCTGGTTCTGACCGGGCATTAACGGCCCTTACTTAGATCAGAATTTGCCGTTGTCATTCTTCCACTCGCTACGGGGCGCTATGGTTTCCATAGTGCCCCACTGCTCGACGATCACTCCGTCTGCGACCCGAAACAGATCATAAAAGCTGGTATGTTTTCCGTGACTGGCACCTTCGCTCATGCACAGGACGAAATTCCCTTCTGCCAGCACACGATGGACGCGGTGATACTGAACGATCAACTCCGCGTCTGATCTAGCTTCAAGCACCATGCGATAGGCGTCGATGCCGTCAACACCATCGGGATCGTGTTGTATCAGGTTCGCATCAACAAACGCCTTCATCCGCTCGGTTTTCCGGTCTATCAGGACCGTTTGCGAGAAGTTGTCGACCAATTCCCGGTTCTGTTCGGTTCTGTCAATATCCGTGATTTCAGTTGGCCCATCAAGCATGCCGCGTCCCGAAGCGTTTGGGCCGCGCAGGGGCTGAATGTTATCCCAGTGCTCAACAGCTTTGCTGTCTTCAAACCGAAAGACCTCGAACGCGGCCTTAACTTCGGCAAAATCATATTCGTTATGGGCAAAAGCGAATTCGCCATCTTCAAAAACGCGAACAAATTTAACCTTGGGATTTGTTTTCGACAGGCGGGCAAACAACGTGGCCAGCCCCTCGCTGCCTTCATGGGTCTGGGGATTGTGCTGGATGTATTTTTCTTCGTTGACGACGGTTGCGGCCTCGGCATCCCCGGTTTCGATACCTTTCAACAGTTTCTGCAGCAATTCGCGTTTTGAATTCATCTGGTCCTCGTTGATCGGTAGAGCCGCGGATCAATGTGCTTGGCGCTGGTTTCGGGCTATCGAAGATCAAGAGTGGCATAAAACAGGTGGCAAAATCAAAAAAGGCCCGCACATGGCGGGCCTTTCTGCGTTATCCTGTGCCGCCTTACTGCGGAATCTCACCTTCCAAGCCTTCTACATAGAAGTTCATGCCGGCCAGTGTACCGTCGTCTGCGGTCTCGCCTTCGGCCAGCCAGTCACTACCGTCCTGCTTTTTCAGCGGTCCGGTGAAGGGGTGGTATTCACCCGCGGCCATGGCCGCTTTCAGCGCCAGTGCCTCTTCTTTGACGTCAGCGGGAACCGCGTCCGAGATTTCGCCGATTGCTACCATGCCTTCGCGGATGCCATCCCATGTATTGGCGCTTTCCCATGTGCCATCCATGACGGCCTGGGTCCGTGCAATATAGTAGGGCGCCCAGTCATCGATGATCGACGAGACGCGCGGGTACGGAGCGTATTCGCTCATGTCCGAGGCCTGGCCGAAAGTGATGACGTTGCCCGCCTCTTGCGCAGCTGCTTGCGGTGCGGTCGAGTCGGTGTGCTGCAGGATCACGTCCGCGCCCTGTTCGATCAGAACAGTGGCGGCATCTGCTTCTTTCGCCGGATCGAACCAAGTGTAGGCCCAGATGATCTTGAACTCGACATCCGGGTTGACCTTCTTGGCGTGGATATAGGCCGAGTTGATTCCGCGGACCACTTCGGGGATCGGATAGGACCCGATATAGCCAACAATGTTCGACTTGGTCATCTTGCCCGCGATATGGCCCTGTACCGCACGACCTTCATAGAAACGTGCCGAATAAACCGAAACGTTGTCGGCTGTTTTATAGCCGGTCGCGTGTTCGAACTTCACGTTCGGGAATTTCTTGGCCACGTTGATGGTCGGATCCATGTATCCGAACGAGGTGGTAAAGATCAGGTCTGCACCTTCCAGCGCCATCTGGGTCATCACCCGCTCTGCATCCGGGCCTTCGGGCACGGATTCAACAAACACGGTTTCGACTTTGTCGCCGAACTCTTCCTCAACCGCCAGACGGCCCTTGTTATGTTCATAGGTCCAGCCGCCGTCGCCCACCGGGCCGACAAATACAAAGCCGACCTTGGTTTTGTCTTCGGCTATGGCAGTAGTTGCCAAACCCAGCGCCATGGCGGCGCTTGCCAGAAATGTAGTAATTTTCATGTGTTACTCCCCAAGTTGGTTCAGTTGTCCCCGTCTAATGCGAGGCATGGAATATCCGGCCGAGTGAGGCAGGTGCGCTGCTTTTGTCGGCGGAAAGGATCACAAGCACAAGGATCGTGATGATGTAGGGCGACATTGCCAGATACTCGACCGGGATGGCAACGCCCGCTGCCTGCAAATTCAGCTGCAACACGGTGATACCGCCGAACAAATAGGCACCCAGCAGGGCGCGCCATGGCTTCCAACTGGCGAAGACGACCAAGGCCAGGGCGATCCAGCCGACACCGGCTGTCATGCCCTCGGTCCACTGTGGCACCCGGATCAAGCTGATATAGGCCCCACCCAGCCCGGCACAGGCACCGCCGAACAGGATCGCCATGATGCGGATCTTGATCACCTTATAGCCAAGCGCATGCGCCGCATCGTGGTTTTCACCTACCGCGCGCAGGATCAGTCCGACGCGAGTGTATTTAAGCGTAGCCCAGACGGCCGCTGTCAAAGCGATGCCGACATAAAGGATCGGGTCATGCTGAAACAGGATCGGGCCGATCACCGGAATATCGCTGATCACCGGGATATGGATATCGCCCATGCTGGGGGGTTTGACACCCACATAGCTTTGACCGAGCAGGGCGCTGAACCCTAAACCAAACAGAGTCAGCGCCAGGCCGCTGGCAACCTGATTGGCCAGCGCCACCTGCGTCAGCAGCACAAACAGCAGGGACAGTACTGCACCGCCTATGGCGGCGGCGGCAAAGCCCAGCCAGGGCGACCCAGTCTCGACCGAGATCGCAAAGCCGCTGATCGCGCCAACGATCATCATGCCCTCTACGCCAAGGTTCAGAACTCCTGCTTTTTCGACGACCAATTCACCGATCGCGGCCAGAAGCAGGGGGGTTGCAGCCACCATAAGTGACGCGACCAGAAGTACGGGATTAATCTCACCAAGGTCCATGATTACGCCACCTCGCTACGGGCCGCACGGATGCGGTAGTTGGTCAAAAGGTCGAAGGCCAGCAGGAAGAACAGCAGCATCCCCTGGAATACTTGAATGGCCGCGGCAGGAAGACCCATTTGGGACTGCGCAATTTCACCACCGATATAGGTCAACGCCATTAGACCACCGGCTAGCAGGATGCCCACCGGATGCAGTCGACCCAGAAAGGCCACGATGATCGCGGTAAAGCCATAGCCGACGTTAAAGTCGATGCTGACAACACCCGAGGGGCCCGAGACTTCGAACATCCCCGCCAGCCCGGCCAGTGCGCCTGACAGGCCAAGACAGAACAGGATCAGTCGTGCTGGGTTTACCCCGGCGAATTTGGCTGCGCGCGGGGCCTCACCCGTCAGGCGGATGTGAAAGCCCAGCATGTGCCGGTTCAGCAGGATATAGGAAAAGATCACGGCTATCAGTGCGGTCACAACGCCCCAATGCATCCCCGAACCTGCGATCAGCTCGGCATTATGCGCACTCTCATAGGATTGCAGATTGCGTGAACCCGGAAAACCGAACCCTTCGGGGTTTTTCAGCAGTCCCAGCGAGACCGAGGCCATCATCTGTTCAGCCACATAGACCAGCATCAGCGAGACCAGAATTTCATTGGTGCCAAAGCGCACCTTCAGAAAGGCCGGAATAGAGGCCCAGAGCCAACCGCCAAGCGCACCTGCCATCACCATGATCGGAAAGACATACCAGGCATCCAGCGGGTAAAAGGCCAGCCCGGCCCCCGCACCAAAGATGGCGCCCATGATATACTGACCCTCGGCGCCGATGTTCCAGATACCGGCGCGGAAGCCTAACGACAGGCCAATCGCAATCAGCACCAACGGCGCGCCCTTCACCAACAGCTGCGGGCGGTAATAAAAGGCGAATTCACCGAACAGAGGCTCCCAGAAAATGGTGCCGATGGCCTGAACCGGGTTTTTACCCAGGACGGCAAACAATATGCCGCCAAACAGCATCGTCGCCAGTACCGCCACAAGCGGGGTCGCATAAGACCACGCCTTGGACGGCTGTGGCCGTTTCTCCAATACAATCATCTGCTCACACCCCCGTCGTCATATTTTGTTTTGCATCAGACATGGGCTACCTCCATGCCATGTGCACCACCCATCATCAGGCCGATCTCATCCACGGTCAGACCCGTGGTTGTGCGTGGCGCGCTGAGCCTGCCTTCGTTCAGGGCGGCAAAGCTGTCCGAGATTTCCATCAATTCGTCCAGATCCTGGCTGATGCAGACCACCGCCGTGCCCTTGGCGGCAAGGTCCAGAATGGCCTGCCGGATCGACGCAGCGGCAGCGGCGTCCACCCCCCATGTGGGTTGGTTCACGACCAGCACATCGGGGTTCTGCAATACCTCGCGCCCGATCACGAATTTCTGTAGGTTGCCGCCTGACAATGACCGGGCCGCATTCTCGGGCCCCGGCGTGCGCACATCAAAGGTGCTGATGATCTTTTCAGCAAAGCTTTTGGTTTCTGCCCATTTCAAGAACCCGTTTCTTTCCAACCCTTCGCGGACCGATCCGGTCAGCAGGGCGTTTTCGGTCAGGCTCATGTCTGGGGCGGCTGCATGTCCCAACCGCTCTTCGGGGGCGGTCAGTACGCCCAGCTTGCGCCGTGCGGTTGGGCCCAGTTTGCCAATCGGCTGGCCATCGAATTTGATCGCATCGGCAGCTGTCTGGATTTCGCCAGACAGGACACCCAGCAGTTCGTCCTGTCCGTTGCCGGCAACACCGCCAATTCCCAGCACTTCGCCCTTGCGAACTGTCATGTGGACATTCTTCAGCGCGGTGCCGAATTCAGACGGCGAGGGCACGGAAAGCCCGCTGACATCCAGCGCGACCTCGCCGAACTCGCGGCCTCCGCGCTCAGGTGTTTGCAGGGTTGAACCGACCATCAACTCGGCCATCTCCCGGGCCGAGGTTTCAGACGGAACGCATTCGCCCACATTCTTGCCCAGACGCAGGATCGTAGCGTGGTCGCATAGGGTGCGGATTTCTTCAAGCTTGTGCGAGATATACAGGATCGATGTGCCTTCAGACCGCAATTTATTCAGCGTTTCGAAAAGGATATCGACTTCTTGCGGAGTCAGAACACTGGTTGGTTCGTCCATGATCAAAAGCTTTGGATCCTGCAGAAGGCAGCGAATGATCTCAACCCGTTGGCGTTCCCCCGCAGACAGGTCGCCGACTGTACGAAAGGGGTCCAGCGGTAGGCCGTAGGTTTCCGAAACTTCCCGAATGCGCGAGGCCAGGTCGCCCATTGGCGGCGGGTTCTCCATCCCCAATGCGATGTTCTCGGCCACGTTCAGCGCGTCGAACAGCGAAAAATGCTGAAATACCATCGCGATTCCGTCAGCACGCGCGGCGCGCGGCTCGGGCGGAGCAAAGGGTTGGCCACGCAACAGCATGGTGCCGCTGTCTGGCTTCACCAAGCCATAAATCATTTTGACCAGCGTGGATTTTCCCGCGCCGTTTTCGCCCAACAGGGCATGAACTTCGCCCTCACCGATGTCAAAGGACACCTGATCATTGGCCACGACGCCGGGATAGGCTTTGGTCAGTCCTTGCAAACTTAGCAGTGGAGTGGTCACGCGCTCAGATCCTTCTTCAAATTGTTTTGCCCGATCGGGCGCAGCAGTTGTGCTGCGACGCCCACGGCAATCATCTGCGGGTGCTTGCCCAGGCCCGGGTCGCCAATCGGGCAGGTGATCCGGCTGATCCGATCGGGCGAGTGCCCCAGCGCCGCCAGCCGAGACCGGAACCGCGCCCATTTCGTAGCCGAGCCGATCAGCCCCGCAAAGCGGAAATCGTGCGAAAGCAGACGGTTGCACAATTCCAAGTCCAGATTGTGTGAATAAGTCAGCACCAGATGTTCAGCATCACGCGGCGCATGCCGAACCAGTTCCGCTGGTTTCGCGGCAGGGACGGCGGTGACTCCGTTCGGTACGGTTTCCGGAAACCGCTTGGATCCTGTATCGACCCAGGTGATTGCGAGATCGGGCAGCGGTGACAGGACATCCACCAAGGCGCGACCGACGTGACCCGCGCCCCAGACCCACAGTGCACGCGCGGGTTTGTGGACCGGCTCGACCATCCAGCCTTCGATCAGCTGTGCCTCTGGTGCAATCCCCTGTCCGCGGGCTTCGGTCAACAGGCGTTTGACCGACAGTGGCATGTCCTGGCCCGATGTTGGTCGCGCGATGATGCTGTCGTCCAGATCGTTGATGTTGTTGCGGTCATAGACCTCGCTTAGCAAGGAAACAGCGCCACCGCAGCACTGGCCCATGTCGGGGCCAAGCGCGTGATGGGTCAGGCGCGATTGGGCGGTTTGTATCCGCGCCGCTTCGGCTGCCTGAAACTCAAGTGTGCCGCCGCCGATCGTGCCGGATTGCCCGTCCTGCCAGACCAGCATTGCGGCACCAACCTCACGTGGGGACGAGCCCTTGATCCCGGCGATGACTACCCGGATCACGCGCCCATGGGTTTTGACCGCCTCCCTCAAAGTCTCAAGGTCAAATCCCATCAGTCGTCCCCCTTCATCCTTTGGACACCATGCCAGACTTCTTCTGCCGTGGCGGGGGCATCCAATGCGGGGTAGCTGTTTCCGCAGGCCGCCACCGCATTCGACAGTGCCAGCCAGGCGGATATCCCAAGCATGAATGGAGGTTCGCCTACTGCTTTCGAGCGATAGATCGTGTCCTCACGGTTTTCAGCCTCCCAAAGCGCAACGTTGAAGATGTCGGGGCGGTCGGAACAAGCCGGGATCTTGTAGGTCGATGGCGCATGGGTGCGCAGATTGCCTGTGCCATCCCAGACGAGTTCTTCGGTCGTCAACCAACCCGCGCCCTGCACATAGCCACCTTCGACCTGACCGATATCCAGCGCAGGGTTCAGCGACGCGCCCGCGTCATGCAGGATATCCGTGCGCAAGATGCGGTTCTCACCGGTTAGTGTGTCCACGGCAACTTCGGTGATCGAGGCGCCATAGGCGAAGTAGAAAAACGGACGACCTTGGCCTTTGATCCGGTCCCATTCGATCTTGGGTGTCTTATAGAAGCCGGTGGCCGAAAGGCTGATGCGGCCCTGATAGGTCAGCGCAGCCGCTTCGGCAAAGGTATAGCGTTCCTCACCAACCGATACATGACCATCCCCGAAGGTGACAGCCGACGGGTCGGCCTGATGTCGCTCGGCCAGATACTCTGCCATCCGGTCGCGGATTGTGTCACAGGCGGCTTTCACCGCCATGCCGTTGAGATCGCTTCCCGAGGATGCCGCCGTTGCCGAGGTGTTCGGCACTTTGGCCGTGTCTGTGGCGGTGATCTTCACCATCTCTAGCGGAATACCAAAGCGTGAGGCGGCAACCTGGGCCACTTTTTGAAACAGGCCCTGGCCCATCTCGGTACCGCCATGGTTCAGGTGCACGGACCCGTCCTGGTACACATGCACCAGCGCGCCGGCCTGATTCAGATGGGTCAGAGTGAAGGAAATGCCGAACTTGACCGGAGAGAAGGCGATGCCCTTTTTGATCACGCTGTTCTCGGCATTCCATTTCTGAATTGCTGCCTTGCGCGCGGCATAGTCGCTGGAATTCAACAAGGCTTCGGTCATGCCGTGAAGTTCGAAATCTTCGACTTCCATGCCATAAGGGGTGGTGTTTGGCGTATCGCCGCCATTGCGATCAGGGGCATGGTCATCGGTACCCGCCGGGGCAGCGTAATAGTTCCTGCGGCGCAGTTCGACCGGGTCCAGACCCAGCTCATGCGCGGCGTGGTCCATGACGCGTTCGATTCCAACCATACCCTGAGGGCCTCCAAACCCCCGATAGGCGGTGGCAGATTGGGTGTTGGTTTTCAGCCGGTGACTTTCGATCCGCGCATTGGGCAGCAGATACGCATTGTCGGAATGCAGCATCGCCCGGTCCGCGACGGGCAGCGACAGGTCTTGTGCCCATCCGCATATGGCATGGTGCAGAAAGGATACCCCCTGAATATGCCCATCCTGATCGAACCCGGCCCTATAGCCAATGCGAAAGGCATGCCGCTTACCGGTGATGATCATGTCGTCATCGCGGTCATAGCGCATCTTGCAGGCTGTGCCGGTTGCCCGCGCAGCCACTGCGCAGGAAACAGCCAGAGCGTTGCCCTGGCTTTCCTTGCCCCCGAACCCGCCGCCCATGCGCCGGGTTTCAACGCGCACAGCATGCATGGGAACGCCCAGAGCCTCTGCCACTTTGTGCTGAATCTCAGTCGGGTGCTGGGTTGAACTGTGGACCAGCATATCAGCACCCTCATTCGGCACCGCTAGTGCAGCCTGACCTTCCAGATAGAAATGCTCTTGCCCGCCAAGCTCAAAACTGCCTTCGATCACATGCGCCGCGCCTGCGATGGCGGCGTCTGCATCACCTTTGGTGTAGATGCGCGGGCCGTCCTCGAACCGACTGTCGGCGGCCAGCGCCTCTTCAATCGTCAGAATTGGTGTTTCTTCAGTATAGTCGATCTTGCCCAGTCGTGCAGCTTTGCGCGCGGCCAGATGGCTGGTGGCGACAACCAAAAATACGGGCTGCCCGATATAGTGGACAGAGCCGTCCGACAACAAAGGTTCATCGTGAATGGACGGTGAGACATCATTCGCAAAGGGCAGGTCTTCGGCGGTCATCACCATGACGACACCGTCGGCAGCTTTGACTGCAGACAGGTCAATCGCGGCGATTGTGCCCTTGGCGATGGGACTGAGACCAAAGGCCAGATGCAACGTGCCTTTTGGTGTTGGGATATCGTCCACATAGCGGGCCGAACCGGACACATGTAGCGGCGCGGCGTCATGAGGCAGTGGTTTTGTCACGCTCATGCCGACACCTCCAGCACATTGGTTACCTGGCCCTGATCTTCAAGGAAATAACGTTCCAGCATCGCTTTCGCCGTCTCAAGGCGGTAATGAGCCGAGGCGCGCATATCTGACATTGGCGCGTAATCCTCGGCAAACATCGTCAGAGCGGATTGAACGGTAGCAGCTGTCCATGGCTTGCCGGTCAACGAAGCTTCGACTTGAGTGGCGCGTTTCGGAACGCCCGCCATGCCGCCAAATGCGATGCGCGCCTGAGTGACGGTACCTTCTGCAACGGTAATGTTGAAACACCCACAAACGGCCGAAATATCCTGATCAAACCGCTTGCTGAGCTTGTAGCATTTCAACCGATCCGCCTGGCGCGGGAAGCTTACGGCTTCGACGAATTCTCCGGGTACGCGATCCTGTTTTCCATAGTCGATGAAGAACTCTTCCAAGGGCAGCGTTCGCCTTGTGTCACCTTTGCGCAGGTGCAGGCTGGCGCCGAGGGCAATCAGTGCAGGTGGGTTGTCACCGATTGGTGACCCATTGGCAATATTACCGCCGACGGTTGCGGCGTGCCGCACCTGTACGCTGGCATAGCGGCGGATCATTTCAGCATAAGAGGGGTGCAGATCCCCCAGCGCTTCGCCCATGCGGTTCATATCGACCATGGCACCAAGGTGAATTTCATCGTCTGTAACCGTGATCTGTTTCAGATCATCGCAACCGTTCATGAAGATTACTGTTTTCAGGTCGCGCAACTGTTTGGTGACCCAAAGGCCTACATCGGTCGCGCCAGCGACCAGGGTGGCCTCTGGGTGTTCGGCATAAATGGCGGCAAGCTCGTCCGAGGACCGCGGCAGCATAGGAGACGAGGCGGGTGCTGCGTCAGGCTTGTCCTTGACCCAGACGGGAACAGGGTGCTTTTCGGCGGCTTTGGCGGCACGGATAATCGGCACATAGCCCGTACAGCGGCACAGGTTCCCGGCCAGCTGTGTGTCGTGATCGGTTGCACCATTCGCATGCCCGGCCACCATCGACATTACAAAGCCGGGGGTGCAAAAGCCACATTGCGACCCGTGCAGATCAACCATTGCCTGCTGAACCGGGTGGGCCTTCCCGTCCGGGCTGCTGGCGCCTTCGACGGTGCGCACCGCTTTGCCGTGGAGCTGAGGCAGGAACAGAATGCAGGAGTTTAGAGCTTTGGCTCCTCCCTGATCCGTCACCATGACAGTGCAGGCACCGCAATCACCTTCGTTGCAGCCCTCTTTGGTGCCGGTCAGAGAGCGATCCTCGCGCAGCCAATCCAACAAGGTGACTGTCGGATCGACATTCGCCAACTCCACTGTCTCTCCGTTCAGAAGAAACGTGATATCCATTCGTGAAACCCGTCGCGTTACCGAATTGCGCCTCTGAATGCTCTCCTTCGATGCGACGTAGAAAGAGTGCGGGCGGATAGCTTGCCACTAGATGTTAGAAACAGCGCAGCCAATCTGGCAAGAAAAACCGCGCTTCTGATGTATCATTTCATTGGTCCGATCCTTGTGTTTCATGTGGTTTCGATGTTCATCACCTTGAAACTAAAAGGTTTTGTAGCATGTTTCATCCTCAGAGTCCGAAGCACCTTATGGATTTCCCGAACAATCAACGCATGTTTTTTTGGCAATCCGAACCTACGGTTCAGGCTTTTGTACCACTACCGGCTGCGATAGCGTGGGCGGCATGAGCAGCACTCCACGATTCATCCACCTCCGCGTTCACACCGAATATTCCCTGCTGGAAGGCGCCGTGCGGCTGAAAAAGCTGCCTGGTCTGTGTGAAAAGCTTGAGATGCCCGCCGTCGCCGTCACGGACACCAACAGCATGTTCTCTGCGTTGGAGTTTTCGGTCACCGCGAGCGGAGCGGGCGTTCAGCCGATCATGGGGTGCCAGGTCGATCTGACCTATCTGCCGGCGCAACCGGGCGAGAAAGCGAAAGCCCCCGCGCCGCTGGTGCTGCTGGCGCAGTCAGAGGCCGGGTATGAAAACCTAATGAAGCTCAGCTCTTGCCTGTATGTGGACAAGGGCGGGCAGTTGCCGCAGGTGGCATTGGATGAACTGGCAGGGCGCTCGGATGGTCTGATCTGCCTGTCTGGCGGCCCCGACGGACCGGTGGGTCGCTTGTTGCAGCAAGGGCAGCGCCCAGCGGCCGAGGTCTTGGTGGATCGCCTTGCAACCATGTTCCCGGATCGTCTGTATGTCGAATTACAGCGTCATCCAGGCGAGGGTGGTCAGCCCGAGGCCGAACGTCTGACCGAGCGCGGCCATGTTGAAATGGCCTATGCCAAGAACCTTCCGCTGGTGGCTACCAACGATGTCTACTTCCCAACCACGGACATGTACGAAGCGCATGATGCGCTGATCTGTATTGCCGAGGGCGCTTATGTCGATCAGCAGGATGGCCGCCGCCGTCTGACCGCACAGCATTATTTCAAGTCGCAGCAGGAAATGGCGACCCTGTTCGCCGATCTGCCCGAAGCAATCGAAAACACGGTCGAGATCGCAAGGCGTTGTGCGTTCATGGCCTATCGCCGCGATCCGATCCTGCCGAAATTCGCTGATGACGAGGTGGCCGAGCTGCGCCGCATCGCCAATGAAGGTCTGCAGAAACGTCTGGCCGTGATCCCGCATGCGGTAACCCCTGAAGAGTATCAGAAGCGGCTGGATTTCGAACTGGACATCATCGAGGGCATGGGGTTTCCCGGTTATTTCCTGATCGTTGCCGATTTCATCCAATGGTCAAAGGATCAGGACATCCCGGTTGGGCCGGGGCGGGGCTCGGGCGCGGGGTCGCTGGTGGCCTATGCGCTGACGATCACCGACCTTGATCCGTTGCGTTATTCGCTGCTGTTCGAACGCTTCCTGAACCCCGAACGGGTATCGATGCCTGACTTCGATATCGACTTCTGCATGGACCGCCGCGAAGAGGTGATCCGCTACGTGCAGCAGAAATATGGGCGCGACAAGGTTGGGCAGATCATAACTTTTGGCGCGCTGCTGTCGAAGGCCGCCGTGCGTGACATCGGGCGGGTTTTGCAGATGCCATATGGGCAGGTGGACCGTCTGTCCAAGATGATCCCGGTCGAAGGGGTGAAACCCGTCTCGATTGAAAAGGCGCTTAAAGACGAACCGCGTCTGCGTGAAGAGGCGCGTAACGAGGAGGTTGTGGACCGTCTGCTGACTTATGGCCAGCAGGTCGAGGGGCTGTTGCGAAACGCGTCGACCCACGCGGCTGGTGTGGTGATTGGCGACCGTCCGCTGGATGCGCTGGTGCCGCTGTATCAGGATCCGCGTTCCGACATGCCTGCGACCCAATTCAACATGAAATGGGTAGAACAGGCCGGTCTGGTTAAATTCGACTTTCTGGGCCTGAAAACCCTGACCGTGATCCAGAATGCGATGGATCTGATCTTCAAATCCGGGCGCGACCTGCACATCGCTGCTGATGGCACCGAGCTGTACGAAGCCGCCGAAGGGGCCGCGAACCAGATTAACGCCATCCCGCTGGATGATGAAGCGACTTACAAACTCTACTCAGCGGCCAAGACCGTAGCGGTGTTCCAAGTGGAATCCTCGGGCATGATGGATGCGCTCAAGCGGATGAAACCGGATTGTATCGAGGATATCATCGCCCTCGTCGCGCTATACCGTCCGGGCCCGATGGAGAACATCCCCAAGTTCTGCGAGGTCAAGAACAAGCTGAGCGAACGGGACACGCTGCATCCTTCCATCGACCATATCCTGGACGAAACCCAAGGCATTATCGTCTACCAGGAACAGGTTATGCAGATTGCTCAGGAAATGGCGGGCTATAGCCTTGGCGGAGCGGATTTGTTGCGCCGCGCGATGGGTAAGAAAATTCAGGAGGCGATGGATGCCGAGCGGCCTAAGTTCCTCAAAGGCGCTGCTGAGAATGACGTGGACGAGGCTAAGGCGACCGAGGTCTGGAACCTGTTGGATAAATTCGCCAACTATGGCTTCAACAAATCCCACGCTGCCGCCTATGCCGTGGTCAGCTATCAGACCGGCTGGTTGAAGGCGAACCACCCGGTCGAGTTCATGGCCGGCGTCATGAACTGCGATATCCATCTGACTGACAAGCTGGCGGTTTACTTCGAGGAAGTCCGCAAAGGGTTGGAACTGCCTTACATACCGCCCTGCGTGAACCGCTCGCAATCCACGTTTGACGTGGTGGATCAGCATCTGGTTTACGCGCTGGGCGCGTTGAAAAACGTCGGCGTTGAGGCGATGAATTTGGTAGTAGAAGGACGTGCAGGCAAACCGTTCGTCAACCTCTTCGACTTTGCCCGCCGCGTTGATCTGAAGAAGGTCGGCAAGCGGCCCTTGGAAATGCTAGCGCGTGCTGGCGCGTTTGATGAACTCGACAAGAACCGCCGCCGCGTCTTCGAAAGCCTTGATCCACTGGTGCAATATTCAGCTGCGATCCACGATCAGAAGAACTCGAACCAGGTATCGCTGTTCGGCGAGGCGGGCGACGACCTGCCCGAGCCACGCCTTTCGCCGACGCCGGACTGGTTGCCTGCCGAGCGTTTGAGCGAAGAGTTCAAGGCCATCGGATTTTACCTGTCCGGCCACCCGCTGGATGATTATATGCCTGCCCTAAAACGCAAGCAGGTACTGACACTGGATGAGGTGATGGAAAAGGCACGCTCGGGTCCGCTGATCGCCAAGATGGCCGGTGTAGTGGCTGGGCGGCAGGAACGGAAATCTGCGCGCGGAAACCGGTTTGCCTTTGCCCAACTTTCTGACCCTACAGGTGCCTATGAGGTCACACTGTTTTCCGAAACGCTGGAGAAATCCCGTGAGTTTCTGGAAACCGGTGCACAGGTGGTGCTGACCGCCGAAGCAACGATGGAGGCCGATCAACTCAAACTTCTAGGCCGGTCCGTCGGGCCGGTAGATGCGGTCGTGGCCGAGGCAGGGGCGACCGGGCTGCGCATTTTTGTTGATCAGCCGCAGGTTCTGCCCACAGTTGCCAAAGTTCTGGAAGATGCCGCTGGCGCAGCCAAGGGGGCTGCGAAAGGGCCTATCCATCTGTGCCTGCTTGATCCTGGCCTGCCGGGAGATGTCGAGATGGACCTTGGCCAGGAATTCCCGATCAACCCGCAGATCAAAGGGGCGATCAAGTCGCTGGACGGTGTGATGTCGGTCGAGGAAATCTGACCGCCCCGGAAAAGTTGCCTGACATTCGCCCGCCGGGTAGGCTGAGGACTGAAAGAGATTTTCTGGTGATGCCACAGGAGGGCAACCATATGACGATCCCACATTTCGGTTTTCGAACATTGATATTGGCCGCGTCGATGGCCTTGGTCACAGCCTCGGCAAGCGTGGCGGACAACAAGAAGAAAAAGAACACCATCGAAGGCGCGTTGATCGGGGCGGGCGTCGGTGCTTTGATTGGTGATGGCAAGGGCGCGGCAATCGGCGGCGTGGCCGGGGCCTTTATTGGGCATAACTGGAAATGATTGCGATGCGTGTGACCCAAATGAAAACCGCTCTCGCAAGCCTGTGCATGATCGTTCCGGGCATGGCCATCGCCGATGAAACTGCTGAACAAATGGTTCAGGACGCATTGCCCGTCATGTATCATACATGTGCAACGGTGGTTGAAGAGGCGGACGGTGATGAGGCCTATATCTTTGCGGTTGTCGAGAAGATGACAGCGCTGTCGATCTATAACCGCCAGATTGATATCAATGATCACGCAAGCACGGACGAGGACAAAGCGAAACTGCGCGAGACATTCATAGCCGCATTGAGAGAGGGCTGCGCCGAGGACCAGCATGCCCTGTTGGGCGGGGTTGTCGACAATGCGGTGAAAACGACGCTCGGCTTGTAATCGCTCAGTAATGCGGCGGGCGTTCGTCTCCTAGGATGATGCCGCCTGATCCTTCTTGTGCCCGTTCACCTTCGCGGCGCATCAGCACCTCAACCCGGCGGGTCAAGTTGTCGATCTCATCCTGCTGGCGCGTGACGATTGTGTTCAGATCTTCGACCGTGCGGGTCAGATGGGCGATCTGCTCTTCCAGATGTTGCATTGGAAACTCCTGTCTCGGGCCGGTCATAACGGCACCGGCTGTGCAAGGCCAGCGAAAGCGCGCCTTGCCCCGAAACGGGCCATGGGATAGACCGCGCGCGGAACACTTAACGCCCAAGGACGCCCCAAATGGCCAAGCCCAAGAAACAGCCCCGCCCTAAGGCCGTAACGCCGAAGGGGTTTCGCGACTATTTTGGCGAGGAAGTTACGCAGCGCACCGAGATGCTGCGGACTATCGCGGGTGTCTATCATCGCTATGGCTTTGATGCTTTGGAGAGCAGCGCGGTCGAAACGGTCGAAGCGCTGGGCAAGTTCCTGCCTGACGTAGATCGTCCGAACGAAGGCGTCTTTGCCTGGCAGGAATTCGATGAGAACGACAAGGGCGATTGGATGGCCCTGCGCTATGACCTGACCGCGCCATTGGCCCGCGTCTATGCGCAGCACCGCAACGATCTGCCGACACCGTATCGCCGCTATGCGATGGGTCCGGTCTGGCGCAACGAAAAGCCAGGCCCGGGGCGGTATCGTCAGTTTTATCAATGTGATGCGGATACGGTGGGTACCGCATCAATGGCGGCGGATGCCGAGATTTGCGCCATGTTGTCGGATACGCTGGAAACCGTGGGCATCCCGCGCGGTGACTATCTGGTGCGGGTGAATAATCGCAAGGTACTGAACGGCGTGCTCGAGGCGATGGGTCTGGGCGAAGACGCCGCCGCCCGTGACAGCGTGCTGCGCACCATCGACAAGTTCGATAAGGTGGGCGAAGCAGGCGTGCGCGAATTGCTGACCAAGGGTCGTCTGGACGCGTCAGGTGCCTTCATCGACGGCGTGGGTCTAAGCGATGATCAGGCAGAACCGGTCATCGCCTTCCTGACCTCCAAAGCTGCAGATACCGCAGGAACGCTGGCCAATCTGCGTGCCGCCGTGGGTGACAGCCAAATCGGTGCGGATGGCATTGGCGAACTGGAACAGATCGGGACCTTGCTGGAAGCCGGCGGCTATGGCGCGGATCGGATCGAGATTGACCCATCGGTCGTGCGTGGGTTGGGCTATTACACCGGTCCGGTCTATGAGGCCGAGTTGACCTTTGATATCTTTGACGAGAAAGGCCGCAAGCGGCAGTTCGGCTCTGTCGCAGGCGGCGGGCGCTATGACGATCTGGTCAAGCGATTCACCGGGCAGGAAGTGCCCGCGACCGGCGTCTCGATCGGGGTTGACCGTCTGCTGGCCGCCCTGCGCGAAAAGGGGCGGATCAGCGCACAGGACAAGGGGCCGGTGGTTGTCACCGTCATGGATCGCGACCGCATGGCGGATTATCAGGCCATGGTGGCCGAGTTGCGCAATGCGGGCATCCGGGCCGAGGTGTATCTGGGCAACCCCAAGAACTTTGGCAATCAGCTGAAATATGCGGACAAACGGAACTCACCCATTGCGGTGATCGAAGGCGGCGACGAAAAGGCGAACGGGATCCTGCAGATCAAGGACCTGATCCTCGGTGCCAAGATCGCCGAAAGCGCCACGCTTGAGGAATGGAAAGAACGCCCCAGCCAGTTCGAGGTGCCGCGCGGTGATCTGGTCGCCAAGGTGCGCGAAATTCTGGACAGTCAGGACTGAGCCATGGCCAACCGTACTCAGATACAGGCGCGCGCCGCGATGATGCGCGTGCGTTTCGAGACCGCAGGTGCCCGGGTTGTTGATCCGCCTCTGTTGCAACCGGCTGAAACGTTGCTGGACCTCTATGGGGAAGACATTCGCGCCCGTGCTTACGTGACCTCGGATGCGCTGCATGGTGAACAAATGCTGCGCCCGGATTTCACGCTGCCGGTGGTGCAGATGCACATGTCCGACGGTGCCGAACCGGCGCGCTATACCTATTCGGGTGAGGTGTTTCGACGGCAGGAACACGATCCTGATCGCGCGAATGAATATATCCAGGTCGGGTATGAGGTGTTTGATCGCACCGATCCGGCCAGTGCCGATGCCGAAGTGTTTTCGCTGTTTGCGTTGCAACTGCGTGGGTTGCCCCTGCGGGCGGCAACCGGGGATATCGGTATTCTGACCGCTGCTGTCCAGGGGCTGAGGACTTCCGACCGGCGCAAGGCGGCCCTGATGCGCCATCTGTGGCGGCCCCGCCGTTTTCGCGTCTTGCTGGACCGTTTCGCAGGGCGCAAACCAGGGCCCGAGGGGCGCAAGACCTTGCTTGAGGCCGCCGACCCGTTGGCAACCGACGCGCCGATGATCGGCAAGCGCCGCGCATCCGAGATCAAGGCCCGGATCGAAGCCCTGCGCGAGGATCGCGATACGCCCCCGATTTCCGACAACGAACTGGCCGGGTTGGAAACCCTGCTGAACGTCCGCGAAACCATGCCCTTTGCGCTTGAACAGCTGCGCGATGTGGCGGTGGACTTGCCGCAGATCACCCCGGCACTGGACCGGCTTGAGGCGCGGATCGCGGCCTTGCAAGCGCGCGGTGTTGATGTGGATCGGCTGGATTTCGAGGCGGCTTATGGCCGGACCTCAATGGAATACTATGACGGGTTTGTCTTTGGTTTCTACGCCGAGG
Organism: Ruegeria sp. CDSA193; assembly: GCF_059611885.1. NCBI lineage: Bacteria > Pseudomonadati > Pseudomonadota > Alphaproteobacteria > Rhodobacterales > Roseobacteraceae > Ruegeria > Ruegeria sp. CDSA193. Next base: position 104,242 of record NZ_JBXWPN010000003.1, on the reverse strand, counting down.
GCCGACCGGACCTGCCACCCATTGCCACCGGGGGCCGCTATGACGCGTTGACCCGCCACTTGGGCAAAGGGGCAGAAATTCCGGCCGTTGGCGGCGTGATCCGCCCGGATCTGATGCTGGAGATTAAGGAGGACGCGCAATGAGCCTGAAACTGGGCGTGCCTTCAAAAGGCCGGTTGATGGAAAAGACGTTCTCTTGGTTCGAAAAGCGCGGCATCACCCTGTCTCGCAGTGGGTCGGACCGCGAATATGCCGGTAAGGTGGAAGGGATCGAGGGTGTCTCGCTGATCCTGTTATCGGCGGGGGAAATTCCGCGTGAATTGGCTGCTGGTCGCATTCATCTGGGCGTCACCGGAATTGATCTGGTGCATGAAAAACTGCCGCGCTGGGAACAGCAGGTCGAAGAAGTATCTCCGCTTGGGTTTGGCAAGGCCGATCTGATCATCGCTACGCCAGCCTGCTGGGTCGACGTGGACACGCTTGATGACCTTGACGCGGCGGCGGCGGCTTTTCGCAAGACCCACGGCCACCGCCTGCGGATTGCCACCAAATACCACCGGTTGGTGCGTGAATTTCTGACAGATGCGGGCGTGGCCGATTATACGCTGGTCGACAGCCAGGGGGCGACCGAAGGCACGGTAGTGAATGAAACCGCCGAAGCGATTGCCGATATCACATCAACGGGGGAAACCCTGCGCGCCAACCACCTGAAAATCCTGACAGACGGGCTGATCCTGCAATCGCAGGCAACCCTATGGCGCAGCCGGGTGGCCAAGTATACGGACGAAGACAAAGATGTTCTGACTGAGGTGCTCGACCGTCTGGCCTGATTACAGCACGCCGATATCCGCCAGCGCGCGGTTCAGATCATCGGGCAGGGCATCGTCCTGCGCGCGGGTTTTTGGCAGATCGGCGGGGGTGTCCTCGGGTTTGAGATAACGCCACCCCTGAAAGGGGCGTTTCAGGGCGTTCTGGGTGCGATGAACCTCAGGATCCAGAATAATGGCGCAGCGGCGAATGCCGTCATCCCCGATCACTTCGTCCATTCGTAGGATGCGCTGACGGCATTGCACAACGCCTTTGATCACCCAATAGATTGATCCGCCAATCAGAATCTCTGCCTCGCGTTTGGGCCACATGCGTGTCACGTGGCGCGGCAATCCGTCCTCGTAAAGAGGCATGCGACTCTCCTGCCATGCGATCAGCGTGTCGACGCTTTCTGATCCGACGGACAGTTTTATGAGGTTTACGTACTTATCCACAGCTTTCCCACAGAGTCGTCCCAAGGCTACCTTTATATTGTAGCCTTCTGCACCGCTTCATCAAGGTGTTGTGGTGAAGGTGCGAATTGGGCTAATCTGGATACCTCTTTCAAGACAGGGAATCACCAATGAGCCGCTTTGCCGCCCCCATCGCCGAGCAGATCTGGGACATGAAATACCGCTTTAAACAGGCGGATGGAACGCCCATAGACCAAACGGTTGAAGACAGCTGGCGCCGTATCGCTCGCGATCTGGCCCGCGTGGAACAGGACCCTGCTCATTGGGAAGACAAGTTCTTTGAGGCGTTGGAGGATTTCAAATATCTGCCCGCCGGACGCATCACTGCCGGTGCGGGCACTGCGCGCCGGGTGACCCTGTTCAACTGTTTTGTCATGGGAACCATACCAGACAGCATGGGCGGTATTTTCGATATGTTGAAAGAGGCCGCCCTGACCATGCAGCAGGGTGGGGGGATCGGCTATGATTTCTCAACCATTCGTCCGCGTGGGGCGGATGTACACGGGGTGGCGGCGGACGCCTCGGGGCCGCTGAGCTTTATGGATGTGTGGGACGCGATGTGCCGGACGATCATGTCTGCGGGGTCGCGCCGCGGGGCGATGATGGCGACCATGCGCTGCGATCATCCCGATATCGAACAGTTCATCACCGCCAAATCCGACCCGGCACGTCTGCGCATGTTCAACATGTCGGTTCTGGTGACAGATCCGTTCATGGAGGCAGTCAAGGCCGATGGCCCGTGGGAACTGGTGTTTGATGGCAAGGTCTATCACACCATCCAGGCCCGCGATCTTTGGAACAAGATCATGCAGGCCACTTACGACTATGCCGAGCCAGGTGTGATCTTCATCGATCGGATCAATGCGGCCAACAACCTCAGCTATGTCGAGACCATCGCGGCGACGAACCCCTGCGGTGAACAGCCCCTGCCGCCGTATGGCGCCTGTCTGTTGGGCTCGATCAACCTGGCGCGTCTGGTGGCCGGACCGTTCGAGGATGCCGCACATCTCGATGAGGCCGCGCTGCAAGAGCTGGTCGCCACCGCCGTTCGCATGATGGACAATGTGGTCGACGCCTCGAAATTCCCGCTGGCCGAACAAGAGGCCGAGGCGCAAGATAAACGCCGCATTGGTTTGGGTGTCACCGGGCTGGCCGATGCACTGTTGATGCTGGGTCTACGCTATGGCTCTGACGAGGCGGCGCGTCAGACCGAGCGCTGGTTGCACGCAATCGCCCGCGCCGCGTATCTGGCGTCGGTCGATTTGGCAAAGGAAAAGGGGGCGTTTCCCTTGTTCGAAGCCGAGAAGTACCTGGCCAGCGGCACAATGCTGCAGATGGATGACGACGTACGCGATGCGATCCGCGAACACGGCATCCGCAACGCGCTGCTGACGTCGATTGCCCCGACGGGGACGATTTCCCTGTACGCGGGCAACGTCTCTTCGGGGATCGAGCCGGTCTTTGCCTATGCGTATACGCGCAAGGTCCTGCAAAAAGATGGCTCACGCACCGAAGAAGAAGTCGTGGATTACGCTGTTCAGATGTGGCGCGACAAGTTTGGTGATAAGGACCTGCCCGACTATTTCGTCAACGCGCAGACGCTGCCTCCGTCTGATCATGTCAAGATGCAGGCGGCGGCACAGAAATGGATCGACAGCTCGATTTCCAAGACGATCAACTGCCCCGAGGATATCAGCTTTGACGCTTTCAAAGATGTCTACATGCAGGCCTGGGATCAGGGCTGCAAAGGGTGCACGACCTATCGCCCCAACGATGTGACGGGGTCGGTTCTGACCGTATCAGAGAGTGCCGACAAAGCTCCTGGAGAAAGTGCGGATGCGCCGCACGAGGTTGATGGCGGCGATGTCATCTATATGTCCGAACCGCTGGACCGCCCACAATCGCTAGAGGGGTCAACATATAAGTTGAAATGGCCCGACAGCGAGCATGCGATTTACCTGACCATAAATGACATTGTCATTGGCGGCCGCCGTCGTCCGTTCGAGGTATTCATCAACTCCAAGAACATGGAGCATTATGCATGGACGCTTGCGCTGACCCGCATGATCTCGGCCGTGTTCCGTCGGGGCGGTGATGTGTCCTTTGTGGTCGAGGAACTCAAGGCGGTGTTCGACCCGCGTGGCGGGGCCTGGGTGAAAGGCAAATACATCCCCTCGATCCTGGCCGCGATTGGCGGAGTGATCGAGCAGCACCTGATCAATATAGGCTTCCTTGAGGGCGAAGGGATGGGGCTGAAATCCGACCCTCAGGCGCAAGTGGTCAACCTCGACGGCCCCCGCGGCAAAGCCTGCCCGTCCTGCGGTCAGTTCGACATGGTGATGATCGAAGGATGCATGACCTGCCGTAGCTGCGGTCACTCTAAATGCGGGTGATCTGAAGTAGTGGGTTTGTTGTTGTGAAAACCAACAACAGTTTGCAATTTGACCAGCTTAAATTGCAATTCTGACCACTAAAAGTTTGCCATCGCCTCTATCGGGCGGTGGCAAATACCTTTCTGGGAGTGAAGAAAGCCCAATCAGCGTTCGGTCATGATATCCGTTCTGACTGCTGAATTTAGTGAAGCGGGCCATATCGGACATTCATCGCAAAAGAAGCAAATGACCGTAGGGCGCCCACATTGACTCAATGCTGCATCTCGCTCGAATGAAAGTGACGTGTCCTGAATGGGCATCCCTGAGTGTGATGACACCTCGTTCTGTCTCTTAAAAAAGATCTGAGAACTCACCTGTATATGTCACACAAAGAATTGCATCTAACACGTATTCGTTGGAACGATGTTCACTGTGCACGAGCTTGGCTGTGACATTCTACCTGTAAGCAATTGTACATGATTCAAAATTCTTTTCAGTTTTTTACTCTTGGGCCTATCGGTACAAATCATCGCTACAAATAAGGCGAATTTTGGATTGGAGCGTTTCTCTGCCCCTGTTTCGCCGATGACAAGGAGGAAATAAATGTTCAAGATATCAGCGGGTCTCGGGTGTGTATTTGCTGCGGCAATCACCGCTTCGGCGGCCCAGGCAAACGAATGCGGTGAAGTATCACTGATGCAGGCCGATTGGGGGTCAGCGCAAATTGTGACCGCGGTCTCGAAGTTTCTGATGGAGCAAGGCTATGGTTGCGAAGTGACCACGGTTCCGCTCTCGAGCAACCCTGCGCTGGCATCCGTTTCCGAGACAGGAGAGCCCGATATTCTGACTGAAATCTGGACAAACGGCGCGCCGGCTTACCAAGGGCTGGTTGACTCAGGTGCAATCATTCCTGTGACCGAAGTTCTGTCAGATGGCGGTGTCGAAGGGTTCTTTGTTCCGAACTACCTTGTGGAGGAGCATCCGGAACTGGCAACAATTGAAGGCATCGCAGCCAACCCCGAACTCGTCGGAAATCGCTTTCACAATTGCCCCGAGGGATGGACCTGTCTGAATGTCAGCACCAACCTGATGAAGGCAGGCGGGCTGATTGATGCAGGCATTGAAAACTTCGTGCATGGATCAGGCGAAACCCTTGCGGCTTCGATCGCGGCCGCCTACGAAAACAAAGAGCCGTGGTTCGGCTTCTATTGGGCACCGACATCGGTATTGGGCAAATACCCGATGACCCTGGTCGAAATGGGCCCCCATGACCCTGAAAAGCATGCCTGCAACATCACGGCGGAATGCGAGACGCCAGCAATGAGCGCCTTCCCCCGCAGCGAAGTGGTTACAGTTCTTTCCAAGGAATTCATGGCCGAAAACGCAGAAATCTCTGAACTGATGACAAATCTGTCCTTCACCAACGCACAGATGGGCGAAACGCTGGCATGGGTCGAGGACAACAATGCCTCCTACGATGAAGGTGCTGTGCACTTTCTGACGACCTACAAGGATGTCTGGGGGGCGTGGCTTAACGATGCTGCGCGCGACAAACTTTCCGCATTGCTGCAGTAAACTGCACGAACAGGGGCATCCTCAGTGATGCCCCTAACGCACTGAAGAAGATCGGAAAGTGGGATAAATGGCCTTCTATGACAAGTTATTCAGCGCATTGGGTTTGAGCGAATGGTGTGGCACGCCAGACGATAAAGCGCCTCTTTCGCTGGCGGACCTTGCGGCGCAAGCAGGAGGAGAAGAGGCCTCTGGGCCGCTCATTCCAATTCCCTCGTTTGATAATCTGCACGAAAGCTGCAACCGCATATGGCAGTCGCGCGATGTAACCAACGGGATCGAAGAAGGGTTTCTGGCAGCCAAACCGGTCCTGAAAACCGTTCTGGACCCGATCACACAGCCATTGAGCTGGATATTGGATGGCGCACTTTGGCTGTTTGAAGCGACGCCATGGTTCATCATGGTCCCGCTTCTGGTGGCGATTTCCTGGTACGCGTCGCGTTCGCGCCCTGTGACGATCTTCGTCGCCGTCTCGATTATGCTGCTGGCCGTCGTAGACCACTACGATGTGGCGATGCAGACTCTGTCGATCATCTTTGTATGTACGACGATATCGGTGCTGTTCGGTGTACCCATTGGCATTGCCATGTCGAAATCTGACCGATTGCAAAAAAGCGTGGTTCCGTTACTCGACCTGCTGCAGACCCTGCCGACCTTCGTGTACCTGATCCCTCTGATTTTCTTGTTCTCGGTCACGGAATCCAAACTCTACGGGATTGCAATCATCCTTTACGCGATTGTCCCTGTGATCCGCCTGACCGATCTGGGCATCCGGCTTGTCGACAGGGACGTGATTGAGGCGGCCAATGCCTTTGGCATGACAGATCGCCAGAAACTGTTGCGGGTGCAACTCCCTTTGGCGTTGCCCAATATCATGGCCGGAATAAACCAGACCATCATGATGAGCCTTGCCATGGTCGTGATCGCCTCTCTTGTTTCGGCACCCGGTCTGGGCGTGAACGTGTTGCGCGGTATCCGGAACCTTGAACTGGGTGTGGGCATCGTCGCTGGCATCGGCATCGTGCTGCTCGCAGTGATCCTTGATCGCGTGTCCAAAGCAGCTCTCACACGGGTCGATAAAACCCAAGTCAAACACTAAGGAGCCTGTTCGATGACACAACCAATGGTCAGCCTGTCCGGGCTCTATAAAATCTTTGGCACCCGCGACAAGGACGTGTTGCAGCATGTCAAAGGAGGCATGGGCAAGGAAGAATTGTTGGCACGGCACGGGCACGTATTGGGTCTCAACAACATCAACGTCGATATGCAGGCGGGCGAAATCACAGTTGTCATGGGCCTGTCAGGCTCGGGCAAATCCACGCTGATCCGCCACCTGAACCGATTGATCGAACCCACTGCGGGCGAGATCATCGTGCAGGGTGAGGATGTGATGCAACTGTCCGAGGACGGGTTGCGCCATGCTCGACAGGAAAAGATGTCGATGGTGTTCCAGAAGTTCGCGTTATTGCCGCACAAGACCGTGCTGAAGAACGCAGGCATGCCGCTCTCGGTGCGCGGCGAGGACGAGGCGACTTGCGACCGTGAAGCCGCCAAGTGGCTGGATCGCGTGGGTCTGAGCGGGTTCGAGAACCATTATCCAGCGCAATTGTCCGGTGGGATGCAACAGCGTGTGGGCATTGCCCGGGCGCTGACCGCGAACACACCGATCATGCTGATGGACGAGGCTTTCTCGGCTCTTGACCCACTGATCCGAACCGACATGCAGGACCTGCTGCTCGAGCTGCAAAAAGAGCTGCACAAGACCATCATCTTCATCACTCACGATCTAGATGAGGCGTTGAAGCTGGCCGATCACCTTGTGATCCTTAAAGACGGCTTTGTCGTGCAGCAGGGCGAGCCGCAGCATATTCTGTTGAACCCCAACGATCCTTACATCGAAGACTTCGTGAGCGACATCAACCGAGCACGGGTTCTGCGGGTCCGCTCGATCATGACCCCGCTGGACGGTGGCCAAGTGCCAGAAGATGCCCATGGCGAAGTGGACGTGAACGACACGCTCGAAAGCATGATCGCGCGGTCCGGCGGGGATACGTCACACGCCTATGTCGTCAAGGATGGGGAGAAGACAGTCGGCTCACTGGATATGACTGAACTGGTTCGCGCACTCGTCCCTCGCGTCGCATCCGAAGCAGGCGCACGTCAGTCCTGACGCGCGCTGACGACAAAGCTGGAATTCATCAGATCAGGCCCGAAATAGCCGCATGGTTGGGTCGGCTTCGATCTGTTCGAACAGCCAGTCAACAAACGTATCGAGCTTTGGGTTGGGTGCACGTTCTTTTTGCGTCGCCAGATACCAGCTGCCTGGCTCGGGCACCGAAATATCAAACGGTTTGACCAGGCGCTCCCTTTCAAGGTCACGCGTGCAAAACGGTGCTCTTGCGACGCTGATACCGTGATTTTTTAGAACAGCTTCACGGACCAGCGGGTAATTGTCGAAAACAGAGCCAAATTTCATCGTTTCGCGATCTAAGCCCGCCGCATCCAACCAGCAGTCCCAGTCATCCGGCTCATTCCATGTGTTTGGGACACTCAGCAACAGGAAATTTCTTAGCTCTTCCAGCGGCATTCCACCGCTTGCGGCTTTCAAGGCCTCCGGAGCACATACCGGGTAGATATCCGTTTCGAACAAGGGGCTATAGTCAAACCGTTTGTCAAATGGTGGCGCGTTGAACACGCCCACATCGAACCGGTGCATGTCATAATCACCGTCTTCAAAGGTAGAGACGATGCGCACGCGTGTGTCCGGATTATCCTGAAGAAAGTCTGCCAATCTGGGCTGTAACCACATTGTATTGAAACTTGCGTAGGACTGAACGAGCAACACGTCCGGTTCCTCAGGTGTCTGGATGCGCCGAGTGGCTTTGATGATTCCCTGAATGTGTTCGCGTATTGGCGGGTAATATTGCTCGCCAGCCGGTGTTAGCTCGACCGAACGGCTTGTGCGTTCCAGTAGTTTAACACCGATTGTTGTTTCTAATGCTTTGACCTGGTGGCTGACTGCCGCATGCGTCACACAAATCTCGTCAGCGGCCTTTCGGAAACTCTTGTGACGCGCCACCGCCTCAAAAGCGCGCAGTGAAACCAGCGTGGGCATGTGAGTGGTCATTGCTGCATCTCCTCGATGAAATCAATTCTGCTTACCCTCAAGCAGAGTTATCCGACGACGGGCGCGAATATAGCAGGGTATTGATACTCTTTTTCATAACCTGTCAGGGGGTAGCACGCAATTCGCGGTGCGATGTGATCGGTTAGAATTTCTTGATGAAAGGAAATTTCTTTCAATTCTTCAACTGGGTGAGAAATGCCAGATTAGCAGATAGAGATGTTATGGGATTCCACCTTCATGCCACCACTTTCACCTTCGCCAAATGCATATGGCTATCCGTTGCTGATTAAACACTTGCTGGCCGGATCCCAGCTCGCGTCAGCCAGCCAAGAGATCGTCAGCGGCACCGAAATGCGGTTGAGCTATGCGGACTTGGGCAAACGCGTGCGCCAACTTGCCAATTCTTTAAAGGCGAGCGGGATACATGAGGGTATGCGCGTCGGTGTCATGGATTGGGATACGCACCGTTATCTTGAGTGTTTTTTCGCGATCCCGATGATGGGCGCGTCCCTTTTCACGATCAACGTGCGACTATCTCCTGCTCAGGTTCTTTATACGATCAACCATGGGCAACCAGATCTGATCATCGTGCACCGCGATTTCATGTCGCTCATAGAGGGTATCAAATCGGGCTTTGATCGGGACATCACCATCGTGCCGATTGGAGACGGAGAAGGATATGAAGAGTGGATAGGCGAGGCCCCAGACAGCTTTGACTTCCCGGACTTCGATGAAAACCAAACCGCAACCCTGTTTTATACGACCGGGACCACCGGCAATCCCAAGGGGGTGAGCTATTCACACCGGCAGTTGGTCCTTCACACGTTGGGCCTGATCGCCGGCTTCGGAGCGTGGCCCGGAAACGCCGGATTTCATCGCGGCGACGTCTACATGCCGCTGACGCCCTTGTTTCACGTCCACGGCTGGGGATTTCCATATGCCGCAACGATGCTGGGGCTGCGTCAGGTCTATCCCGGTCGATATGACCCTGACACAATCTTACGATTGATTGCAGACGAAGGCGTCACCTTTTCCCACTGCGTGCCCACGGTTCTGTCAATGGTGCTCGACCATCCGGGCTGCCCACAAATTGACCTGGACAGATGGAAAGTGATCATTGGCGGGGCCGCTTTGCCGCGCAATTTGCAGGACCGGGCGGCGGCGGCAGGCATATCCTTGCATGCGGCCTATGGGATGTCCGAGACCTGTCCGTTTCTGACGGTGGCCGATTTGTCCAGCGACGATCCAGAGGTGCAGGCGCAAACCGGCTTTCCCGGCCCGCTTGTCGACCTTCGTGTTGTGACACCGGATATGCAGGACGTTCCACATGACGGCGAAACAACCGGCGAAGTTGTTGCTCGGGCTCCCTGGTTGACACAAGGCTATCTGGATAATGCGCAAGCCTCGGATGAGCTTTGGGACGCTGGGTATCTGCATACCGGGGATGTTGGGTATATCCGCGAGAATGGATCGTTGCAGATTACTGACCGCCTCAAGGATGTGATCAAGACCGGCGGCGAATGGATATCTTCACTGGCACTGGAAAACATAGCATCGTCTTGCAGCGGCGTTGAGGACGTCGCAGCAATCGGGCTGCCGCACGCGAAATGGGGCGAAAGGCCAGTGTTGGTCGCTCAAGCCGCAAAGGATGCCGACCCGGATATTGTGCGCTTGAGAGTCATGGAAGAAATCCAGTCGCGGGTTGACGCAGGCGAGATCTCAAAATGGGCAGTTCCAGACGAGATAATCTTTGTCGCCCGCCTACCTAAAACCAGCGTCGGCAAGCTCGACAAGAAACTCGTGCGGAAAGATATTTCAACGCGCTCGGACTTTAAATCATGACAGACAAACAACGCCGTATTCAGGCGCTTATTCAATCCATTGTCACCTATCTGCAGGCTCACAGAGCTGCCACGCGCGGCGTTGATCTGACGTTGGACAAGCTGGCAGCCATGGACCTGAAGGGTGAGAGGCTCATTGATTTACCTCCCCAAGGAACCCGGCACGATGAGGTTCTGAAGAACGCCATCGCCGGGATTGTCGCCCCCGAATTGCAAGAAATCGCACGTTGTCTGAAAGCTGCCAAAGAGGATCTGGCCTGGCGCGAAGACAACGCCCAATTCTATCCACCTGATGCCGATTTGGGCGAAGGATATGCAAAGTGTAACCTGCATACTTTGCTGATTGGGCCGGACGCATGTGGGCATCATCATCCCGATTTCAGCCTTGGCATTTTCATGTTGGGTCCACGGACGCTGTATCGGGACCACAACCACGATGCGCCAGAGCTTTATCTGAACCTGTCCGAGAAATCTGGTTGGCGGTTTGGCACTCGCGATTGGCAGGATTATCCGGCTGGATCACTTATATGGAACGCAGCTGGCGAGCCCCATGCCACCCGGGTCTATGACCAGCCGTTCATCTCGGTCTTTGTCTGGCTCGAGAACGTGAATTCACCCTGCAATGTAATCCACTTCGACGATTGGGCAGAGATCGAACAAGATCTTGCCAAACAGTCCAATTGAGGTTTCCAAACATGATTTCCATTAAACACACCGAGGGTGTCGCTTTCATTGAGCTGAATGCCCCGCCAGTGAACGCTCTTGGCCTGAAGATGCGGCAGGCGCTTTCCTCGGCCATCCACGAGTTGGACGCCGATGAACAGGTCAAAGCTATCGTTCTATGCTCGGCTCTGCCGCTCTTTTGCGGCGGCGCTGACATCGCTGAGTTTCGTACAGGGGCAGTCTGGGACAAGCCGGACCTGCCAGACCTGTGTGTAACGATTGAAACCAGCAAGAAACCTATTATCGCCGCGATAGCAGGTCCCGCTATGGGTGGCGCGCTGGAGATTGCGCTTGCCTGTGATTACCGTGTCGCCACGCCGGATGCGGTGATGGGCCTACCTGAGATCAAACTGGGGCTGCTGCCTGGTGCCGGCGGCACCCAGCGACTACCCCGGATTGCCGGGCTGGAAGCGGCAACGCAAATGATCCTCTCGGGTGATCCCGTGAAAGGCGAATATGCCCTGTCTTGCGGGCTGGTCGACGCACTGTTTGAAAACAACCAGGATTTTCGCGCGCATGTTTTGGGTTTTGCCACCCGTGTCAGCCATGAGGGCGATCCAAAACGCAGTTGTGCGGATATGACCGTCACACACCCTGATCCGAAGGGATATCTGACGGGTTTCCGAGACCAGATAGCGCACACGTCCAAAAACCTTGTCGCCCCTGAACGATGTTTGGTGTCCATCGAGACCGCGTGCGAAATGCCGCTGGCCGAGGGGTCGGCACAAGAGAAGGTGGGTTTCGCTGAACTGCTCGACACACCTCAATCGCGCGCGGGGCGGCATCTGTTCTTTGCAGAGCGTGAATGCACCAAGGTTCCCGGCGTTACCCGTGCTGACCAACCACGTAGCATTTCATCGGTCGCCGTGATCGGTGCCGGAACAATGGGGCGCGGCATTGCCATCGCCTTTCTGCAGGCGGGGTATCCGGTCACGCTTCTGGAAACCACACAAACTGCGCTGGAACAGGGGCTGGATCAGGTCAGGGAGCATTTCCAACGCGCGGCCCAAAAAGGGCGGCTTAGTGCCAATCGGGCAGAGGCAATCGCCGCCAACGCCACTGGGACGCTTAGCTATGCAGACCTTGCGAAGGCCGACCTGATCATTGAAGCGGCGTTTGAAAGCATGAATGTCAAACGCCAGATTTTCGAAGCGTTGGGCCAGCACGCTAAACCCGGCGCGATACTGGCCTCAAACACATCGACGTTGGATCTTGATGAAATAGCTGCGGTCACGTCCCGTCCGGAGGATGTGATTGGTCTCCATTTCTTCAGCCCGGCGAACGTCATGCGCTTGCTAGAGGTGGTGCGGGGCGCCAAGACCGCTCCCGATGTCATTGCAACGGCAATCATGGTCGCAAAGAAGATCCGAAAGCTCCCTGTCACGGTTGGCGTGTGCTACGGCTTTGTTGGAAACCGGATGCTGGAACCATACTTCCGCGAAGGATCCCGTCTGCTTCTAGAGGGGGCGACACCGAAACAGGTGGATAACGTCCTTGAAGGCTTCGGCATGGCCATGGGCATTCATGCGATGGCAGATCTGGCCGGAGTCGATGTGGGCGCACGCGTGCGTCAGGAACGGCGTAGTGAAATCGCGCATGACCCGACATACCAGGCTGTGCAGGACAGGTTGTTTGAACTAGGCCGACTGGGTCAGAAAACCGGGCGAGGAAGCTATGTCTACGAGGGGCGGACACGGGTCGAAGACCCTGAGATTGTTCAAATCAGTGCCCATTTGGCGGACTTGCATGGCGTGAAGCGCAGGGAAATCGACGATCAGGAAATCCTTGAACGTTGTCTGTTCCCCCTGATCAACGAGGGCTTCTTGATCCTTGAAGAGGGCATTGCAACGCGCCCGGGTGATTGCGACCTGATCTGGGCCAATGGCTATGGCTTTCCGAACTGGCGCGGCGGCCCAATGCACTATGCCGACGAGATTGGATTAAGCCAGATTCTGGGGCGCATGAACCACTATCGGCAGTCGCTTGGCGCCTATGGCGAGATGTGGTTCACGCCTGCGCCTTTGTTGGAAGAACTCGCAACCTCGGGCGTGACACTTACCGCGTATTTTGATGCCAAAAAGGAAAAATCATGAGAGAAGCCGTTGTCGTCTCAACCGCCCGAACCCCGATTGGGGTTGCCTTCAAGGGTGCGCTGAACAACATTAAATCCCCTACCATGATGGGGCACGCCATTCAGCACGCTGTTGAACGTGCAGGCGTGGACCCCGGTACGATCGAAGATGTCGTGATCGGATCGGTCCTTACGGCGGGGACAGCAGGCATGAATGTCGCTCGTTTGTCGGCGCTGGCGGCGGGCCTTCCCAATACGGTGGCAGGACAGACGATCGACAGGCAATGTTCCTCCGGGTTGATGGCCATTGCGACGGCTGCAAAGCAGGTCATTGTGGATGGTCAGAATGTCGCCGTGGCAGGCGGGCAGGAAAATATTTCCACCCTGCAGAATGCCTATCTGAAATGGGCGGGCGATGAGAAAGATCCAAACGTTATCGCCCAATCTGAACATGCTTATATGCCGATGCTGATGACGGCGGAAAATGTGGCGCAGGCATATGGGATCAGTCGTGACGCCCAGGATGAATATGCTGCACTTTCCCAAGGTCGGACGGCCCGGGCTCAGGCTGCTGGCGCCTTTGATGACGAGATTGTCCCGATCACTGCGATAAAGCGGGTCAAGAATCGCGAAACCGGAGAGGAAACCCTGGAAGAAGTGACCTTGTCAAAAGACGAAGGCAACAGGCCGGGTACGACGGCCGAAACACTTGGCCAGCTGAACCCGGTTGTCGAAGGAGGCGTGATCACTGCCGGAAACGCAAGCCAGCTTTCTGACGGTGCCTCGGCTTGTGTGCTCATGGAAGGCAAAATGGCTGAGCAGCGGGGCCTCACACCGCTAGGTATTTATCGCGGCATGGCTGTTGCAGGAAACGAACCGGAAGAGATGGGTGTCGGCCCGATCTATGCCATTCCAAAGCTGCTGAAGAATGCAGGTCTTCGCATCGAAGACATCGGCCTTTGGGAGCTTAACGAAGCCTTTGCCTGCCAGGTTCTGTATTGCCGCGACCATCTTGGGATCGATCCCGAAATCTACAACGTGAACGGCGGTGCGATATCGATTGGCCACCCCTATGGTATGACAGGCGCGAGACAAGTCGGGCACGCTCTGCTTGAGGGGAGGCGTCGTGGTGTAAAATACGTGGTTACGTCCATGTGTGTTGGCGGAGGCATGGGGGCCGCAGCGTTGTTCGAAGTCACCTGAACCCACTGAAATGAGTTCAAGCAGAGCGTTATGTGGTTGAGACATTGACATTCTGTCATCTGCGAAGGTCGACATCTGCATGTGCCGCATTTCATGTCACCCGGAATTGGTGATACCTCCTGACGTGTTATGACCAATGTTACGCCAACGATCCTTTCCACGGTTTCCAGCCAGTTTGTCGATGACTGGCTGGCGGCGCTGCGTGCCCTGTGCCCAGAGGCGCAGATGGCGGCGCTGCTTAGCCGGTCCGGTCTGAACGCGGATACGCGCTCGCCGAATGGTCGCGTCACGCTGGATCAGATCGTTTGCCTCTATCAACTTGCCGCAGTTGAGACCGGTGATGAGATGATGGGGCTTTGGAGCAGACCCGTCCGGCCAAGGGCTCTACAACACCTTCTGACGACTGTCAGAGAGGCCACGTCTCTGTCATCGGCTCTTTACCGGTTTTCGACCTTCTGGAACTTGCTGTTGGATGATTATCAGTTTGTTCTGGATGACGCTGAAGGCGCGTTGGTGCTTACCCTGAAACCACAAGGCGAAGTGCCGCTTCAGCGGTTTGGACATATGCTGATCCTCAAACTTGCCCACGGGCTCATGTCTTGGCTGGCAGGGCATGAGGTTCCGGTTAAGGCCGTTGATTTCGCGTTTGATCGCCCGGACTTTGATCAGGATTACGCGATTATCTTTCCTGCACCACTGCGGTTTGGCCAACCCGCCACCGCCATCGCGTTTGATCCGAATGTAATGGGCCCTGTGCAGACACGAAGCACAGCTGATCTTGACCGGTTTTTGCAAAACGCGCCGCGAGACTGGATTTTTACCTCTTCCCGCGAACACACCCAATCGCTGCGGGTGCGCACGTATCTGGGTCAGACAGGTTGGGATTCGGCGACCTTGACACAGACAGCATCCGCAATGCACATGACCCCGCGCACCCTGATCCGCAGGCTACACGCGGATGGCACGTCGTTTCAGGCCATAAAGGATGCCCTGCGGCGCGACATCGCAATCCGCGACCTGCAGGCGGGGCGCAAAAGCGTTGAGGCCATCGCACTTGATGTCGGATTTTCCTCGGCAGCCAATTTTCACCGGGCCTTTCAACGCTGGACCGGCAGCACCCCCAGTTCGTATCGCAGGACGAATATCTGAGACGCGCTTTTTGTCACTTTTGGACAATACCCTGTCACCACGCGAGATAGAGTGAAGAAGTTTCTCCTGCTAAATATTGCGCAATACATGGCGTTCTCACCTGGTTCTCCTCTAGAAGCTTGACCCGCTGCCTGCTCAGCAGCTGCTGATGTGTGGCGTCATGTGAAAAGAGCCGCTCACAAAAGGACCGACCAATGTCAGACAAACTCGCCACCATACTCCAAGCCGCACGTGACCATGCCGAGCAGGTCATCTTGCCCAATGTGGACGCCTGGAACGCCGCAAAGAAGTGGCCCCGTGATGCGTCTGACAAGGCCGGAGCCGCTGGCCTGACGGGGCTCTACGCCCCCGAGGAGTTTGGTGGTCAGGGCTTGCTGCTGTCAGAAGGTATTCAGGTCTATGAACAACTGGGACTGGGCGATGGCGCCTATGCCTTTGCCCTGTCGATGCATAACATCTGTACCTTCGCGGGCTGCGGCTATGGCACAGATACCTTCAAGGAAACATGGGCGCGGGATCTGACCTCGGGCCGCAAGCTGGCGAACTTTGCACTGACCGAACCGCAATCGGGGTCGGACGCAACAAACATGTATTCGCGCGCCGTGATCAATGATGACGGCACTTGGACGATCAGCGGTGCGAAGGCATGGGTCAGCTTGGCGACCGAGGCTGACATCTATTTCACCGTGGTCAAAACCAGTGACACACCCGGCCACAAGGATATGGCGATGATTGCCATCCCGGCCGACACTCCGGGCCTCAGCTTTGGTCCGCTCTACGATACCCCATCCTACAACTTCCTGCCTCTGGCCGAGATGTACATGGACAAGGTCGTGGTGAGCGAAGACAACATCATCCTGCCAATCGGTCAGGGCTTGCAAGGCTCGCTCATGGCGATCGATATCGCCCGTGTGTCGATTGCGTCAGGATGCTGTGGATTGATGCAAGCTGCCTTGGATACGGCTCTGTCCTATTCCAAGAACCGCAAGATGTTTGGCGGCAAGAACCTCGATCTGGACGGGATCCAGTGGATGCTGGGCGAGGTTGCAACCGATCTTGAAGCCTCCAAGCTGCTTTATCGCAAAGCGGCAGAATCCCTTGGCACACCCGAAGGCCCTCTGATGGCCGCTCATGCCAAACGGTTTGTGCCAGATGCCGCCGTGAAGGCTGCGAACACCTGCACGCAAGTGTTGGGCGGCATGGGGCTGTTGCAGCCTTATGGACTGGATCGTTTGTCCCGTCTTGCACAAATGCTGCGGATTGTGGACGGGACGACAGAAATCAGCCGCGTGGTCATCGGGCGGGCCCTACAAAAACGAGCAGCGACATTGTCTGATCTGCCAGTACCGAAAGGATTTGGTGAGGCCGGCTGAACATCCCACCCACCGGTGAAGCGGAGCCGACCTGAAAATCTCCTCAGAGATCGGTAAAATCGAAACACCGGCCGCGCATATGCGGCCGGTTACTCGAGATTGCATACCTTGGTGCCACTGCAGCGAATTCACCCTTTGTCCGCGCAGCTGACTTTTAGTAATGTTTTGTCGAACGGCGGCTCGCCGGATCATTGATAAGGCGCTTCTATTCAGATTGTCGGTTCGGTCTCTTGAGCAACCGAGTGGGGATTTGCCTTTAAAGGGGTGCGACGAGGCAATCGGTCGCTCCATGAAAAGAAGGTAGTTCATTACGAATTTTTTGGTCAGTATACCGTGCCGCTGTGATATGAGTGATTTGAATTAAAAAGGTTTATCATGTGTGGATAGGTAATGTCAGATGGAGCGCCACATGTTGTTGATACACCAAGCAATTGAGACCCAAATCAGCGATTTTTTCGCCCAAAGACAAGGTCTTTGTCGCCCAAGTATCAAAATCCCCTTGTTATCATAGGGGCGGGAAAGCGTTTGATGTTTCTTAACAGATGCTTTCTCAGCCAGTATCAATAGTACGAAGGTATTAGCGTGCGTCCGGCAATAGGGCTGTTTCATTCTATGACGACATCACAGCATATCTTTCTCATACGATTTTTCTGATCTGCCCCTGTTAGGGCCGACCGGTAGCTGCTGATAATTTATCTTCTTTTGCGCTCGTTTTCGGTCGGTTTGTCTCACTGGATAGATGAGGGAACTGCTATGAAGACCATCAAACTCCTACTTGCCACGGATCCCAACTTTGAAAATCGTGCACTCACGCATCGATTCACTGAATATTTGAAGAAATAGCGCAAAACGCGGCTGGCCAGAGAATTCATCGGAGACGATGAACATTCGGTCGATCTCGGCGGAGATGATTTCGATAAAGTTGCTCGCGAACTATCGGATAGTGTCGCGCTAACTTGAGATGACAAGCGGCGCATCAAAAATCTAGTTCAGCGCATCCCACAACACAGGGCTGAAGCCTCAGGTCTTGGGCATCTCTCGGAGAAAGAAATCCAACGACTGCGCCCACTAATGAATGAGGTTCGCTTGGTGGAGCCGAGAGGCGAGCACTGGGTGGACGAGACAGTATCTTCTTTACATGAAGAAATGCCGTGGATGTCTGCCGCCACCAATGAGGGCTGGCACGCGTTGCGGCGCATCTCTAGTACCAAAGATACAATCTCGTTGCCGAAGGACAGGTCCGTGTACATATAGTCGGTGAGAAAGCTCCATTTCCCGTTACTGGCGGCAAAGGCTCCCATAAAGGCAAAGTCCAGATTCTCAAGCGCGTCGCCAAACATGAGTGCGCCCTTGATCTGCCCTGAGGGTGTATCGATTGCGGTTTTGGTCTCGGGCGCGAACAGGTAGATCGTTGCCTCGTAGTTCCAGTCAGTATTCTGAGCAGACGCGGGCCCGGATGCCGGCAACTGCCGGCACGATTGCGGTCAAGATCGTTTTTAAAAGGCAGTGCCTTTTGAGCTAACATTTCATTGTGTGCCGTGTGGCTTCAGAGATAGCAGAAGCTGAGCAGCTCAGCGGTCCGCTCTGAGGTTCCGGATTCTGGCAAGAGCAGTCACTCGCTATCTCCTTGCAGTGCAGGTTTTCCTTCCAGCTCTGCCTGTGCGGCCAGAAGTGCGGGATGTTCCGGATTGGCTGACAGAGCTTCTGCCACAACCGCGGCGGCAGCAACGCGTCCTTGGGTTGCCGCTGTGATCCTGGCCAGCATCATCCATGCATCCAGCCGTTGCGGATCCAGCCGCACCACCTCGCGGAACGCGGATGTGGCCATGCCCATGTTGCGCATGGTCAGTGCCACACCGCCCAGTTGGAGGTGGGTTTCAGGAAAATCGAGCCGGTTTGCCATGGCATCCTGCCATTCAGCCATGGCGGCTTGCAGCTCTCTGGCGGTTCCATTCTGGAGGCGGTTCTCCGTATCACCCAGCATCGCGCGGGCAGCGGCCATGCGCACATTGCGGGCAGGGTCGGCAAAGACAGCGGCCAGGCGCTTGCCCCTTTCCTGAAGCGGTGCGAGGCGCTGCAGAGAGGCCGCGGCAGCGCGGACAAGCGGATCCGGGTCCCGCAGCAGGTCCGTCAGCCTAGCGGCGAACAGCGGGTCGTTGGACTGCTCCAGAAGCCAGAGCGCAGTGGCCCGCACGATGCCCGGCTGGCTGGTATTCTGCGCCAGCGCTGTCAAGTCGCCAGCGGCCGCTGCCGCATCGGCACGCCCCCGCGCCAGCACCTCCCCGTAATGCCGGCCACGGTTTCTGTCGTCTGGATACCAAGCGGAAATCTGTGCAGCTGCCCAGGCTGCGTCCTGGCCGCGGTGGCAGGCGGTGCAGGCATCCGGTGCTCCCGTCACTGGCGAAAGGTCCGGCCGGGGAATGCGGAAGGAGTGATCGGCGCGCCAGTCGTTGCCCATGTAGACGCGTTCTGGCATGTGGCAGGACTGGCACTTCGCTCCGGCGCTGTTTTCCGGGTGGAAGTGATGTGCAGGACTGTCGTAGTCCGCTGCTGTGAGTGTTGGGAAGTCCGGATTACCCGCTGGGCTGTGGCATTGGGTGCAAAGGCCGTTGCCGTCTGCCTTCAGGTCCAGACTGTGTGCGCCGTGGCAATTCAGGCAAGTCACGCCCCGAGCGTGCATCTTAGATTGCAGAAAGGAGCCGTAGACATAGACCTCGTCCTGGATCTGCCCGTCCGCGTGGTAAAGTCCTGGGCGCAAAAGTGCGAGCGTGTAGGCATCATGAAAACGCGTGCCTGGCACCGGGTTGCCGTCCAAGTTGGCTTCGCGTCTGGAATGGCACGTCGCACATTGTTCGACTGCCTGCCGAGGATCGGCGAAATCCACAGGAAATCCATGGTTTGCGGGCGGCGGTGTCCTTGTCGTTTCCCACGTATCAGCCCAATCAACGTGGTCCTTTCCCGGTCCGTGGCAGGCCTCGCAGCCAACGCCTATTTCGACCTGGGTTGATGCATAGCTTAAACGGCGTGCGTCGTAGTTTTTGCGGAACCCGGTGGCGTGGCACTCCGCACAGCGCGCATTCCAGGTCTTGTAGGGACCCGTCCAATGCAGACCATCCAACGGGGGCAGGGTCTGGTCCGGATAAAGGTGGAACCACTTCCCCTCTTCGGTGTCCCAGACCACGTCAAAACTCTGCAGCTGCCCCGGTTCGGTCTCGAGAAGATATTGCTGCAGCGGTTCGATCCCCGCAACCGAATGCACTTTGTATTCCGCCTGCGATCCATCCTTTTCGATCACCTCGACGTAGTATCCGCCCTCAGCTCCTGTCTGAAACCGGGCGGTCATACCGTCATGGTGAAAGGCCGTTCCGCCGAAGTCACCTGCGACCGTCTCCTGCGACGGCGTTGTCCAGGCCTGAGCGTGATGCGATCCTGCCCAGCCTGCGGCACTGTCCTTATGGCAACCGGTACAACGATCCGACCCCAAGTAGCCGTCAAGGCTCTGGGCCATCGCTGGCAGACCCAGCAGCAAGAGAAGGATCAAGACTACAATCTGCATTTTCAGAGGGCCATCCGATTTTCTGGGTCGTTCATGGACAGGGATGGTGCAGGGCTTCATTCGCGGCTCGGCCAGATCCGCTCCCAATCACGGGCCATGTCGATTACCAGCCAACCGCGGCTGGCTGCTTCATCAAGTCCGCGTGCAAGCTGCCCGATATGGCTTTCACGGCCGTAAGCGTATTCGCGTTCGCTGTCAGTATGGTGCAGCAGGATGCCCAGCCGCGCACCATCGCCCGCAGTAGTCCACTCAAGCATCTGGAAGTCTCCATCGGAATTTCCCACTGCGATCACCGGCCGGCGCCCGATGCGGGCCTCGATAGCAACGGGCTTACCTGCCTTGTCGTCGATGAAGAATAAACCGGGGTCCTTCATCACCCGCGGCGGTCCGTCCCCGGCGGAATAACTGCCATTTCCGATGGATCCGATGACCTGCTCGGGCGGAATGTTATAGGCGCTTTCAGAGAACACCCGGATGAAATGCAGGCCGCCGCCTGAGGCGATGTAGGTACGGAAGCCTTCATCGCGTAGATAGGTCAAGAGCTCCAGCATGGGTTGATAGACCATTTGGTCATAGGCCAGGCCTGTGCCGGAATGCCTGGCCGTGTCCAGCCAGCTGCGCACGACCGCCTGGAACTCGTCCACCGTCAGGCCGGAGTGGGTGGTGGAGACGATTTCCAACAGTCCCTCAGTGCCCGAGGCGGCCACTGTCTCCATGTCGCCTTCGACTGCGGCCCGCAGCACGTCAGACGTGAGCACCCCGGGATCAGCGGCAGCCATTTCTTTCAATCGGTCGATGGCAAATAGCAGTTGAAAGTAGACCGGCTGTTCTGCCCAGAGCGTGCCGTCATTGTCGAAGGTCGCAATACGCGCGGCCGGGGTGACATAATCAGGTGAATCCGGGTCCGTTATGCCTTCGACAAACGCAATGATCCGATCCTTGGTGGCCGTATCCGTCCAAGACGGCAAAGGGTCAGCGAGCGGAGCTGATGCAAACAGAATTGTCAAAGGAATTGAAATTAG
Source organism: Ruegeria sp. CDSA193 (assembly GCF_059611885.1). NCBI lineage: Bacteria > Pseudomonadati > Pseudomonadota > Alphaproteobacteria > Rhodobacterales > Roseobacteraceae > Ruegeria > Ruegeria sp. CDSA193. Next base: position 82,954 of record NZ_JBXWPN010000003.1, on the reverse strand, counting down.
CAGAGCACGCATAGGGACAACCTCCGCAAATGCAGGGAAAGGGATGCCGAGGCAACCGGAAAATTAGGCGCCCCGACGGAATACTCCGTCGGGACGAAGTGGGATGAGTCTACTGCGAGCCGCCCGGCTGCGACAGCTTCTCCATTACCTTGTCGAGGCTGAACGAAGCCGCCTCCTGCCGTGGCGGGTATTCTTCGAAGGTTGCCAGGAACTGCCCAACATAAGCCTGGGCCGGCACCAGCATGAAGGCGTGGTCCATCAGCCAGTCGTAATAGGTGTTCGACGTCCGGTAACCGCGTTCATAAGGGTCGCGGCGCAGGTTGAAGATCAGCGGCACGCGCAGCGGCGTCAGCGGCTCCATCCAGGCCCGGAGAGTTCCCCAGGCCTTCTGCTCGAGGAAGGTGATCTTCCAGTTGTTGAGCCGGATCGCCGCGAGGTCGCCGTCGTCAGTGAAGTAGAAGATCTCATTACGCGGGCTCTTGTCCGTGTCACCCTTGAGCATTGGCAATAGGTTGTAGCCGTCGAGATGGACGCGATACTCGCGGCCTGCCATTTCCGGAACGGTGATGCCTTCGAGCAAATCTTCCTTGATGGTTTCATTGCCTGCAGCGGCCAGGAATGTTGGCAGCCAATCCATGTGATGCACGATCTCGTTCGAGATCGTTCCGGGCGCGATATTACTGGGCCAGCGGACCATAGCAGGCACCCGCCAGGCGCCTTCCCACTGGGTGTTCTTCTCGCCCCAGAACGGGGTCATTCCGGCATCCGGCCATGTGTTCATATGGACGCCGTTATCAGTAGAATAGAACACGATGGTATTATCGGCGATGCCGAGTTCGTCAAGCTTTTCGAGGAACTTGCCGATATCCATGTCGTGTTCGATCATGCCGGCAGTGTATTCATCAGCTTTTTCCCCATTGTATAACTCATCCGCGAACGCGCGGTTCTCTTCGCTGACGTGGGTACGGAAATGCATCCGTGTGCCGCTCCACCACAGGAACCAAGGGGTGCCGGCGGTGGTCTGTTCCTCCATCCAGGCAATTGCAGCATCTGATGTCTCGTCGTCCACAATCTCCATCCGCTTCCGGGTCAGAGCCCCGGTATCCTCGATATTCTGCGTGATTTCATTTTCGCCGTAGGTCGCGGTCACGTTCAAAACACCACGCGGACCGAACCGTTCAAGGAACGTCGTGCCGTCTGCGAACACCATATCCTTCGGGTAGTCCTCGTTTTCCGGCTCTTCTTCGGCGTTCAGATGGTAGAGATTTCCGAAAAACACATCGAAACCGTGGTTCGTCGGAAGGTGTTCATCCCGGTCTCCCAGATGGTTCTTGCCGAATTGACCGGTGGCATAGCCTTCGGCTTTGAGGAGGCCGGCAATGGTGGGATCTTCGATCTGCATACCTTCCTTGGCACCGGGCAGGCCGACCTTGGAAAGGCCGGTGCGGAAGACCGACTGGCCCATGATAAAGGATGACCGGCCAGCCGTGCAGGATTGTTCACCGTAGTAGTCGGTGAAGATCATACCTTCTCTGGCAACCCGGTCGATATTCGGCGTTTGATAACCCATCAACCCCATTGTGTATGCGGAGATATTGGACTGGCCGATGTCGTCGCCCCAAATGACGAGAACGTTCGGCTTGCCGCCCGCGCTGCCTTCTTGGGCAAGCGCCGGCGCAATCCCAATGCTTAAAATCAGGAACCCGGCCGCGACGGCCCTGTTCAAATACGAAACTGGCATAATCGGTCACTCCCTCACATTCGCTAACAGTGAAACTTGAGTTGGTCGCAGACAAGCACCAAGCGAGAGGCTTTGCTTGCCTTTGTCCGCCCGTAGAACATTTCGAGTGGGATCAACTATCCATAAGTTGAATGTATGGCGCAACACTTTCTTTTTTTTGGGCAATCTTTCGGTTGTCGGCCATTGTGTCTAGGCCGTTGCGGACCGGCACGTCATCAGGAACTGCCATGGCCTGCAAGCGGAGTCCTTGGCGCACAAGCCGGAGGCCCACGCGCACAGCAGGCTTTCCGGTCATCTTTGCCGATAAAAGTCAGGACACAGACCCGGCCTTTGTGGATGCGCTCCGCGAAGTGGCGCAGGCGGTTTCACTAGGCTTCTGTCTCGGCTTCTTCGGCGATCCGGAGCAGAAAATTTACATGCAAGGTGCCGGACAAATTCCGCCTGAAGAGGGATGGGAGATGTCTGACGTCAGCGCCAACCCGACGTTGACGTATTACAATATCATCGAATGCTGCGTTTGCTTCGATGGCCGCTATGAGCCGATTGTGTTGAAAAACTCGAGTATCTGACGGCTGCATTTTTCCGCCAGAATCCGTTACGGCGGCTAAATTGAAACCCTGTGCTTGGTAGGGGCCCTGAGAGCTCCGGACAATGTCAACGCGAGTTCCCCCTCGACGAATTCTCGGAAAGGCCTCCTGCAAGCAAGTATTTCACCCATCTTCACGAAAATCGGAGTTTTTCAACACGATCAGCCCAGTCTGCACTAAGGTGAGATGCACCAACCTAGAGTCCGGGTTGCTGGAGCGAACATTCATAGGGCAGCGTCTACGCGTAAGTCTGCACAGGACTAAGACGTTTGGCGATCAACAGATAGTCCACGGCACTTGCGGCGTCCCCCGCAAACTGGAGATAGAAACCCATGAAGAGGTTAGCCTCGTATCCGTTAGGTTCGAGGATAAGTGACTGATGCACAGCGTCGACGGCTGTATTTGCGTCGCCGCTGGCGACATACACGCCTCCCAGAGCAATGTGCCCCCACGCAAAATCCCTGTCGAGCGTCATCCGAATGCCGTGGCGTGCGACTAAACTTCTGAAAGTGGCGCATCCTTCCAGTAGCCCGAATGGCAGATTTCGGGATCAGCCGAGAAGATCGAACCTTTGGCTCAACTGCAGCTTTGGGCCGTTACTTTGACGATGGAACCATCCAAAGAACGATGCAATGTCTGGCTGCGTGTCCGGCTAACCAACTTTTACGACCATCTTTCCAAAGTTACCGCCGGCCAGCAGTTGATTGAATGCTTCCGGAGCATTTTCAAGCCCCTCAACCACATGTTCCTTGTAGCTTATTGAACCGTTTTTGAGCCAAGCCGTCATATCGCGGACAAACTCCTGATACACGTCGGCACCAAAGTTGTCGAAGATTATGAAACCCTGCATTCTGACTTTCATCCGCAGGATCGTGCCCATGATCGCAGGGCCCATATCCGGGCCGTCCGGTAGGCCGGGCAGGTTGTACCAGGATACAATCCCGCAGACGGGCACCCGTGCAAACGGGTTCAAGAGCGGCAATACGGCATAGAGAACTTTGCCGCCAACGTTTTCGAAATACACGTCAATTCCACTTGGACAAGCCTCGCGCAGTTGCGCCGCCAGATCATCAGATCGATGGTCCAAACACGCGTCAAATCCAAGGTTTTCGACTACATGAGCACATTTTTCAGAACCGCCTGCGATGCCCACTACGCGACATCCTTTTAGCTTTGCGATCTGACCGACTGTTGCGCCTACCGGGCCGGCTGCGGCAGCCACAACAACTGTTTCACCGGCTTTTGGCTCCCCGATTTTCAGAAGCCCGGCATAAGCCGTGTAGCCTGGCATTCCGAGAATTCCGAGCGACCAAGACGGGTTGTCCGGGGATTTCCCCAACTTAACGACCTGCGTTCCGTCTGAGAGAGCAAAATCCTGCCACCCGCTTGTATTGAGCACATACTCACCGACTTCGTATCCTTCGATGTTGGATTTGACCACCTGCCCGACGACCTGCGCCGTCATAACACCGCCAATCGGAACGGGTTCGGCATAGGATTTTGCGTCATTCATTCGGCCACGCATGTAAGGATCCAACGACAGGTACACCGTACGTACCAGCATTTCGTCTGGTCCAGGTTCAGGAACGCTCGTGGTTTCCAGGCGCAATGTATTCTCGTCCGGTTGTCCGGTTGGGCGATTGGCGAGAACAATACGACGATTGGTGGCGGATGCTTGGGGCATTGTGACCTCTCATAAGACGGCTTTCTTGCAACAGAGACCAAATTCCGCTGCAGAGCAACACGACAGCACCAACGAGTTCGAAAAACCTATAGACGTGGCCCAATCACGCACGATCTGCGCATTGAAATGCCCAAACGCTCATGGAAACGCCCTGCTAAAAAGTAATCAAACCCGACCCTAGGTTCGTCTTCCATTCACCTCTCGACTGAGGTTCTGGTTCCTTCAAGAATCTCGAAATGGAGGGGTCTCCGAGTCTTGCTTTGCAGGTCTGAAGCCTGCTCATGGGGCTGACCAGAAGCCAGGACATAAAAGACTTCAATCGTGACCAAGTCACAGCCGCACAATTTACTGTCGATGGTCATATCGAAGAGAGCGAGATCGCGTTGGTGAGCTGCAAGCGCACGCAGCGTCTCAAATGCAGCGCGAGTGGAGGATCTGGTGCCGCTGTTCAGCGGAAAGGATAACCATTCATGCAGACCGTGGCGACGATTAGTGGTCGAATTTCCAGGTCGCAGGACAAAGCCAACTGTTGTCTCTATTGACCAAATGACTGGTTTTGGCCCAAGCAGTTAGGTCAGATCTGTGGGCTTTTCCGAATGCCATTATCAGTTGCTTTGTATCAAAAGCAATTCTCACAATAGTGATAGCTGGCCAACAATCACCAAGTAATTCGTATTGGCGACATCGCCCAGACCATTGTGGCCTCTTTGTCAGTCCGGTTGCGGAACCGATGCGCGATCATTGAAGGGTAGGAAAAGCTGTCGCCTTTGCGAAGAACTATGATTTCTTCACCAAGGCGCAGCTCCACTTCGCCACTCAAGACGATCGCATGTTGCTCGCCCTCGAAAGAATAACCTTCCTGGGGTTCAGGCGGTGTACCGGCTCCTGGGCGGAACCGTGACAGGATCAGATAGCATTGTCCGGATAGTGTGCTGGATAGCAGTTCGTCTTCGAATCCCAACTCTTGGGTTGTTCGCGTGTACATGTTGGAAAGCGCCCTGCGATTTTCTTTGCGTACGACGTGTTTGCGCTCCAATGGTCCGGCACCCGATTGCTTGGGAAAGAACCAGTTGGGATCGACCGAGAGCGCTTCGCTGATCTCTCGCAGAAGCTCCGCCGATGCTTTTGCTGATCCCAGCTCGATCCGGCTCAGATACGCCGTCGAGCAGGATACCGTTTCCGAAAGGTCTTGTAACGTCAGGCCACGCGCCTTGCGCACTTCGCGGATTTCGCTGCCAAGCCGTTGAGTGTCAGTATCAGTAACGTTGCTATTCATGCATTCGGGATAAGAGATTTTTGTTGATTTTTCGAGTAAAATTCAACTTAGTTGAAAATTGGGTAATAATTCAACTTATCACATCTGTCCGGGAGATCGCTATGCGCTTTGATTTGATTGCCAATTTCAGTCCTGGTGAGACGATTCCCTGGACCCGGACATTGGAGATGATCCTCGAACAATGTTCGCTGGCAGAGCAGGCTGGATTCACGACCGCCTGGTTCACAGAACATCACTTTGCCCATAACGGCTATATGAACGCGCCGCCCAACCCGATCCAGATGGGTACGCATGTGGCTGCTCATTGCACAAAACTGCGGGTTGGAACGGCGCCCATCATTTTGCCGGACTGGCACCCATTGCGCGTGGCCGAAGACGCGGCGATGCTGGATAACATGTCGCTGGGCCGGTTCGATTTTGGTGTCGCCAAGGGCATCAATGAGCGCTCGACCATCCAGTTCAACTCGGATGCGGATCGGCGCGACAACGCCAAGGTGATGCGCCTCTATCAAGAGAGCCTGGAAATTATTCTTAAGGCGTGGACCAACGAGGCCTTCACCCATCAAGGTGAGTTCTATGAGTTCCCAGTTCCAGGCTGGAAAGAAACCAACCGTTTTTTTGAACCGCTGGACCCGCGCTATCACGACGAGAATGGCGAGTACAAAGCGATATACGTGCATCCACGCCCGTATTCTGATCCGCACCCGCCGGTCTGGCTCATGTCGAATGCGCCTCCCACATTCAAGCTTGCTGGTGAAAAAGGGTGGGGTGTGATCTCGATGGCCGCTGGACCCAAGGCGACACTGGCCTGCTGGGAACCCTACCGCGAGGCGCTGTCCAAACGTGAAGGGCGCAATGTGAAACCAGGGGAAGGCGTTGGCGTCTGCACGGCCTTCTATGTCGGTGAAAGCATGGAGGAGGCGGTGAACACCATTCGTGGCCCGATCAATGCCTATTACGAATTCCTCGGCGGGTCGCGCCCCAAGGGCGAGTGGACAAAACATGGCTATCTTGATGTCGGTGAAGAGATGACTTCTGAGGACGAAGAGATGGATTGGTTCGATTTCCTCAATAAACGCGGGATCATTGTGGTTGGTGACGCCGAATATGTAGCGGATCGTTTTGCCGAGCGGCAGGAAACCATCGGCCTCGACCACCTCATGTTGATGCAGCAATACACGGGCGTTCCCTACGAGAAAATCCTGTCCAGTTGGCATCGACTGTTTGAGCATGTCGTTCCAAAATTCGGGACACAATCCATCGCGCAGAAAAGGATGTTGGAGCATGCTTGAGATTTGGGGGCGGCCCTATTCGTCAAACGTTATTCCGGTGATTTGGACAGCCAATGAGTTGGGATTGGACTATACGCTGCAACTGGCCGGGGGCAGCTTTGGCAAGCTCGACACTGATATGTACGCGCAGATCAATCCCAACAAAATGATCCCGGCGATCCGCGATGGGGATTTCGCGCTTTGGGAAAGCCTCGCCATTGTGCGGTATCTCTGCGACCGGTACGGCGCGGGAACGTTTAGCCCCTCTGACCTACAGACCCGCGCCATCGCGGATCAATGGATGGAGTGGTCCGCCAGCCGCGCCTTCGGGCCGGTGATTTACCTGTTTTTTGCAACTGTGCGCACCCAATCCGACCAACGGGACCAGGAACAGATCGCCAAACTTCGCGATGAGGCGCATGAAGCGCTGACCATTCTGGATCAGCACCTTGCGGATAAGGCCTATGTCTGTGGCGACAGCTTTACCATGGCGGATATTCCGCTGGGTTGCGTGGCGTATCGCTATTTCAATGTCGAGGTCGACCGCCCACCGTTGCCCAATGTCGAAGCGTGGTACGAACGATTGGCGGAACGCCCCGCATACCGGGGTCACGTCATGCGTCATTTCGGCACAAACCCGGATGAGTGGGCCGCCCTTGAAAAGGCCTGTGTCAGTGAAGGAGTTCTGTGATGGACTTGCGTGACTTTCGCCGTGCGCTTGGCGCTTTTCCGACAGGGGTCACAATCGTGGCCGCTTATGACCCCGAGGGCATGCCATGGGGCCTGACCGCCAACTCCTTCACCTCGGTCTCACTCGAACCGCCTGTGATCTCTGTCTGTGTCGCAAAATCGGGTCGCGTGTTCCCGACGCTGTCCAGGTCAGATCATTTCGCGGTCAACATCCTGTCCGCGGATCAGAAAGCTTTGGCGTTGCATTTTGCCAGCAATGTGGAAAACCGGTTTGCCGATACGGAATGGACTCCTGGGGCCAAGACACCTTTGGTCCCCGGTGCATCTGCGCATCTGGAATGCACCGTGCACAACCGGGTTGATGCGGGTGATCATGAAATACTCTTGGGACGTGTCGTGAACTATGCCCATGCACCCGTTCCTCCGCTGGTCTTTTGTCGCGGCGCGTTCTTTTCCGCGCCCCAATCGGAGGCAGTATCATGAGTGATCACCTGACTTTCCACACTCGGTTCAGCCCTGACGAATTCGACGCGCAGTACAATTTGCGGGCTGGGCGGCCGGACTATGAAGTGACCGTCATTCCCGGGTGGAGCCGCGACAGCGCGCACGCGCGTGCAACATCCGATTGCAGCCTAGATATCCGCTATGGAGAAGGTGAAAAACAAAAGCTGGATGTCTTCCGCTGCGCGGACACCGCCGCACCGACATTGGTCTATTTCCACGGCGGCTATTGGCAGCGTGGCGACAAATCGATCTACAGCTTCATTGCGCCGCCGTTTGTTGAGGCGGGGTTCAATGTTGTTGTCATCGGATACGATCTTTGCCCGTCTGTGACCATCACGAGAATTTCAGAAGAAGCGCGTGAGGCCATGTCCTTTGTCTGGCGCAACGCGGGCGCATTGGGCATCAATCCAGACCGTCTCTGCGTTATGGGCCATTCCGCTGGCGGCCATATTACCCAGATGATGATGGCGACCGATTGGCCGGCATTTGACGATGACTTGCCCGCAGACCTGATTAAATCTGGCATTCCAGTCTCACCGCTCAGCTATCTTGAGCCGGTCCGCCTGACCGAGGCTTTGAATGCGGGCATCCGAATGGATCCGGCAGAAGCCCAGGCCGAAAGCCCGATGACCAAGCACCCTCCGGGTACCAATGCCCCTCAGCTGGTCGTCGTCGGCGGCGCGGAAACCGATGAGTTCCACAGGCAGGCTCGAATGTATGTCGAAAAATACGAAACAGCAGACCGCAAGATGGGTCTCTATTTCGTGCCCGATGTGGATCACTTTGACGAACTGAATGTGCTGGTCGACCCGGCGAGCCCCTTCTTCAAACACACTTGCGATATGCTTCAAGGAAAAGGACCGAAATCATGACCGATTTGACCCGAGACCTAGTCGACTCTGTCGGTGACGCGTTTAACGCCAATGACATTGATTCTGTAATGAGACACTTCGCAACCGACGCTACATTTGATCACGCTGTTGGCCCCGAAGAATATGGCGTGCGTCTGGAAGGAGCCGAAACCATTCGTGGTGCTTTTGCAGCCCTGTTTGAAAAGGTCGCGAACGTGCATTGGGAAACGCTCGACTGCGCTATTTCCGGCAACAAGGCTTATTGCGAATATCGCCGTACAGCCGTGCACAAGGATGGTTCAATAGAAGAGTTTCTAAGCGTTGACATCCTGACCTACCGAGACGGGCTGATTGTCCATAAAGATACGTATTACAAGCAACGTACAAGCTGACCCGACAGCCTTTGATGCAGCCAAGCACGCAGCAGTTTTGTAAGAGGGAACCTATCTCGCTTTGACAAACCGCTGCGTCGGCAATCAAGCTCCGTTTCGCGCAATCCGTTATTGCGTAATGAAAAGATGCGCAAACAGCTAAGGCCCAAACTTGGCATTACCAATGGGAACAAGGATCGGTTCGAGGAACTGCACAGGATTGTCGAAGAGAGCGAGAAGAAGCGCTTTACCATCATCGGATGATGGAAAGCTGATCAGAGCTGCTCAGGGGCACGCTGAAGATGTAGATTTCTAACTAGATCCTGAGACGCCATCGGAAGCACTGCATCACCGTATTCAGCTCTTAGCTTAAAAGTACCGGTGTCACAGTAAAGGGGGCGAGAGGTCACATAGCCTCCAAGGTATGCGCGAGGCCATTTCGAATGTGGTCTTCCAATAACCTCTTTGCCGTGTTCGCGTCTCTGGCCAATGCTGCATCGAACATACCCTTATGCTCCTTGATGGCTTCTTCGCCACGATTGGTCAGCACGAGCATCTGATAACGTAAGTATTTGTCGTAGATGATCGAGTGCAGAGACAGAAGGTTCTTGGAGTTGCAGGCCGCGATCATCGCTTGGTGGAACTCCCAATCATAACGTTTCCAAGTTTCTTTCTCGGATTCGTCGCCCTTGAGAAGTTGCCGTTCTATCAGGTGCAGTTTGTGATGTGCGGCAACGAGGTTGCCTTCCCAATCCGTGTCGCCGTTCGCAATGGACAACTCCAACGCGTGGCATTCCAACAGGACACGCAGCTCTGATATTTCGGTCAGGTCTTCTCGGGAGACCGGCGCAACCAGGAATCCCCGTTGTTCGGGAGCTTCGACAAACCCATCGCTGGCAAGCCTGTTTAGGGTTTCACGAAGTGTCGAAAGGCTCGCCGCATAGCGTTCCTTCAATGCGTCCAGCTTCAGTTTGGAACCGGGTTGCAGGGCCCCGAAGATGATATCCCGCTTGATGCGCTGATAGGTGCTTGCACCTATCGTAGACGGCTGTTTCGCCATGCGTTTCACCCGATATTCTCAGTTTCTTCGTTCAATTAGCATTTTTCGGAGACATCAGCAATCCCAACTGATGTATGGTAAAAATAAAAATATCATACATTATTGCGGAATCGCGAAAACCCCAATACCTTCATGTCCAAATTGAGCAATGCAGCTCAGTCGCAAATGTCGGTTTCGGGATTTTTCGAACCATCCGGAAGGAAGCAAAAGTGTCTAAGAACTTTCGCATTGCCATTGTTGGCATTGGCCTTGTTGGACGCCGCCACGCAGACGCTATCCGGGCGTTGCGCCATGTTGACCTTGTTGCGGTCGTCGATCCCAGTGACGAAGGCCGTGCTTACGCCGTTGAGCACGGGGTGGCATGCTACGAGACCCTTGAGGAAATGTTTGCAACTCAGACGCCGGACGGCGCTGTGCTTGCGACCCCTACGACGCTTCATGTCGAACAAGGCCTTACATGTGTGGGACATGGGTGTCCTGTTCTCGTCGAAAAACCGATCGCCGTGGAAGCTGCCGCAGCACTGGAGCTTGTCCAGGAAGCGGAGAGGGCCAATGTGCCTCTGATGGTCGGACATCATCGTCGGCATAACCCCCTGATCAAGTCAGCCAAAGAAGCTATTGTTGATGGGAGGATTGGGGATGTTCGTGCTGTCCATGCGAATTGCTGGTTCTATAAGCCCGACGAATATTTTGATGCCGCGCCCTGGCGAAAGAAACCCGGTGCAGGACCCATTTCGGTCAATCTTGTCCATGATGTAGACCTTCTGCGGTATCTGGCCGGAGAGGTCGTGACGGTACAGGCGCAGTCGGCTTCATCGCAACGCGGTTATGACAACGAAGATGTCGCCGGGGCGCTGTTGACGTTTGAAAGCGGAGCGATTGGGACCATAAGCGTGTCCGACAGCATCGTCGCCCCGTGGAGCTGGGAGATGACGTCTCAGGAATATCCAATCTATCCGTCGACAGCGGAGAGTAGCTACATGATCGGTGGTTCTCATGGGTCGTTGTCCGTACCTGATCTTCGACTATGGAACTACCAAGGTGATCATCGGGATTGGTGGACGCCAATCTCATCAACCGTGTTGAAGAAGGGTGCATCTGATCCGCTGGTCAATCAACTCAGGCACTTTGTTGAAGTTGCTCGGCACGAAGCAGATCCGATTGTGTCCGGATGGGAAGGCTTCAGAACACTTCAAGTCATTGAAGCTATACAGAATTCCTGCAGAATGGGCGAGAAGGTCAGGATAAAAAGCCTGCAAAATACGCCAAAGGCAAATGTATCAGTAGTATAAAATATCTGATATTTTGTAAAAAATCTTGCAAAATGTCCAAAATAGGTCAAAACTCTGAATCGCAAAAAAGAAGCTTCATGATGTCTCAGGGAGGAGCAAAGTGATTACCAAACTTACCCGTAGGGCTGCAGTATCAGCCCTGGTCGCAACCGGTGTTCTGTTTAGCGCAACAAGTGGTGCGCTGGCGGAAGACAAAGTGCAACTTCGCCTCGCAACATCAGGATCGGAGACCGACCAGCGCTCGGTCGCCATGGCAGATGTCTTCGCGCCAATGGTTGCCGAGTTCGCAAATTATGAGCCCAGCTATAACGGCACAATCTTTGCACAGGGCACCGAACTTGACGCCATCAGCCGGGGCAACCTGGAAATGTCGATTACCTCGGCGCAGGAACTCGCGCAGTTCTTCCCCGAGTTTTCGATCTTTACTGCTGGCTATGTCCACCAGGACGCCGCGCATCAGGTGGCTGTCTTTACCGATCCCTTGATGGATGCGTTCAAGCAAAAGGCTGAGGAAGAGCTGGGTGTTAAACTCCTGTCGGTTATGTATCTGGGCCGACGTCAGGTGAACCTGCGCCAGCCCAAAGATGAACTGACCGTGACGACACCAGCGGACTTGGACGGCGTGAATCTTCGGATGCCGGGCACAGACGCATGGCAATTTCTAGGCAAGGCTCTGGGTGCAGCCCCGACGCCAATGGCCTTCTCAGAGGTTTACACCGCTCTATCGACAGGTGCGGTTGACGGTCAGGACAACCCACTGCCGACCGTGGTGGACGCCAAGTTCTATGAAGTGACCAATCAGATCGTTCTAACGTCGCATCTGGTGGACCTTAACTATATCGCCATTGGCAAGGGTGTCTGGGACGGGCTGACACCGGAACAGCAGGCTAAAGTTCAGGAAGCCGCAGACGCAGCCGCGGAATCTGGTCGCCAAAAGCAGCTTCAGAAAGAAGAGGACCTTGTCAGCTTCCTGAAAGAGCAAGGGATGGAGATTTACGAACCTGATCTCGCTGCGTTCCGCAATCAGGTACAGTCCATGTATCTGGACAGCGAATTCGCTGACTCTTGGCCCGAGGGGGTTCTGGATCGGATTAACGCTCTGGGCAACTAAGTCCAGCAAGACAAGAGAGGGAGAACCGCAATGAAGGCCTTTATCAAGGGGTTCTCCCGACTGACCGAAGCGATTGCCGGCGGGATGCTGGCGGCAATCTTCCTGATCTTCCTTCTGCAAATTCTCTTGCGGTATTTTTTTACACCCGCCGGTTGGACGCTAGAATTGATCGGCATTCTTTGGGTCTGGGTGATCTTCTTCAGCTGCGCCTTTATCGTGCGCGAACGGGATCATGTGAAGTTCGACATCATCTATCTTTCGGTGCCGACGCGCGTTCGCCAGATCTTTGCAATGCTGGCGGCCGCAGCGATTGTGATCGGGATGCTCTATAGCTTCCTGCCGACCTGGGACTACATCGACTGGATGAAAATCCGCAAGACAGCGACTGTCCGCAATCCGTTCTCGGGCGAGAAGATACCGTTGCGCACTGTGTTTTCGATATATGCGGTATTCATGCTGGTCGTAGCAGCGCGATACGCGTGGTTATTCTTCGACGTCTTGCGCAATGGCCCTCCAAAAACAGAGTTGGAACTGGTCGTTGGGTACAACGTGGTTGACGATCATCCCCGTGTCGACGTCGTAGACGACGAGGAAGCTAATAAATGAGTATCGAACTTCTTTCCTGCCTGCTCGCTCTTTTTCTTCTGGCGGGCATTGGGACACCTATTGGGTATTCCATCCTCTTAGCCTCATTGGTATATTTAGGCACGGCCGGACTGGATGTCGCCCTAGCGGGCGAGAAGATCCTACAAGGCTTCTACAAAAGCACGATCCTGCTTGCCGTGCCTTTGTTCATTGTCGCCGCCAATATCATGAATGCGGGGTCGATCACGGATCGACTGCTGAACTTCTGCGTTGCGGCGGTCGGGCGTTTCAAGGGTGGCCTCGGACACGTAAACGTAGTGGCATCTCTGATCTTTTCCGGCATGTCCGGCTCTGCTGTCGCGGATGCGGCGGGAATTGGTAAAATCATCATTGAGATGATGACCAAAGATGGCCGCTATAGCCGAGGCTATGCAGCCGCAATCACGGCTGCCTCGGCAACAATCGGCCCTATCATTCCGCCCTCAATCCCGATGGTATTGTACGCGCTTGTTTCCAAGGCCTCTATCGGTTCGTTATTTCTGGCCGGTATTCTGCCGGGACTGATAATGGGCGTCGTCCTCATGGCGATGAACTATTATCTGGCCGGAAAGCGGAACTTTGCCTTGGAAGAACCTGTTCCGTTGCGCGAATTGCCCGCCAAAACCGCCAATGCGTTTCCTGCGCTGCTAATGCCCGCCATCCTGCTCTATGGCATCTACGGGGGTGTCACGACACCGACCGAGGCCGCGGCCGTGGCCGCACTCTATGCCCTGCTGCTGGCAGGGTTCTTCTATCGCGCCTTGTCGTTCCGTGGCCTTTATCAGGTCTTCGTTGACAGCGCCCGTTCTTCTGCAGCGGTTGGAGTTGTCATTGGTGGCGCGTTCATTTTGAACTTCATCGTGATTCAGGAGCAAATCCCACAGTCTATCTCGGCGCTGCTGGAAGGTTCGGATGTCAGTCCGATCGTCTTCTTGATCCTCGTCAACTTGCTGATCCTTGCCCTGGGGTGCGTTTTGGACGCGACAACGATCATTCTGGTGATTGTGCCCTTGTTCATCCCCACTTGCGAAGCGCTTGGTATTGATCTGGTGCATTTCGGTGTGCTGGTCGTCGTGAATTCGATGATCGGTCTGATCACGCCGCCCTACGGGATTCTGCTGTTCGTAATTAATGCTGTTTCGGATATTCCACTGCGTGAAATCATTTCCGAGATTTGGGCCTTCTTGGCGGTGTTGATTTTCGCCTTGGTGATCATGATGCTGATGCCCGATCTGGTTCTGTGGTTGCCGCGTATGTTTGGGTATCAGGGGTAATGTGTCTCTCGGTTTCGACAACGTCGATCCCCGGTGATCTGGCCGAAAAACTAAGTGCAATCGCTGACGCGGGCTTTAGCGGTGTCGAGTTGCATGAACCGGATTTGACCGCTTATGACGGGCCACCATCGCGAATTCGGGACATTGCATCAGATCTCGGACTGAAGATTTGTCTGCTGCAACCCTTCCATAACCTTGAAGGCCAGGCCGACAGCGAGCGGGAACGTGCCTTTGATCGGCTGAAGCGCAAACTCGATCTGATGAGCGAGTTGGGAACGGATCTGCTGCTAATTGGCTCTGCATTCGAAGTGGACCCTGCTGCCACCGAGGATCAGGTGATCTCAGACCTCAGCGAAGCGACCGAGATTGCAAAAGGGAAGGGGCTTCGCTTGGCCTATATGGGTTTGCCGTGGTCCGATCTCATTCGCTCGGACGAACAGGCGTTGCGCGTCGTCGAGGCGATTGACAGCCCTTACTTTGGACTGGCTTTAAACTCTTTCTTCTCGCTCGCTGACGGTTCCAAACCCGCCCGCCTTAGGGATATTCCAGGAGAGCGACTGTTCCATGTGCAACTGTCCGATGCGCCCCGGCTTGAGATGGATATTCGCAGACTCAAACGGCACTTCGGGCTTCTACCTGGGCTTGGATCACTTAACCTTGCTGGCTTTGTGCGCGTGCTGGCCAGAGCAGGATACATAGGACCCTGGTCTATCGCCCGTGTGAACGAAGCGGCGGCACAGCCCGGTGCCCGAACACTGGCCCGGGACAGCTATAGGTCCCTGGTCAACCTTTTGGACGAGGTATCACGGACCGAGCCGAAAGCAGACTTTGGAACCCCAAACCTGCCAGAACGCGTTTATGCGTCCGGCTTCGAATTCGTAGAGTTTGCAGCCGATGAAACAAGCGGGGCACAACTGGCAGACTTGCTGTCAGCAATGTGTTTTCGAATGGAGCGAAAGCACGTCACCAAGTCTGTCGAATTGTGGCGGCAAGGCGCGATCAACATCGTTGTGAATACCGAAAAAGAAGGCTTTGCCCATTCGGCGTTTCTGGGCCATGGTCCATCGGTCTGTGACATGGGATTGCGTGTCAAAGATGCGGATCAGACGGTTCAACGTGCAACCGCGCTGGGCGCCCCGAATTTCTTACAACCGGTGGGAACAGGAGAGCTGGATATCCCTGCAATCCGTGGTGTTGGTGGCAACGTCGTTCATTTCATCGATGAGAAATCCGATCTGCATCGGGTTTGGGATATCGAATTCGAGCCGGTTGCCAAAACCAAAGCCATGCAACCCGCCGGATTGCGCCGTATCGACCATCTGGCACAGACAATGCGCCACGATGAAATGCAAAGCTGGCTGCTGTATTACATCTCGACCTTCGACATGGCAAAGTCGCCAATCGTGAACGTGGCCGACCCGTCGGGCGTCGTGCAAAGCCAGGCCATCGAAAGCCCCGAAGGCGAAGTGCGTCTGAACTTGAACGGGGCCGTCGGTCGCCGAACGCTGGCGGCATCGTTCCTTGAAGAAGGCTTTGGGGCAGGTGTTCAACATATCGCCTTCCAGTCCGACGATATTTTTGAAACCTCTGCTCAACTGCTTAAGTCTGGTTTCCCCAGCCTGACTATTCCAGAAAACTATTATGCAGATCTGCAGGCGACTTTTGGGGTGAGTGACGACCTGATCACCCAACTGCGTGGGGGCAATATCCTCTATGATCGCGCGGGGGGAGCAGAGTATTTTCAGATCTATAGCCGTCCCGTTTTCAACGGCTTTTTCTTTGAAATCGTTGAACGCCGCGCTGGATATGCAGGTTTTGGCGCGCGCAACGCCCCTATTCGCCTCGCCGCGCAAAGGAAAACTCAGGCGGCGAAAGAGGTGCAAACGCCATGAGCGCACTGGATGAAAACATGACAAGTGATGAGCGCGCCGTTCGCCAATGGTGGCGCACCTCCATCATCGATATGAAGCCCGGGTACATCGCATTTCGTGGCAACGCCATAGAGGACCTGATCGGGAATGTATCCTTTCCGCAGATGATCTGGATGATGGTGCGAGGCGATCTGCCGGGCGATGCTCAGGCGCGCCTGTTTGAGGCCGCTCTGGTCGCCGGTGTGGATCACGGCCCGCAGGCTCCCTCGATTGCGGCTGCGCGCATGGCTGCTACTTGTGGAGTAGGTCTCAATAATGCGATGGCGACTGCAGTGAATATGCTGGGCGATGTACATGGCGGAGCAGGCGAGCAGTGCGCCGAGCTTTATTATGATATCGCCGATCGCATAGATGCCGGGGCATCGCTGAATGATGCTGTTCGGAATGGTCTGGACAGTTGGCGCGAGACTTACGGCAAGATCGTTTCAGGTTTCGGACACCGGTTTCACAAGCCCGTCGATCCGCGTGCACCCCGGCTGATGCAGCTCGTTCGCAATGCGGCAAATGAAGGCACCGTTTCAGGTCGCTTTGCAGACATCGGAGAAGGGGTTCAGGCCGAACTTGGTAGTCAACGGGGCGGTCGGCCGATTGCGATGAACATCGATGGCGCGACAGCCGTGATCTTTTGCGAACTTGGCTTTCCCGCGCCCCTGTCGCGGGGGCTGTTTTGCTTGTCCCGTTCGGTTGGAATACTTGCCCACGCCTGGGAACAGATGAACCAGGGCGGTCGGAACAAAGGCCCTATGCCCCCGAATTACTTACCCCTCTACGAAGACAGGAATGATGAGATGTGAGACATCGAAATCTTTCCGGTCCGGCCCTGTTGGCGTTGGTCGTGTAAACGATGTCGATCTAAAACCACATTCAAAAATTCCCAATGCCAAAGTCATGATCTGCGGCAACCTCGATCTTCTAGAAAACCGCACCAAGTCCGATCAATACGGCATCGCCAGAGCCTGCGCGCCTTGATGGCGCCAGGGTTCTGGCTGATTGGCCTGCCTATTCCGGTGATGATCACGGCGCAGACGCGTCCGATTTAACGATGCCTCTGTGGGGCCTCGCCAGTTTAGAGCGATTGGATTGCCATATAAGTCGCTGTAAAAAAATAATTAAACCCGCTCGGGAGCCCGTCCGGTGGTTTCACTTTAAGCCGCGTCGCTAAGAGTTGATATTTTAAAAAATATCAGATATTTTTTACTAAGTATGATGAAAATTAGATTCGCAGACGTATGGAGCTGTCGTTCATGGTGAAACCCGAAGAGGCCGGCTCATGCCTCTCTCTCTATTCCTTGGCGCATCTGACGCTGATCGGCTGCACGCCGCCCGAGCTAGTCTACATTGCTGCCCGGGCCGGTTACGATGCCGTCAGCCCGCGATTCATTCCGATGCATGTGCCCGGTGAGTTTACTCAATCCCCGATCGACAAGGCACAGGTGCAGGCCACCAAAACCGCTCTTTCCACGACGGGCTTGAAAGTTCTTGATGTCGAGCTTGCGCGCATCACCGAAGATGTCGACCCGCGCAGTTTTGAACCCTCTCTGGAAATAGGCGGAGAGCTTGGTGCAAAGCGTATGATCATGAGCGCGTGGACCAACACCCGCGATGATCGCGACTTCCTGATTGACGTCTATTCCGAGACCTGCGAACTGGCCGCGCCCTACGGGCTGACGGTCGATCTGGAGTTCCCCAGCTTTTCACGCCTGCGTACTCTGGATGAGGCGCTGGATATTGTCCGCGCCTCCGATCAGCCGAATGGCGGTATCCTGGTCGATACGCTTTATCTGCACCTAAGCCGGGTGGATCTGGGAGAACTGCTGCACGTCCCCTCGGACTTGTTTCACTTTCTGCATATCTCTGACTGTCTACCAGGCATCGCGGATACGCGTGAGGGCATGATCCAACTGGCCCGCGATGCGCGGCTTTATCCCGGTGAAGGTTGGATTGATTTCACCGGCATCATCGAGCGGATGCCCCCTGTCGACTATTCCATTGAACTGCCCAACCAAAGCCGCGTTGCCGAGTTGGGATACGAAGAGCACGCGCGTCGCTGTCTGAGCCACGCCAAGCGAACATTCGGTGAGGCGCGATCTCAGCGCCGTATGCCCAATGCAGCAATTCTAAAACACCAAGAGGATCATCATGGGCAAAGAGCTCACTGAAGACGACCGCCGACTGGCGGCTGATATGTTGGAACGTGCCCGCGCGGCCATGGCCAAAATCGAGGATTGGGAACAGGACAGGCTGGACCGTCTGTCTCAGGCCATAGCGTGGTACGCGGGGAACGAAAAAACCTTTACGCGATTGGCTCAGCAGGGGGTGGACGAAAGCGGCATTGGTGACCGCGAAGGACGCCCTGCAAAGCGGTTCAAAATACACATGGTACTGCGCGATGTCCTGCGCACCCCGTCGACTGGGATCGTCGAGGTTGATGAGGAAAAAGGCCTGGTGAAATACGCCAAGCCTGCGGGTGTGATCGCATCCCTGATCCCAATGACAAACCCGGCGATGACACCACCGGTGACCGGTGTTTCCGCCGCTAACGCCCGTAATGCGGTCATCTTCAGCCCGCATCCACGCACAGCAGTCACGACCTATGAAATCGTCGAGGTTATGCGCGCAGCCTGTCGAGCAGCAGGAGCCCCGGAAAACTTGTTCCAATCGATCCGCAAACCTTCGATCCCTCTTACCCAGCACCTGATGGAGATTTGTGATCTGACGCTGGCCACAGGTGGGAAGCCGATGGTCAAAGCGGCCTATAGTTCAGGGCGTCCGGCTTACGGTGTCGGCGCAGGCAATTCGTCTATAGTCATTGATGAAACTGCGGATCTGGATATCGCTGCCCAGAATACACGGATTTCAAAGACGTCTGACTTTGGGTCTGGTTGTTCGGCAGATGGCAACATTATCATTCAGCGCTCGGTTTACGATGATATGGTTAAGGCGCTTGAAGCCGAAGGTGGTTATCTTTGTTCTGACGTAGAGAAGGCCATGCTTGAAGCAGCCATGTGGGATGAGAAAGGAAACCGTACGTTCCCGACCATCGCCTGTCCGCCTCAGCAAACGGCCAAAGTCGCCGGTTTCTCGATCCCAGAAGATCGCAAATTCCTGATGGTTGAAAATCAGGGGCAAATCGGGCCGCAGCATAAGTTCTCGAAGGAGAAACTGACCACGCTGATGGCGCTTTACCACTTTGACACTTTCGATGACGCGCTGGAAACGGTCAGCCAGATCTACAACACCGGAGGTAAGGGCCATTCTTGCGGGATTTATAGCCACAACGACGATCACATCGATCGGTTGGCGCGTCTGGCTCCGGTCAGCCGCATGATGGTTCGACAGCCTCAGTCCAAGGCCAACGCTGGTGCTTGGACCAATGGCATGCCTATGACCAGCAGCCTCGGCTGCGGCATCTGGGGCGGCAATATCACCAATGAAAACGTCACCATGAAACATATGATGAACTACACTTGGGTCAGCCGCCCGATCCCTGAGGATCGCCCCTCGGAGGCGGACTTGTTCGGTGAATTCTACGGACAGGAGGTCGCGTGATGGACCGAGCGAAACTGGAAGGCAAAACCGTTGCCGAACACATCGTTGACTTTCTCGAACGCCGTGAGGTCAAGCACGTATTCGGCCTGTGCGGCCACACGAATATCGCGGTTCTGGCTGCGCTGGCGGAAAGTCCCATCGATTTCGTCACCGTACGGCACGAACAGATCGCCAGCCACGCGGCGGACGCTTATGCGCGCGTGACGGGCAAGGCTTCGGTGGTGTTGTCCCATCTCTCCCCGGGACTAACTAATTGCGCCACCGGGGTCGCCAATGCGGCATTGGATTGTATCCCCATGGTCGTGATCGCGGGTGACATTCCTACGCATTACTATGGCAAGCATCCGCATCAGGAGGTTAACCTGCACGCGGACGCTGCCCAGTGGGAGATTTATCGCCCCTTTGTCAAACGCGCCTGGCGGGTGGACCGCGCTGACCTGATGGCTGAGATACTGGAGAAGGCGTTCCATCTGGCCGAAAGTGGTCAGCCCGGACCGGTGCTGGTCAATGTCCCTATGGACATTTTTTCAGAGGTGATCCCCGCGGACAGTTTCGACCGTATCCGCGACAACACGCGCGCGCTCAAGAAACCGTCGATTGACGACGAGACAGCGCGAGAGATTGTCGAAGCGTTGGCCAAAGCCGGAAATCCGGTCGCCTATGTAGGAGGTGGTATCCTACTGGCACAGGCCAGCGAGGAACTGCGCGAGTTCGTTGAACACATGGGACTGCCCGTCGCGCATTCCTTGATGGGTAAAGGCGCCCTGCGGGACGACCATCCGCTTGTTTTGGGAATGACCGGGTTTTGGGGCACCGAGTTGGTTAATCAGTCTTGCCTGAACGCGGACTACATCTTTGCCGTAGGCACTCGGTTCAAAGAGGCTGATTGTTCAAGTTGGTACCCTGGCTACACGTTCAACATTCCCGGATCGAAGGTCATTCATATCGACATTGAGCCGCAGGAGATCGGTCGGAACTATCCCACCGAGATCGGCGTTGTTGCGGATGCCAAGGCCGCGTTGCGCGTCCTCAACCGGGTTGCCCGCAAAATGTATCCGGGCGGTTTCAAGCGCCCCGCTGTTGAACAAAAGATTGCTGATTTCCGGATGGGCTTCAAAGCGCGCAATGTGGAAATGGCCACCTCATCAGCGTTTCCGATGATGCCCGAGCGTATTCTGGCAGATACCCGCAAGGCACTGCCCGAGGATTCCATCATCACGACGGACGTCGGATGGAACAAGAACGGCGTCGGACAACAGTTCGACATCCTGACACCCGGTTCGATCCTGACCCCAGGTGGTTTTGCTACAATGGGTTTTGGCCCTCCGGGCGCGATCGGCGCGAAGCTGGCAGCACCTGATCACGTGGTGATCAGCCTGGTTGGTGATGGTGGTTTCGGCCAAAACCCGTCGATGCTTGCGACTGCGGTCGAGCTTGATCTGGGTATCATCTGGCTGGTTATGAACAACAACGCCTTCGGCACGATCGCAGGTCTTCAGAAGGCGCATTACGGTTTAACCTATGGTACAACCTTCCCAGGGTCGGCCGAAGCGCCGGCCAACGGACCGGGTTATGCAGAAATTGCACGGGCCTACGGCGCAGAGGGGCACAGGCTGGGCGCTGCTGACGAGCTGTTGCCCGCATTGGAAGCGGCGATAGCCAGCGGCAAACCCACTGTTCTTGATGTCCCAATGATCAATAATCCGACACCAACGACCGGACATTGGAACATCTTGGACATATACTCACCAGACAAAGATGTATCCCACGTAGCGACGTGAAAAGCCTGTTCGAGGAACGCCTCACCGGGGGTATGCCTCGAACAGACCTGCAGTGGTTTCATTCTCGCAGAGGTGAGCGAAGAAACATCAAACAGCATCACCAGTAGCGGGCTACAAAAAGAGGAACACCTCCAAAGCGCCGGGGTCCTTCAGACATTGCGTGGCAACGTTTGGCGCATGATGTTGAATGCGGAGTTGAGGGGCCGGGTTTAACTCCTGCTTTCCTCATCCCAAGGAATTCCGCTAGTGTCGGCACCGACCTGATATGAGTGATGCCGCCACATGATCGAAATCCGCGACCTGCAACTGCTCAGCGCTTTGGCGCGGCACCGGCATTTTGCAAAGGCAGCCGAGGAATGCGGGATTTCCCAGCCTGCGTTTTCAATGCGTATTCGCAACCTAGAGGATCGGTTGGGCGTGTCCATCGTCCGCCGCGCCAACCGGTTTCAGGGCCTGACCGAAGAGGGCGAGATGATTGTCCAGCGGGCGCGGCGCATTCTGGACGACACCAAGGCCTTGGAACAGCAGGTGCAGGCGGCAAAGGGGGAAATCACGGGGACTCTGATACTGGGCGTGATCCCGACTGCAATCGCCTTTACGGGCCGGTTGATCAAGCGTCTGCAGCAGGCGCATCCGCGCATCATCACTCGGATCGAAACGATGTCGGCTACGGCCATTCAACATCGGCTGGACGAAGGCAGTCTGGATGCGGGCATCACATATGGCGACAGTATCGGCACCGATTTGCGGCAGGTACAGTCGCTGTATGAAGAAACCTATGTCCTGTTGATCCCGTCTCATATGACAGACGAGACGGGGCCAATTCCCTGGGCACGGGTCGCCGAATTTCCGGTCAGCCTACTTGAACCGCAGATGCAGAACCGCCGCATATTAGACCGGATTTTCGCCGAACAGGGCCTGCATCCTCATGTGGTCGCGGAAACCAGCGGGTTCACTGCCTCAATGGTTATGGCGCGTGAGGGATTGGCGGCCACAGTGGTGCCACGCGTGTTGGTACGGGCGTTGGGGGATCTGAAGGGAACAAAGGTTCTGCCTTTGGTCGATCCGGTGGTCAGCAAACCTATCTGTCTGGCGACCCTGACACGCGATCCGGAACTGCCAACGGTTGGAGCGCTGCGCGCGGTGGTGACGTCTTTGCGGTGATAAGGTGTCGTTATCGTGCGATTGAAATATGCGATTTGACGATATGCTAGTCTGATGAGACACGGGGCCTGAATCGGAGGGCATCATGGCACCATTAGATACCAAGCCATCAGGCGCGCCAAAGGGCGTCTGGAAGTCAGGTAAAGGCAAGGGGCGGCACACGCCCAAAGGCCGTCAGTTCACGGATGAGGCGGCGGCCGAGATTGCGCGCTTGCTGGGGGATCGCCCCCGCCGTCGCGACCTTTTGATCGAATTTCTGCATCTGGTTCAGGACGAACACGGCCATATCAGCGCTGACCACATTGCCGCGCTTGCAGTCGAGATGCGGATTGGTCAGGCCGAGATATATGAGACCGCCACCTTCTATGCCCATTTCGATGTGGTGAAAGAGGATGAAGCCCCGCCGCCCGCGCTGACCATCCGCGTCTGCGATTCCCTGTCCTGCGAAATGGCCGGTGCCCAGCAGTTGCAAAAGGCGTTGGAAGACGGTCTTGATCCTTCCAACGTCCGTGTCCTGCGTGCGCCTTGCATGGGTCGTTGCGATACTGCGCCGGTGCTGGAAATCGGGCATAACCATATCGACTATGCCACTCCTGAAAAGGTGCAGGCGGCGATTGCTGCGGATGATACCCACGCCCATTTGCCCGCCTATGAAACCTTTGCGGCATATGAAGCAAACGGCGGCTATGCCAAGCTGAAAGAGCTGCGCGAGAGCGGTGATTGGGAGAAAGTACAGGAAGACATCCTGTCCTCGGGCTTGCGCGGTCTGGGTGGAGCTGGCTTCCCGTCCGGCAAGAAATGGGGCTTCGTTCGCATGAACGAAGGCACCCGTCATCTGGCCGTGAATGGCGATGAAGGCGAGCCTGGCACGTTCAAAGACCGCTATTACCTTGAACGTTCGCCGCATGTCTTCCTTGAAGGCATGCTGATAGCCGCATGGGCGGTCGAGGCCGAGACCTGCTTTATCTACATGCGCGATGAATATCCGGCGGTGCTGGAAATTCTGCGCCGCGAGATTGCCGAGCTGGAACAAGCTGGCCTGGTTGAAAAGGGATATATCGATCTGCGCCGGGGCGCCGGTGCCTATATATGCGGCGAAGAATCCGCGATGATCGAGTCGATCGAAGGCAAGAAAGGCTTGCCGCGTCACCGGCCTCCGTTTGTGGCGCAGGTTGGGGTCTTTAACCGTCCGACCTTGGTGCACAATGTCGAGACGCTCTATTGGGTGTCGAAAATCTGCCGCGAAGGGCCGCAGATTCTGAACTCTGTCGAAAAAAATGGTCGCAAGGGCCTGCGCAGCTATTCAATCTCGGGGCGGGTGGCCAAGCCGGGTGTTTACCTGCTGCCGGCGGGTTCGACCATTTTGGACGTGATTGAGGCCGCTGGTGGCATGGTCGAAGGGCAGACCTTCAAGGCGTATCAGCCCGGCGGTCCATCCTCGGGTCTGCTGCCTGCGTCGATGGACGATATCCCATTGGATTTTGACACGCTGCAGCCACATGGCACTTTTATCGGATC
This sequence comes from Ruegeria sp. CDSA193, assembly GCF_059611885.1. Classification (NCBI taxonomy): domain Bacteria; kingdom Pseudomonadati; phylum Pseudomonadota; class Alphaproteobacteria; order Rhodobacterales; family Roseobacteraceae; genus Ruegeria; species Ruegeria sp. CDSA193. The sequence goes on along the minus strand of NZ_JBXWPN010000003.1, from coordinate 58,675 downwards.
CGCCGCTGTGGTGGTTCTGTCCGATCAGGACACTGCCCGCGATGCGGCGCTGAACATGCTGCGGTTCTTCGAAGATGAAAGCTGTGGCCAGTGCACGCCCTGCCGGGCGGGCTGCGAAAAGGCGGTTAAGCTGATGCAGGCTGACACGTGGGACCAGGATTTACTGGAAGACCTGTGTCAGGTCATGGGCGATGCCTCGATCTGCGGTCTGGGGCAGGCGGCCCCGAACCCGATCCGCCTGGTCATGAAACATTTCGCTGACGAAATCTGAGGGAGACAGAGCCATGCTTGATGCAAGCCCAACCAAGACCGTCACCTTCAACCTGAACGGCGATGACGTCACCGTCCCCGAGGGCTGGACCATCTGGGAAGCCGCCAAGGGGCAGGGGTTCACCATTCCGCACCTGTGTCATAAGCCGCAGCCGGGCTATAAACCCGACGGCAACTGCCGCGCCTGCATGGTCGAGGTGGAAGGCGAGCGCACTCTTGTCGCTTCGTGCATTCGCCCTGCGGCGGACGGCATGGTGGTGAAAACCGACAGCGACCGTGCCGAGAAATCGCGCGCAATGGTCATGGAATTGCTGGTCGCCGATCAACCCGAAGAGGCGCACGATAAATCCAGCCATTTCTGGGACATGGCCGAACTGAACGATGTCAGCAACAGCCGGTTCCCTGCCAAAGAGGCCGAGAAAATCCCGTTGCTGGATGACAGCCATATCGCGATGCGGGTTAATCTGGATGCTTGCATCAACTGCAACCTCTGCGTCCGGGCCTGCCGGGATGTGCAGGTCAATGATGTGATCGGGATGGCCGGGCGTGGTCACACCGCGCAAGTGGTGTTCGATCAGAACGACCCGATGGGCGATTCAACTTGTGTGGCCTGTGGTGAATGCGTTCAGGCCTGTCCGACCGGTGCATTGATGCCAGCCACTGTGTTGGACGAAAAGCAGCAGGGCGACAGCAAGGATTATGATTCCGAGACCGAAAGCGTCTGCCCGTTCTGCGGCGTCGGCTGCAAGGTCTCGCTGAAGGTCAAGGACGGCAAGGTCAAGTATGTCGAAGGCATCAACGGCCCGGCCAACGAAGGCCGCTTGTGCGTCAAAGGCCGCTTTGGTTTCGACTACATCCACCACCCACACCGCCTGACCAAACCGCTGATCCGGCGTGAGGATGCGCCCGCCAAGGGGTTGAATGTCGACCCTTCGAACCTGTCGACCCATTTCCGCGAAGCGACCTGGGAAGAGGCGATGGACCTGGCGTCCTCCAGACTGAAGGTGTTGCGCGATCAGGACCCACGCAATGTCGCGGGCTTTGGCTCGGCCAAATGCACCAACGAAGAAGCATATCTGTTCCAGAAGTTCATTCGTCAGGGATTTGGGCACAACAATGTCGACCACTGCACGCGTCTGTGCCACGCCTCATCGGTGGCGGCGCTGATTGAAAACGTCGGTTCGGGTGCTGTGACCGCAACCTTTAACGAGATCGAAAACGCGGATGTGGCCATCATCATCGGGGCCAACCCGATTGAGAACCACCCCGTTGCGGCGACCTATTTCAAGCAGTTCACCAAGCGCGGCGGCAAGCTGATCGTGATGGACCCACGTGGTGTCGGCATGCGTAAATTTGCCGATGAGATGCTGCAATTCCGCCCCGGTGCCGATGTCTCGATGCTGAACGCGATCATGAACGTGATCGTAGAGGAAGAGCTGTATGACAGCCAGTACATCCACCGCTGGACCGAGAACTGGGAGGCCGAGAAGGAACACCTGCGCGCCTTCACCCCCGAAGCGATGGCCCCGATCTGCGGTATCGAACCCGATCAGTTGCGCCGCGTGGCGCGCATCTTTGCACAGGCCAAGGCCGGGCTTATTTTCTGGGGTATGGGCGTCAGTCAGCACATCCACGGTACGGATAACTCGCGATGCCTGATCTCGCTGGCGTTGATGACCGGCAACGTTGGTAAACCCGGCGCGGGCCTGCACCCGCTGCGCGGTCAGAACAATGTGCAGGGCGCGTCGGACGCGGGCCTGATCCCGATGTTCCTGCCCGATTACAAAACGGTGACCGATGACAACATCCGGGCACAGTTCACCTCGGTCTGGGGATCTGAGGATTTCTCGAACGAAAAAGGCCTGACCGTCACTGAAATCATCGATCAAGCATATGCGGGCAATATCAAGGGCATGTATATTCAGGGTGAAAACCCAGCCATGTCCGACCCCGATGTAGGCCACGCGCGGGACGCGCTGGCCAAGCTGGAGTTGATGATCGTGCAGGACATCTTCCTGACCGAAACGGCGAACTACGCCGACATCATCCTGCCTGCCTCGGCGCTGTATGAAAAGAACGGCACCGTGTCGAACACCAACCGTCAGGTACAACGAGTGCGTCCGGCTGTGGCGCCTCCGGGCGAGGCGCGCGAGGATTGGAAAATCACCATCGAACTTGCGCAGCGCATTGGTCTGAACTGGTCTTATTCGGATGTGTCCGAAGTGTTTGCCGAGATGAAGCTGACGATGGAGTCTCTCGACAACATCACCTGGGAGCGGCTGGAGACCGAAACAATCACCTACCCGTCGCTGTCTGAGACCGATCCGGGCCAAGCGATTGTGTTTGGTGATGGCTTCCCTCGTGCCGATGGGCGGGCCAAGTTCACTCCTGCCAGTGTGATCCAGCCGGATGAAGCGCCGGATGAGGAGTATCCGATGATCGCCACCACGGGTCGTCAGCTTGAACATTGGCACACAGGGTCAATGACCCGCCGGGCCACGGTGCTGGATGCGGTTGAACCAGAGGCCAACTGCTCGATGAACCCGCGCCAGTTGAAGCTGATGGGAATTGAACCGGGCGAGACCATTCGCCTGACCACCCGTCGCGGCTCGATCGAGATCATGGTGCGTGCTGACCGGGCGATTGCAGAGGACATGGTGTTCATCCCCTTTGCCTATGTTGAGGCGGCGGCGAATATCCTGACCAACTCGGCCATCGACCCTTATGGTAAAATCCCTGAGTTCAAATTCTCAGCCATTCGCGTTGAAAAGATCGAAGACGCAATCGCGGCTGAGTAAGAGTGTCGGAGTAGAATTTTTGAGGGCGGCCTTACGAGGTCGCCCTTTTAGGTTTCCGCGACGTCAACGCGGAAATAGGCATTTCCCACTCAGCTTTGCGCCATTTGCGCCATATTTCTCTGGTTTCAGCAATTTTGAGCCTAAGAAAACGCCACCAAAGCGCCCATTTTGCGGTCGTCAGGTTAGGTCTTGATTGGGTTTGGAAACGAAATTGGGGAACCGATTGCGCAGGGCCCGAACCTGTGGGCAGTCGGGCCTAGGCGCCGAAGCCGAAATAGATGGTAGTAGTGCGATCAGAGCAACAAGGGCTGAATGAAACCGCAAGACGTGTATAACGATTTGAAACAGGCTGAGCTTTCGTTTGTCGTATTGCCGGGTATGTCGGTTGATGCGATCCTGAGCGAAGTCCTTAGTTTTTTCCTGTCCAGAAACTTCCTGATGTTTCTGCCTGCTTTGCTGCTGCTGCTCATTGGTGCGACGCCGTCATTGTTTGCTGAACCGCTAACCGGGCTGGGGCGCACGATCTATTGGATGTGCGGATTGCTGGGGTATATGGGTTCGGTGGTGCTGATGTTGCTTTTTGAGGCAGTCTGCAGCCGATATCTGGGCATCAAACGGTTTTTCACCCCGCTGACATGTTTTCCCATTGCGTATGGGGCGATGAAGTTTGCCCAATTCGCAACGACAATGGTTTTCAGTACGTTTCTGTCTTTCAGCTTTGAAAACTCGCCGCTTTTGCTGCCTCAGTACTTTCTCATCGTTGGAATTGAAGTGATCGTAATCGTTTGGGTTTTTCCACCTTATCTGGCCCGCCTGCGCGCCGGCGATCTGCAACCCGAGGACGAGCCGGATAGCAGAGTAGAATCCTGTGTTCCTGTGGCCAATGGTTTAGTGTCCGCCAATGGGCAAAATTTTTTGGCCAAGGATATCTTGTTCGTTCAGGCTCAGCAGCACTATGTCACCCTGCGTGTAGATGAAAAAGAAGTGCTGGTGCGTTCAACGTTCAAAGGCATCCTATCGCAAATGCCAGAATGCTACGGCCTACAGGTGCATCGGTCCTTTTGGGTTGCCAATCGGTGTGTGGATATTGCCAAAAGCCTGAATGAAGTCGGATATCTGGTTCTGGGCTGCGGCAAAAAGATCGCCATCGCCCGTAGCCGGCACGGCGCCGTGCGTGATTGGCTGTCCGAGATGGCGTCAGCGGAAAGCCCGGCAACAGTCAAAGCTTCACCACAACAAACCTGACATCGTTCGGCAGAAACATCCGGCTTATCGGTTCGTTTAGATAATCCACCTTCCCATCGCTGCTGGGTACAGAATACGCAGTGGATGGGAAGGTGGGCAGTTCAATATTTTTAGTAATGAAAAGACTTGAATTTTGATCTTTTGCTTTCCCCGATTTTGAGTTTTCCCCCCTCTATAATCAGGTTGTACTGGTCAACAAGTCACTCGATAAAGACGCCGCAAAACCAGGCGCTGCCTTCTTTTCCTGCATAGGCACGGACCTGGCAATGAAATTGGTACGAAACGTCAAAAATTCGAAACGAACGGCAATGAAAATTCGTGTCGCACGAAATGAATAGAGCGACTTGTGCATTCGCTGTCATGTTAAGAAGTTGATAGTAAAGGGGTTAATGAAATTCCCTGCCTTCCTGTGATTTGGCCCGAAACTGTTGCCACAGATGCAGAGTTCCGCGCAGGATTAGTAGTCGCGCTCGAAAAAGACACCCAATCCCGTTTCCCCCCGCCCGTCAACGGTTCCGCGCATGGTGATATTATCGGTGACGTCCAGATTGAGGTTCACTTCGGTATTTCCTTCGGTGTTCACGTTAAAGTCGGTATAGAGATTGTCACCCAGATACGCCCCGGCGCCCAAAATTCCGCCGCTTGACGTTGCTCCGATATCGACTGTGTCGACACCGGTCGACTCCCTCAGACCCTTGGTCGCATCCCCTCCTGCACCGCTGAGCTGCGCCAGCGAAGCCGCCATCTGGGCAATGACAAAGGGCGACAGCTCAGAGAAACGGTTGCCAAACAACAGCATGGCCAGCGCCTCTTCTGCTGGCCGTTCCGGATCCGAGAACACGTTGACCTCGGGGGCGTCCAGCGGCCCGGCGATTTCGATTGTAGCGGTCCCGTCCGAGGTGCTGTTTGAGGATTCAAATTCGATATAGGGTGTCAAGTCGCCTTGTAGGGTCACGATCCCTTTTGTCAGGGCCAGCCTGCGGCCCAGAATGTCGAAATTGCCTCGGATTAGAGCGATCTGACCCGAAGGAATGATCGAGGTTGTTGTACCGCCTATGTACAGCTGTCCGCCGAGTTCGGCATTCACGCCTCGACCTCGGACAAACACGGCTTTGGGGGCGAGCAGAGCGATGTCCAGCGCAATACGGGAATCGCTTTGGGTGGCATCGTCCTGTTTAACCAAACGGGCTCGTTCCCGAGTCCGATAGCTGGCCGCGTTTTCGTTGATATGTTCGATCTCTGGTATGGGCGCAGCGCCAACCGCACCCGAGGCGGCGGCGAGGTTAATATTGGTTTCCTCGAATGTAATTTGCCCGACTATTGTGCTGTTGCCAGCCAAAGCTCCGGTCATTGCGATTTGCCCGTTCAGGATCGTCTCGTACAAAAGCTGATCCGTCAGCACGAGACGATTGAGCGTGGTCGTAATTTGCGCATTGAACGGAGGCGTCAGGTCAATCGGGCCCGCGACGGTGAAATTACCCCCGGCGCGGGTTCCACCATTTAGGGAGATGTTGGCGCGGTTGTTGGCCAACTCGACCGCGCCGCTGATGCCGGTAATGGTCTGACCGGCACCCGGTATCGCCAACGAGGTTCCAGAGGTCGTGATCGACCCGCTGAGCGCCTCAAGCGAGGGTTGGCCATTCAAGCTAAGGTCGTACCGCGCAGTCCCGTCGATTTGGTTGGGGGTGATGAACAGGTTTGCGATACCGATATTAACCCCGCCTTGCGCATTCAGATCGGCGTTTCCTGTGGTTTCATCGAACGTGCCCGAGATTTCGCCGGTGATCTGTGCCGGACCCTGCGCCGAAGAGTTGATGGTCCAGACGCCTGCCTTGCGCTTTGCGGTCCCATTGGCGGTGATTGTACCTGGAAAGTCTGGGGCGAAACGCTCGACCTTGTTTAGCTCGGCGTCAAAGTCCAAGTCTGCCGATCCGTCAGAGCCGACAGACCCCGTCAGCGACGCGTATGAACTGTCCGGCCCACGCAAGCTGACTCTTCCTTCAAGGCCTGAAGCTGTTGGCGCGGCGTTGCCTTCCAATGTGAGTGGTCCTGACAACGTCTTGGAAATCCGCGCAAGATCGTCCAGCTTTACCGAATAGCTCAGCCCACCGGTCTCTTTGCTGACCTGACCCGAAGCGTCTGCGGTCAAGGCGGTGCCCCGCAGTTTGAAGTTTTGGACATTCAGACCCTGATCACTGTTCTCGGCATCGACACGCAGCGTCGTTCGACCTTCGATCAGTTTGTCGACGAGACTGATGCCAATCTGGACGTCCTGCGCATCGACATCGCCGGCTATGTCGAAGGTCTGGCTGGACAAAGCTCCGTTGCCATTGATATCCGCGGTAACCGACCCGGCAAGATCCCGGCCCGCGAGGTCCGAAAATAGCGAAAGATCAGGGACAGTCACCTGTGCCTGACCATCAAGAACCAGATTGCCGGTTGGGTCATTGATCGACGCGCTCACCTGTGCTGTCAGGGCCCGTCCGTTGATGGTGGCTTTGCGTATGTCGATAAGGTCTCCCGTTTTCGCACCATCCCAGGCGATCACTGTCTTGCCTGCCAGCAGAGGGTCGACGTCGGACATACCTGTCTGCAGATCCTGCGCGGTAATGCTGGCCGTGCCATCAAAATCTTGCGTTTGCAGGGTGCCTTTGCCGTCCATCTGAGCGCTGAGTGACCCGCCCAGCTGTCGCTGGGCCAGCCCGGAAAAGACCGAGAGGTCAGGCGCGCTAAGGCTGGCTTGACCATCGATCGTCAGATTGCCATCGGGGGTTGTCACTTCGCCACTGGCCTGCGCCTGTGCGGCCTGACCGTCCAGATTAAACTCGCGGATGGAAATGCCATCCCCTCCACGGCTGGCGTCCAGCGTGATGGTGGTTTGGCCTGCGATCACGGGGTCGATATCGTCGCGACCGGTCGACAGGTTGTTGCCCTGAACTACCACTTTGCCGTCAAAGCTGCCCTCAAGCGGAGAGCCCTTGCCCTGAACCTCTGCCGACGCCGACCCTGCCAGTTCCAGCTGGGCAAGGCCAGAGAACCGGGACAGGTCGGTAGCGTCCAGCGTTGCTTTGCCATCAACAGCCAATCCGCTGGTTAATCCGCTAATCAGCGTGTCCAGCGCCAGAGTGTAATCCGACCCGACCAGTTCGAAACCGGACAATGTCAGCGACTGGTCATCGCCATACTCAAATTGCCCGTCCAGCGTGATGCGGTCTCCGACGGCTGTGTTCAGGTTCGGATCGGTCAGATCTATGCCCGTGACGCTGGCCTGCAGATCACCGTTCACCGTAAATCCAAGGGTCTGATCGAGCACGCCTTGCGCGATAATTTGGATGCTCTCAAGTTCGGCCTGGGGGGATTTGAAACTATCTGCTGTCAGGCTAAGATCCCAGAGATTGCCGTTCTTCTGATCAAACAAGGTCGAGATCTGCGCGGACTTGATCGTTTTGTCACCACCGCCAACCGGAAGCGTGACCGCCTGTCCCTGCGGCGGGGTAATGCGTCCCTGCAAGGCGGCAAACTGCAATGTGCCGCCCTCGGCCAGGGCCAACTCCCCCTCTAGGTTCAGCGCCTGCGTAGCAAGCTGAAGATCGGACAGGTCCAGAGCCCCTTCGGGCAGGGTCTGACCTTGCACGAACAGCCGCGAGTCCGCCCCGAAAAACGGGTCGATGGCAGGGCCGACGAAGGGTGTCAGGTCTCCGTTCAGATCGGCGGTAAATGCTATGCCTTCCGCAGTGTCGTCAGGGGCCGAACCAAGCCGAACCTGCCCAGCCAGACGCTGCTGCCCGTCACTGCTCAGCCCGATATCGGCGGTGAAATCCGTCAGCGGTCCGGCGCCTTTTGCCGTCAGCTCGATCGTTGGGCTGTCGGGAATGTTCAAAGCGGTCGAAATAAGCCCGCCGGATGCCTCGGCCACGTTCAGGTCCAGATTGATCTCGCTTGTCGAGTTGTCAAACCCGGCGGTCAATGTGATCTCATCTCCGGCACGGTCCAACCGCACCACGTCGAGATTGGTGTCCAGCGTTCCATCAGCAAGCGACAGATTTCCGGTGACGGATAAGTCGGCGGCTACCCCAATCAGCGGCTGCCCCAGCGACAGCTGATCCACGCGGATTTCGCCGATTTCAACTGCGACAGGCAGCTCGGGCAGCTGGAATGTCTGGGTTTCCGCAGAAGGAGGAGGGGCATCTTTGGTTGTGGTGCCCGGCGCGCGGGCTACGTCGATCTCTTGCGCTGTCAGCGCATTGACCGAGAACCGCCCCCGTATCAGGGCCAGTCTGTTCCAATCCAGTTCGGCATCTTTGATGGTCAGCCAGACGCCCTCATCATCCGATACCGTGATCTCTGCGATTGTGGCCCGTGCGCTCAGCGCGCCTTGCAAGCCTTTGACGGTTACGTTCTGATCATCACCGGACAGGGTATCCTGCAGAAACTGCTCTAGCATACTGCCGCCTTCGTCCTGCGCCAGAACGGGGTACGGCACCCACAGCAGAACCGCCGCAACAACTGGATATGAGAAACGATGTGTCAAAATGCCTGACCAATTCCGATGTAAAACTGCAGACCATCTCCGGTGTCGCCCTGAACGGGAAGGGCCAGATCCAGACGCAGGGGGCCAAAGCCGCCAAGGTCGTATCTGATCCCAAGCCCGGCGCCGGAATGGCTCTCAGCGGCGCTGCTGACAAAAGAGGACGTGTCTACAACACCATAATCATAAAACCCGACCAGCGATATTGTCTCGGTGATCTTGCCGCGAACCTCGCCGGACAGCCCGAGGAAAGACTTGCCGCCAGCAACCTCATTGCCAACAGGGATGCCGAGGCTTTCATAGGGCTGACCGCGCACAGTGCCCGCACCGCCCGAAAAGAACAGGAAATCGGGTGTGACCCCGTCCAAGGCGGGTCCTACAATTGACCCAATCTGGACCCGTCCTGCCAGCACGAGACGACCTTGCGTCCGCAGACTGGTATAGGCACGCGCGTCCGCAAACATCCTGAGGCCTGTTTCTGTGTCGGACAGGCCTACAAATGGCATCACACGGGCATCCAGGTAATAGCCATTGGTGGCGCTGACCTTGCTGTCCCTTTCATCCCATTCTGATCGGAACGGCATGATAAAATAGCGGAACTTACGCCCGTCGCCATAGGCGTCATCTGCATCCGACCACTGAAACCCGGCGGATGCTTCGGCGTATAGGCGGTCTGAAAATGTGCGTCTTGCACCATAGGCCAGAGACGTCACCGTCACGTTGTAATTGTCGGTGTTGCGACGTTCCAGAAGGGCGCTCCAGAACGTGCTGTCATCGGGGCCCAGCCGGTCGGGCTGATCCAGCCGCAGCCCGATGCGCCCGTCCAGATCCTCGGCCCCGCCAATATTGCGCAACGATGCCTCAAACCGCAGGCGTTGAGCGCGGCGGAACACGTTGCGATGCGTCCAGGTTGTCGACAGCTCCATCCCATCGCGCGAGGCCACTTCCAAACCGAAGGTCAGGCGGCGTTTGGGCATGTCTTCAAGATAGACATCGAAATCCAGGGAGCCATCAGGGTTGGGAGTGTCGTGCTCTTCGATCGAGACAATATTAAACGTGCCGGTGCGGCGAAGCCGGGTTCCGACCTTTTGCACCTGCTGGGGGGAATACACCTCTCCGGTTGGGAAGCCGGCGATTTGTTCGACGGACCTGTGGCGAACATCGCTGTCGCCTTTGATGTACATTTTTCCAAAGCTCAGACGCGGTCCCGGGGCGAGGTCAATGCGGGAATCCAGCTTTGCCTGGGCGTGGCGGGCAATGACTTTCTGGCCGCTGACCTCGGCCTTGGCATGACCAGCGTCACGCCATCCCTGCACGCCTGCTGACGCGGCTTGCTGAATGGCGCCGGTGGTGGCCAGTTTGCCCGTCGCATAGTCTTCGGGAAGAACCGTTTCGGTCGCGATCGGCCGGACCACCGCCTGGCCAAATGTGAAGGTTGGGCCGGTTTTAACAGCAATCACGATTTTGTTGATCTGATTGGGCACGTTGAGTGAGCTGAGTTCCGCCGCCTCTTTCCCGTCCAGTTTAATGCTGACGACGGGACTGAAATAGCCTTCGTCATAAAGGATCTGAACAATGGTGGTATAGTCCGACAGGGCCGCTGACAAAAGTTCAAGCGGCGTGTCCAGCCCGCGGGATTCTGCGGTTGTCACCGATGCGGTATCTTCGATCCGTTCAACCAGCGCTTTCGGAGCGCCCGGTGCCGTGAGGACGGTTTCCAATGCGGCCAGCGATGTGGGCAATGTGGCGACGACTATTCCGAACAGACAATTTCTCACAAAGCTGCATTGTCTTATTCGCTGCATCTATTGGCTCCAGCTGCCCCAACTAGAAATTAATTTCGGCGCCTTTTCGGATGTGGCGGCCCCTTAAGGATAGTTAGAACATCTGTAATCGTGTAGGGGAAGCGTTTATCGTTTGGCCAAGAAAATTAACGGAACAAGTGATGGCTCAGTGCCAGTTCAAAGGCCAGCATTGCGGAACCAGCGAATGATCGCCGCGCGATCTTCCGGTTCCATATAGGTGACATTTGCGGGTGGCATGGCGTGACTGACACCGGCCTGCAGGTAAATCTGTTTCGCATTGCGGGCGATGTCACCTTGGGTTTCCAGAAGAATGCCCTTTGGCGCCCACAGGATGCCGTCCCAAACCGGTTCGCGCGCATGGCACATGGAACAGCGCCCCAGAACGACATCATGTGCCTGTTCGAACCCGTCTGCTGCTGCGTATTTCTGCTCAAAAGCGGTGAGCGGCTGTGCCTCGGCCTCCTCCAGAGGTTTGTACATAGGCGCGGTGGACAGCCACATGATGGCGATGAATAGCAGAGCGGTCACCAGCCAGGTCCAGGTCGGATCACCGGCGCGGGCGTGGCGTGTATTGAAGTAGTGACGGATTGTGACACCCATCAGAAATACCAGCGCCGCAATGATCCAGTTGTATTGGGTGGCAAAGGCCAGCGGGTAGTGGTTCGAAAGCATCAGGAAAACCACTGGCAAGGTCAGATAGTTGTTATGAGTCGAACGCAACTTGGCGATCTTGCCGTATTTCGGGTCCGGGGTGCGGCCATTCTTAAGGTCGTCTACGACGATGCGCTGGTTCGGCATGATGATGAAGAATACATTCGCTGTCATGATCGTGGCGGTGAATGCGCCCAGATGCAGCATCATCGCGCGCCCGGTGAATATCTGGTTGTACCCCCAGCCCATCACCACCAGCAGGACAAACAGCAGCACCATCAGTAATGTTGGGCGCTCACCCAGACCGGATTTGCACAGGAAGTCGTAGATCAGCCAGCCCATAGTCAACGAGGCAGCTGAGATCAGAATGCCCTGCCACAGCGCCAGATCGGCCTTTTGCGCATCAATCAGATAAAGCTCTCCACCAACCCAGTAGACGATCATCAACAGCGCGGCTCCGCTAAGCCAGGTGGCATAACTTTCCCATTTGAACCAGGTCAGATGATCCGGCATCCGCTCGGGTGCGACTAGGTATTTCTGAATATGGTAAAAGCCGCCGCCATGTACCTGCCATTCTTCCCCGTCTGCGGGGCCGGGGATATCCCGATTCAGGCCAAGGTCCAGAGCGATGAAGTAAAAGGATGATCCGATCCAGGCGATAGCAGTGATTACGTGCAGCCAGCGCACAGCAAATGCCATCCAATCCCAGAACACGGCGAATTCAAACATGAGAGTTCTCTCCAGTAGGTTATAGTCACCCTAGGCAAACTGGCTTTTCTTCGGTATTCCCGTATATTGTCAAACTGTATCAAAAAAAACGATAAGATGTCCTATCTCGACAATATTCGCACCTTCGTTCGTGTCTATGATCTGGGCAGCATGTCTGCTGCCGGGAGGGATTTGCGTGTTTCACCGGCGGTGACTTCGGCGCGAATATCACAGCTTGAGGATCATTTGGGCGTGCGTCTGTTTCAGAGGACTACACGTAACCTCAGCCCGACCGAGCAGGGACGTGCGTTTTACCCCGGAGCGGTTGCGGTCCTGGATGCCGTAGATGAAGCCGAGGCGCAGGTTGTTCACCTGACCGAAGCCCCCCGCGGGTCACTGTTCGTAGCCGCGCCTTTGGGCGTCGGGCGCAGGTTATTAGCCCCACATGTGCCGGATTTTCTCTCGGAATACCCCGAAATTGATGTGCGATTGCGCCTGACCGACAGGTCAGTGGACCTGACGACCGAAGGATTGGATCTGGCCTTTTTCATTGGTCAGCCCGAGGACAGCACCCTGCGTATTCGCAAGATCGCGGATTGCGCACGGGTTCTGTGTGCTGCACCGGACTATGTAAAACGCAGGGGGATGCCGCAAAACGGAGCCGATCTTGTGTCCGACAAGCACGAGTGTCTTAACCTGCGGTATCCCGGCGCTGCAGAGTTTCAGTGGATGCTAGAAACTCCAGACGGGCCAAGACGTTATGCCGTGTCGGGCCGGTTTGAATGCGATGACGGAGATGTTTTGACCGATTGGGCGTTGTCAGGGCAGGGGATCGCGATGAAACCTGTGTTTGAGGCAGCGGAACATCTCAAGGCAGGACGTCTGGTGGTGGTTGCGAAGGAGACACCTCCTGTCTCTGTTCAGATGGCGTGTCTCTATACCCATCGACGTCACCAGGATCCCAAGGCGCGTTTGTTCATGGATTTCATGATCGCGCGAATTGGCAAGGTTGTGCAAAACTCGGACATCAACGGTTAGCAAAGGCTCCCGCTTGTCTTTGGGCCCAATGGGCGCAAAAAAACAGTTGGGCCGGGCGCAGTGGCTTTGCCACAGCGCCCGGCCGCGCGTAAATTTTCTCGAAGGGCTGTAACCGTCACTATCCGCGCCGCGCCCAACAGGTGCTGCGCCCGGCTCAACAGGAGGAGGCCCGGCAGGGGCGATCGACGGGCGGAAGGTTCGCCCGGTCTGTTAGCTGCCGCGATACGTGGAGTAGCTGTATGGCGATAGCAAGAGCGGCACATGATAGTGGGCGTCTGCTTCAGACATACCAAACCTGATTGGAATCTCATCCAGGAACAGCGGTTCGTCATCCGCTTGGCCAGAGGCGCGCAGATAGTCACCCGCGCTGAAAACAAGCTCGTATTCCCCGGTTTCAAAGTTTGCTTGAGGTAGAATTGGGCTGTCTGTTCGCCCGTCTGCATTGGTCAGCATCTCAGCCAGTTTGTGGCGTCCGTCTTGGGTAATCGCGTACAGAGCAATTTTCAGCCCCTCTGCGGGACAGCCTTTGGCGGTGTCCAGAACATGGGTTGTCAGGTATCCTGCCACGCGTTTCTCCTCATATTCCGATCACCGCAACGAGTGGCTGTTGAAAACCGCAAACTGCAATCGAGCATTGATTGACGCAGTCTGGGGCGAAACCCGAGACTTTGGGAATGCCGAAAGAAAAGGAAACAGCGTTCGGATTGATTTGATAATACTGCATCCAATTCTGCGGTAAAGCGTAGGTAGTGTAACACAACTGAGACGGAACATTCATGCAGCCCCCTCGCTATCCCCGTGACATGATCGGATACGGAGCCAACCCGCCAAACGCCCAGTGGCCTGGCGGAGCAAATCTGGCCGTTCAGATTGTGCTGAACTACGAAGAGGGTGGCGAGAACTGCGTGCTTCACGGTGATGCCGCGTCCGAGGCCTTTCTGTCCGAGATTGTCGGCGCAGCGCAATGGCCAGACCAGCGTCATTGGAACATGGAATCGATCTATGAATATGGGTCGCGGGCAGGGTTCTGGCGTCTGCACCGCTTGATGAAGGACTTGCCCATAACCGTTTACGGTGTTGCGTCGGCGCTGGCACGGTCGCCCGATCAGGTTGCCGCCATGAAAGACGCAGGTTGGGAGATCGCAAGTCACGGCCTGAAATGGGTCGAACACAAGGATATGTCTGAGGCGGAAGAGCGCGCTCAAATAGAAGAGGCTATCCGCCTGCATACCGAGGTCGTGGGGGAACGTCCCTATGGTTGGTATACCGGCCGGTGTTCCGAGAACACCGTGCGTCTGGTGGCCGAAGAGGGGGGCTTTGCCTATGTGGCGGACACCTATGCGGATGATCTGCCCTATTGGATGCAGGTCTCTGGCCGGGACCAGTTGATCGTACCATATACGCTCGATTGTAACGATATGCGCTTTGCAACGCCGCAAGGTTTCAATTCGGGCGATCAGTTCTATTCCTATCTCAAAGACAGTTTCGACGCGCTTTATTCCGAGGGTGAAGCCGGTGCGCCCAAGATGTTGTCGATTGGTCTGCATTGCCGCCTGATCGGTCGTCCAGGTCGGGTCATGGCGCTGAAACGGTTTCTGGATTATGCGCGTGGGCACTCGGATGTCTGGTTCGCGACCCGTCTGGAGATCGCCCAGCATTGGGCAGCGCAGCACCCGCCTGTATCAGGTCCAAAGCCGTCAGAAATGGCGCGGGACGCTTTCGTAGCCGCTTATGGCGGGATCTTTGAACATTCGGCGTGGATTGCAGAGCGCGCCCATGGGCTGGAACTCGGCGCGGCTCACGATACTGCCGGCGGGTTGCACAACGCACTGACGCGCATGTTCCGTTCGGCCTCTGATGAGGAGCGGTTGGGCGTGCTGACCGCGCACCCGGATCTGGCAGGCAAGCTGGCACAGGCCAAGCGACTGACGCAGGAAAGCACGGCGGAACAATCCTCGGCGGGGCTGGATGCGTTGACGGATGCCGAACGCGATGCCTTCACCGATCTGAATAGGCGCTACACCGACAAGTTCGGATTTCCCTTCATTATCGCTGTGCGCGATCATGACAAAGCCTCTATCCAGCAGGCGTTTCAGCGGCGGATAGATCAGGACCGGGACACAGAATTCGCCGAGGCCTGCCGACAGGTCGAGCGTATTGCCGAATTCCGCCTGAGGGATGTGCTGCCTTCATGAAACAGATCCGGACTGTTCCTTTAACGCCTGACGCTTTTGCCCCGTTCGGAGATGTGATCGAGGCATCGGGCGACCCGGACAAGATCATCAACCAGGGCCAGTGCGGGCGTTTTCATGACCGGGCGGCCCTTGATTTCGCGGGCGGCCGCGCCGGGATCAGCCTGTTCAACGCCAACCCCCGAACCCTGCCGTACCAGTTGGATATGGTTGAACGGCATCCTGATGGCAGTCAGGCCTTTGTGCCCATGACCCATCAACCCTTTCTGGTCATTGTAGCACGAGATGTTGACGGGCAGCCGGGCGAGCCGTGTGCCTTTGTCACCCGGCCCGGTCAGGTGGTGAATTATCATCGTGGGACGTGGCACGGCGTTTTGACACCGTTGCATGGCCCTGGATTGTTCGCCGTTGTTGATCGGATCGGCGATGGGTCCAACCTGGAAGAATACTGGTTCGATACCCCTTATCAGGTGGTGTCGTAGCCAAATGAAGCCGCAGCATAAGCGGTAAGACCCCCGTGAATCTGACAGAGAGGACAGTAACTCATGGCTGACACTTCAATAGGGACACCCGAACAGCTTCGGGATCCAAATTATACCCCGGCGCTGCACAAGGCAGTTCCGCTCGGCATTCAACATGTTCTGGCGATGTTCGTTTCGAACGTGACGCCTGCGATCATCGTTGCAGGGGCCGCCGGGTTCGGGTTCGGTTCGAACTCCCCCGATTTTCCCGAACTGCTGTACCTGATCCAGATGTCGATGCTGTTTGCCGGCGTCGCGACCTTGCTGCAAACGGTGACGATTGGCCCGGTAGGAGCGGCTTTGCCTATTGTTCAAGGCACCAGCTTTGCCTTTCTGCCGATCATGATCCCGCTGGTTGCTGGCAAAGGCGTCGATGGTCTGGCCGCATTGTTTGGCGGTGTCATTATCGGTGGAGTGTTCCATGCCCTGCTGGGCACGGTGATTGGCAAAATCCGTTTTGCCTTGCCACCTCTGGTCACAGGCCTTGTGGTGACAATGATTGGTCTGGCGTTGGTCAAGGTCGGCATTCAATACGCCGCCGGCGGGGTTCCGGCCATTGGAACGCCTGAATACGGCTCGGCGCTGAACTGGTCGGCTGCTTTGGTCGTGGTTGTGGTAACGCTGGGGCTGAAGTTCTTTACGCGCGGAATGCTTTCGGTTTCTGCCGTTCTGATTGGTCTTGCGGTTGGGTATGTCTATGCCCTGATGGTTGGCATGATCACGTTTGAGGCAATCGGAACAAGCTGGAGCCGCGCTGCAACTTTCGCCCTGCCTGTGCCCTTCAAGTATGGATTCGAGTTCTCATTCGCCGCCATAATCGGGTTCTGTCTGATGGCCTTTGTTTCGGCAGTTGAGACGGTGGGGGATGTGTCGGGTGTGACCAAAGGCGGAGCCGGGCGCGAAGCCACGGACAAGGAAATCACCGGTGCAACCTATGCTGACGGCTTCGGTTCGGCCCTGGCGGGCGTGTTCGGCGGCTTACCCAACACGTCGTTCAGCCAGAATGTCGGGCTGATCGCAATGACCGGCGTCATGAGCCGAAATGTCGTCACCATCGGCGCCTTGTTTCTGATCCTGTGCGGCCTGGTGCCCAAGGTTGGCGCGATCATCCGCACCGTTCCGATCGAAGTACTGGGCGGTGGCGTCATCGTCATGTTCGGGATGGTTGTTGCCGCGGGTGTTTCGATGTTGTCCGATGTGGATTGGAATCGGCGCAACATGGTGATCTTTGCCATCGCGCTGTCAATCGGGTTCGGCCTCCAGCTAGAGCCGGGTGCGGTGCAACACTTGCCCGATACTCTGGGCATCCTGATGAAAAGCGGGCTGCTGCCTGCGGCTCTGATCGCCATCGTGCTGAATCTGATCCTGCCGGATGAGTTGGCCGATGAGGCAACCGAAGAAGTTTCGGGTGGCATGTCGGGGCACGGGTCGGGCAGCCTTCCCGGCAAGTAACCAAATGAAAATCGGCGGATCGCGTTAGGTCGCGATCCGCCTATGTGTCGGCCATCATACGAGCGACATCCAGCATGCGGGCTGAAAACCCCCATTCATTGTCATACCAGCCAAAAACACGAACCTGAGTTTCGCCGATCTGCCGGGTTTCTGGCCCTGCAATGATCAGAGATTCCGGCCGCGTCCGCAAATCGGACGACACCAGCGGCTCATCCGTCCAACCCAGAACGGGAGACTCTGCAACGGCTGCACGCAGGGCGGTTTCAAAACCCTCGGCACTCATCCCGCGTTCCAATGTCACGATCAGATCGATTGCCGAGACGCTTGCGGTCGGCACCCTGACTGCCGCGCCCGAGATGCGCCCGGCCAGATGGGGCAGGACTTCGTCTATCAAGTGCATAGCGCTGGTGGTGGTCGGGACCATCGACAGCGCTCCGGCGCGTGACCGTGCCAGATCACCACGCGGAGCGTCGATCATCGGCTGGCTGTTGGTGTAGCAGTGAATGGTGGTCATATGGCCCGACCCAACACCAGCGATCCCGTCCAGAACCTTGACCAGCGGAGCCAGCCCGTTGGTGGTGCAAGAGGCATTTGACACGATCCGCGCATTGCCCAGATGATCCTCATTTGCGCCCAGAACGATTGTGGCCTCGGTCGCGGGCGAGGGGCCGGAAATCAGTACTTTCCTTGCCCCTGCGGTCAGGCCCTGACTGGCAACATCCGATGTCCGGGCAACGCCGGTGCAGTCCATCAGGACATCTACACCGGACAGATCAACCCGGCTAAGGTTGGGGCTGTGTGTAACAGAAATAGCGTGCCCATCGACAACCAGTTGCGCAGTTCCCTGTTCCACTTTGCCCGGATAAGGCCCAAAAGTGCTGTCGTACTTGAACAGATAGGCGCAGGTCTCTAGCGGTGCGATATCGTTGATCAGCACCAGTTCGATGTCGTGACCGAGCGGCATGGCCAGAAGCTGCCGCAAAATCGTGCGGCCGATGCGGCCGAATCCGTTAATTGCGAGTTTCATGCGCAAGCTATGGCAGGGGCTTGAATTAACCTCAATGCCAGTTTCCTGTCCGGGTCAGTTACAGCTGACCTGTGAAAAGAACTGGCCCGAGATGTTCTGGTACATGCTGGCCACAATCGGCTTGCACCCGGTTGCCTGCTGAATAGCCGCGATGGCCTGAACAGTGCGCAGCCGGGGCGGGGGGCCGAATGGGTTGAGATTGTTGTTATCACGTGTGGCACGGTATACGACCGGAGCTTCCGAAACCTGGGTAATGGCCCAGGTGCGGCTCATGACGTTGACGGTATTCGTCTCTTTGGCGGTTGCAGGGTTCACATCCAGGGCCGTCAGGCCGATTGCAGCCGCCAGTGCCAGCGTTACATTGCGCAGTGCCATCGTACAATCTCCTGAACTAAAACCGTTTGTTATTCCATCAGATTACCGCGCTTGCCGAGTTCCGCCAAGGCCGAATTTATCCTAGCGCCCGCCTGGTGAAAGAGGCATCTGGCGGTTCACATCTTTGTACAGCAGATACCGGAACCGCCCGGGACCGCCCGCATAGCACGCCTGAGGGCAAAAGGCGCGCAGCCACATAAAGTCTCCGGCTTCGACCTCGACCCAGTCCTGATTCAGCCGGTAAACGGCTTTGCCTTCCAGCACATACAGCCCGTGTTCCATGACATGGGTTTCGGCAAACGGGATCACGCCACCCGGTTCGAAAGTCACGATGTTCACATGCATATCGTGGCGCAGGTCCTGCGGATCCGCGAAACGTGTTGTGGCCCAGCGACCCTCGGTACCCGGCATTTCGATCGGGGCGACCTCTTGCTCATTGGTGATGATCGGGTCCGGCTTGGGCAGGCCGGGCACTGCCTCATAAGCCTTTCGAACCCAATGAAACCGCGCTGGCTGCTCCGTATGGTTGCGCAACGCCCATTTGGAACCAGCGGGGATATAGGCATATCCACCAGTTTCCAAAACGTGAACACTTCCCTCAAGCGTCAATGTGACCGCCCCTTCGACAACGAACAACACCGCCTGCGCTGCGGGGTCCGTTTCGGGCGTATCGCTACCGCCACCGGGTTGGACCTCCATGATGTATTGCGAAAAGGTTTCGGCGAACCCGCTAAGGGGGCGTGCCAAAACCCACAGGCGGGTGTTTTCCCAGAAGGGCAGATAGCTGGTGACGATGTCGCGCATCGTACCCTTGGGTATAACGGCATAGGCCTCGGTGAACATGGCGCGATCTGTTAACAGGGTGTCCTGTCCGGGGTGTCCGCCATGGGGCGCATAATAAGTCGGGTGTGCCATCAAATGCCTCTGGTTCGTGTTTCGTGCACTATGCGAGGGACGCTCGGTATGGCCTAGCGTCAGAGTTGCAATAGGTTTCTTCGGGATAATTTGAAGGTTGCAGACTAGGGCTTGGCCCTGTGCCTTCCCGGGTATATCCTTGAATGTAAATTGGTTGCAGAATTGCGAGGCGGTATGAGAATTTGGGGATCACTATTAGTTGCAGGTGTTCTGGTGCTGAGCATTGGTGTTGCCGGCAGCGCGAAACCGCTGTCGCGCATCATCGCAGAGTCGGGGTTGAGCCCGGATGATTTCACATTGCTGAGTGCAACCACAGACACCATGCTGGGCAGTGGTTTGCCGCAGGTTGGTGCCGAAAGTGAATGGATCAGCACCGAGACCGGGGCCAAGGGCACCGTCCGTGTGCGCGAGGTCCGCGATAATTGCGTGCATCTGCAGCATTTTATCCGACCTCCGAGTGCCGAGCAGACCCGTGAGATCAGAACCCGCAGGTGCCAGGATGCCAATGGTAACTGGATTTTTGCACCCTAATTGGGTTGCTATACCCGCGCGCGACGCAGGTTATTGACGGCTATACGGTCGGCAGTCTCCGGTTACTGCACCCGTTTAATCTCATATGGGGTGGGTGACGTCCCGTCACCCAACTGGACATCATGACGGTGGCTAAGTCATTCTCGGCCCAAAGGTAATGCCCGTGTGTCGGGGCGGAGGAGAAAACTCATGAACATGTCATTCGGCCTGCGCGAGGAAAACCGCGAATTGCTGACCCGCGTAACAGAGATGATCCGAAATGAAGTCATGCCGCTGGAAGAAGAGTTCCATGCTGAAATCAACAAAGGTGACCGCTGGCAATATACCGACCGGCAGGCGGATATCCTTGAAGGGTTGAAGGCCAAGGCCAAGGCGGCGGGATTGTGGAACTTCTGGCTGACCGACAGTGAAAAAGGGCTGGGTTTGACAACTGTGGAATACGCCTTTTTTGCTGAAGAAATGGGTAAGACCCCGCTGGGTGCCGAAATCTTCAACTGTTCGGCCCCAGATACGGGCAACATGGAAGTATTCGAGCGGTACGGGTCCGAAAAGATGAAGCAAGAGTGGCTCAAGCCGCTGCTCGATGGGCAAATCCGTTCGGCCTATCTGATGACCGAACCGGATGTCGCCTCGTCTGATGCCACCAATGTTTCGATGTCCTGTGTGCTGGACGGCGAATCCTACGTTCTGAATGGCGAGAAATGGTGGGCCTCAGGCGCCGGTGATCCGCGGTGCAAGGTCTATATCGTCATGGTCCGGACTGGCGGTGATGACTTGCCTGTTCACAAACGCCAGTCGATGATCGTGGTGCCGGCGGGAACGCCCGGGATCGAGGTGCTGCGCCCGATGGAAGTCTACGGCCATGATGATGCGCCGCACGGGCATATGCATATTCGCTTTACCAATGTCCGGGTGCCTGCCGAGAATATCCTGCTGGGCGAAGGGCGCGGGTTCGAGATCGCTCAGGGTCGATTGGGGCCGGGACGCATTCACCACTGTATGCGCGCTATTGGGCAAGCAGAGATGGCCCTGGAGCAGATGTGCAAACGGTCGCTGCAACGCGAAGCATTTGGCAAGAAGCTGGCGCAGCTTGGGGCGAATTTCGATATCATAGCCGAATGCCGGATGGAGATCGAAATGGCCCGGCTACTTTGCCTCAAGGCTGCTTGGTACATGGATCAGGGCGATGCGCGCGCGGCGGCCCCATGGATCAGCCAGATCAAGGTCGTGGCACCGCGGGTCGCATTGAAAGTGATTGATGAGGCGGTGCAGATGTATGGCGGGCAAGGGGTAAGTCAGGACACGCCGCTGGCGACCGCGTGGACGCATGTACGGACCCTGCGGCTGGCCGATGGGCCGGACGCGGTGCATCGTCGTCAGGTCGCACGGACTGAGCTGAAAAAGCATACACAGGAAAAGGTCTGAGGTCCCAAGTGGATTTGAAATCTGATATGTCCAGGTTGCCCTATTTCAGACTACGCGCGGATGGGGTTTTTGTCGGCAATGACCCGGCGCGGGGTCCGTGGTCTGCCGAACATTGCCATGCTGGTCCGGTCAGCGGTCTGATCGTGCGCGCCGCGGAATCTGAAATTGGTCCGGACAAGATGCTGACCCGGCTGACGGTCGATCTGCTGCGCCCGCTGCCCCTGTCCGGGTTGCGGGTTGCGGCCGAGACGACGCGGCACACCAGAACGCTAGCGACCACTCGGGTTACTGTGCACGATCTGGACAACACTTTATGCGCCGTAGCCACAACTATGCACCTTGCCCGCCGCGACCTTGGCCAGGTTCCCAATGTCGCTCTCTCATCTCCGCAACTGGCGGACACGGTGGACGGCCCATTTCCCATCGGCGAAATTCGGCACGATCTTCCGGGGTTCGCGACCTATTCCGATGTCCTCTATCCCAAGGGTGGAAATCAGGGCGTCGGTCCCAAAACGATCTGGATGCGCACGCCTCCGTTGCTTGGGGACGAGGTGCAATCTCCGATTCAGGCGCTGTGTCCACTGGCTGATTGCGGCAATGGCATTTCGTGGAATGCCCCCACAACCGAGATGGGGTTCATGAATACCGATTTGACGGTTCAGGTGCACCGCGAGCCGGTCTCGGATTGGCTGGCCTCCGAGTCTGTCTGCCATTGGCAGCCCTCGGGTATCGGCATGTCGCAATCGGTTTTGTATGACACCGAAGGGCCGGTTGGAACAGCCCTGCAGACCCTTGTGTTGTTCCCACCTGCCTGAGCCATCGGCCAGCTTCTGCGCGCCCGGCCCAAATGGGATTGCCGGGCGCAGGCCGACACCCTATCTTTCGCCCATGCGCTGGCTTGTGACCCTAGTGACCTGCTGTTTGCCGATCCCGGCGATGACGCACCCGCATGTCTTTATCGACACGGGGCTCGAATTCATTGTGGACGATTCCGGGCAGCTGACCCATGTCCGTGTGACCTGGGCCTATGACGAGTTCTACTCATTGCTTGTCCTCGAAGACATGAAGCTGGATCAGGATGGCGACGGTCTTCTAAGTGAAAGCGAACAGGATTTCCTGTCCGGGTTCGATGCACAGTGGGATCAAGGCTATAACGGCGATCTGGTCGTCTGGTCCGAGGCTGAGGTATTGCCGCTTTCTGGCCCACTGGAGCCGAAAGCATTGATGGAGGACGGGCGCATCGTGACCTCGCATCTGCGCAGTGTCGAAGGGGGGCCTGTACCGGCCACCGCCTTATCGGCCAAGGCGTTTGATGAGACATATTACACCGCATATGACCTGACGCGCCCGGTGACGGTTTCGGGGAGTAAGACCTGCCAGATTGACCGCGTCGAGCCGGATGTCGACGGACAGCTTGCCCAAATGCAGGCGTTTCTGCTGACGCTGGATGCCAATTACGACCTTGAGGAAAATGACATCCCGATGGTGGGCGAAAACTTTGCAACCGAGATCCGTATTTCATGTCCAAATACCTAATTGTCCCGTTTGTTCTGGCGGTCGGAGTTCTGCTCTGGTTCTGGTTCAGCGGCGGGTTTGACCAACTTGCGGCATGGGCTGCCGGTGAACAGCGTGCATTTCAGAACCAGATTGCGCGGTCTCTGCGCGCTGCCCGCGCCGAACAACCTCAGGCGGTCATGACTTTGTTGACGGTGTGCTTCGCTTACGGGTTCTTCCACGCCATCGGTCCTGGGCATGGCAAAGTCCTGATCGGTGGCTATGGGCTTGGTCGGCGTGTGGCGTTCTGGCGGCTTTCAGCGATCAGTGTGTTGTCCAGCCTTGGACAGGCCGTAACCGCGATTGTTCTGGTCTATGCCGGTGTGCTGGTGTTCCAGATGTCTCGGGAAAGACTGGTCGACACAACGGAGCAAATCATGGCCCCAGTCAGCTATGGGGCGATCACTGCGATCGGGCTTTGGCTAGTGTTTCGCGCCTTGCGGAGCTTTGCCAAACGCAGCCGGGATCACGGCGCAGATCATCATCACCACGATCACGAAACCTGTTCGGATTGCGGCCACCGGCATGGTCCGTCTGCGGATGAGGTGGCGCAGGTCGGTAGCCTGCGCGAGGCGGCGTTGCTGATCGCTGGAATCGCCGCACGCCCCTGTACCGGGGCGCTGTTTGTGTTGATCCTGACCTGGCAGATGGGCATCGCCATCGTTGGCATCGCCGGGGCGTTCTGCATGGCGCTGGGCACTGCGACTGTCACCACTCTGGTAGGGTGGACCTCTTTCGGTCTGCGCGGGGGGATGCTGGCCTCGGCCTCAGCGACGCGGTTTGCACAGGTGCTGGCCCCAACCATCGAACTGGTCGCCGGGTTGCTGATTGCGGTGATAGCTGGTGGCCTTTTACTGCGCGCGCTTTAGTCGAACACCGGGTTCGGATAGCCGACCCGCGCAAGATACAGCCCCTGTGGCGGGCAAACCGGCCCGCAGGCGGCACGATCCTCAGCTTGCAGCGCGTCGCGCACATCTTCGGGCGTCCAAGACCCGGCGCCGACACGTTCCAGCGTGCCAACAAAGCTTCGCACCTGATTGTGCAGGAATGACCGTGCCCGGACGTGGAAATGAACCTCGGGGCCTGAAAAGCCCTGTACCTGCTCCACGCGCAATTCATCCAGCGTCTTGACCGGGCTGGCGGCCTGACAGATCGTGGACCGGAACGTGGTGAAATCATGCCGTCCGATCAGCATGTCCGCCGCGGCCTGCATCGCATCAATATCCAACGGGTGACTAACTTGCCAAACCTGCCCCGCGTCATGGGTTGCAGGCGCGCGGCGCATCAGGATGCGAAACAGATATTGCCGTTCAAGCGCCGAGAACCGCGCATGCCAGTCATCGTCCACCCGTGCGGCTTTCACGATGGCCACTGGTTGCGGCTTGAGGTGATAGTTCAGCGCTTCGGACAGTCGGAAAGGGTCCCATTCCTTGATCAGGTCGCAATGGGCGACCTGTCCTAGCGCGTGGACACCGGCATCGGTGCGACCTGCCGCAGCGATCGTGTGGTCCCCGGGTTGTATCCGCGACAATGCCTCTTCGATCGCCCCCTGAACCGAGGGCTGATCTTTCTGCCTCTGCCACCCGGCAAACGGCTTTCCGTGATATTCGACTTTCAACGCGTATCTGGGCATGGGCTGCTGGTACCTTGCTGCGCGGCGGCGGGCAAGGGGCCCGAAAGCGCTGGCATGTCGGACGGTGGCTACCTATCTTGAGCGAAACGATAAAAGCGGGGCGACGGCTTGGTCATCTCATCTATGGCAGACAGTCTTGTGCGCGGCATGGAATCCGTGGGCGACAGCGTTTCCGAAGCTCTGTTCGAGCCGGTCATCCGCCTTGGCGTCACCGGGTTGGCGCGTTCGGGCAAAACGGTGTTCATCACCTCGCTTGTTGCAAACCTGCTGGACCGTGGGCGAATGCCGGGCCTTGTTGCGCAGCATGAGGGGCGGATCAACGCAGCTTACCTTCAGCCGCAGCCGGATGATACCGTGCCCCGGTTCGACTATGAAAACCACCTTGCTGCGCTGACCGGGCCAAACCCGCATTGGCCCGAAAGCACCCGCGCCGTGTCCGAGCTGCGCCTGTCGTTCAAGGTTCGCCCTGCCGGTCTGCTGTCTGGCCTGAAGGGGCCGCGAACCGTGCATCTGGATATTGTGGATTATCCGGGCGAATGGTTGCTGGACTTGGCCCTGCTGGACAAATCATATGACGACTGGTCAACCGAAACGCTGACCCGCATCACAGAGCGGGCCGAGGCACAAGAGTTTCTGGCGCAGGCCAAAGCGGTCGCGCCGGAGGCAAAACATGATGAGCCGGTGGCGCAATCTTTGGCGCAGGCGTTCTCGGGCTATCTGAACATGGCGCGCGATGCCGGGTTCTACGATTGTACGCCGGGACGGTTCCTGTTGCCGGGTGATCTGGCGGGATCACCGGTTCTGACCTTCGCGCCGCTGCCAGTCGAAGGGGTCGCCACCCGTAACAGCCTGCACCGCGAAATGGCGCGGCGGTATGAGGCCTATAAATTGCGCGTGGTCAAACCGTTCTTTCGCGAACATTTTGCCCCGATCGATCGACAGGTTGTTCTGGTCGACGCGCTGGGTGCGATTCACAAAGGGCCGAAAGCGGTTGAGGATATGCGCCGAGCGATGGGAGATATCCTGTCGGCCTTCCGTCCGGGGCGCAACGCGTGGCTCAGCCAGTATCTTCTGGGCAAACGGGTCGAGCGCATTTTATTTGCCGCCACCAAGGCCGATCATTTGCACCACCTGCAGCATCCGCGTCTGACCAGCATCATGGAGGCGTTGACACGCGACGCCCGTGACCGCGCCAGTTTTGCCGGGGCCGAGACCTCGGCTGTGTCACTGGCGGCTTTGCGGGCAACAACCGAAGAGATGCGAACCCATGAAGGAGTGCCGCTTTCCTGCGTGCGGGGCACTTTGCTTGATGGCAAGCAGGCGGCCTTCTACCCCGGTGAGTTGCCCGAAGACCCAGCTCATTTGTTGGGGGCAGCCCGCAGCGGAGCAGAAAGCTGGCTGGGCGAAGACTATGGGTTCATGAGTTTTGCGCCTGCGAACCTGACCCTGCGATCGGGTGACGGCCCGCCCCATATCCGGCTTGATCGCGCGGCCCAGTTCCTGATCGGAGACCGGCTATGACCGTAACGCTCCGCCCTGCGCGCAGCACGGATGCTGGCGCGACGGGGGAAATCCTGCATGGTTTTGCTTGTGAAAATGAGTGGATGCCAGAGCTGCATTCCTGTGCCGAAACCATCGCCTTTTGCGGCGTGATGATTGATCGCGACTGGATCACCGTTGCTGAAAACGAGGATGGTGTAGTTGGTTTTCTGGCATTGAATGGTTCAGAGGTCCATTCGCTTTACCTGCGTGCGTCAGCGCGCAATCAGGGCATTGGGCAGCGCCTGTTGGATCAGGCGAAATCTGGCCGACAAAAGCTGTCCCTGTTCGCCTTTCAGGCCAACCATGGCGCGCGAAGATTCTACGAGCGCAACGGATTTGCCGAGATTGCCCGCGGTGACGGGGCCGATAATGACGAAAACCTGCCGGACATCAAATTTGTCTGGAACAGAGAAAGGGCTGCTGATGGCTAAGGGTCCGGTTCTGATCGATCTTGATCCCGAGGAACCTGTTGCGGATGTCGCTTTGGCACCGCCCGTTCCGGATGCGGGCGAACCACAGGGGAAGGCGATGCAGGCCGCCGCGCGTCTGGCTGCACGGAAACCGTCGGCCCTGTCACGCTGGTTCTGGGGACTGGCGGCGGCGGTCATCGGCGCGGTTGTCTCGGTGGCGGCATGGGATTTTGTGACCGCTTTGCTGTTGCGCGCGCCGGTTTTGGGATGGGTCGTAACTGGCCTGATTGGCGCGTTGCTGCTGGTTGCCCTGATCATCGCTTTGCGAGAACTTGCCGCGATCGGGCGGCTTTCGCGTGTTGATGGAATCCGTCGCGCCGCAGACACCGCGTTGGCAGAGGCGGATCTGACGCAAGCCCGCGCCGTAACCAACCGGTTGTTGGCATTTTACAACGGGCGCGAGGACGTTCGATGGGGCCGCGATAGGCTGGCCAAACGAATCGCTGAGCCTTTCGATGCCTCAGATCTGATGGCTCTGGCCGAGGATGAGCTGCTGGCCCCTCTGGATGCCGCGGCCAGTCGAGAAGTCGAGGCCGCCGCGCGTCAGGTCGCGACGGTGACCGCTCTGGTTCCTTTGGCTCTTGCGGATGTGGCGACGGCTTTGGCCGCTTCGCTGCGGATGATCCGCCGCGTTGCCGAGATCTATGGTGGGCGGGCCGGTTTTCTGGGCAGTTGGCGCCTGACCCGGGCGGTCTTTGTGCATCTGGTTGCAACCGGCGCCGTGGCTATGGGCGACGACTTGCTGGAACCGGTGCTGGGCGGCTCTGTCCTAAGCAAACTGTCGCGGCGGTTTGGCGAAGGCCTGGTTAACGGGGCGCTTAGCGCGCGCGTCGGCGTGGCCGCGATGGAGGTCTGCCGTCCTTTACCGTTCTCGGACCGTCACAAGCCCTCGACCCGGTCGATGATCAAGCGTGCGCTGGCGGGGCTGTTTTCGAAAACTTGACCTGAGACAAAGCGTTCCTGCCAGCCGCGCATCATAACAAAGCAGGAGGCACCCATGACAGACCATGGACACAGCCAGCAAGAAATCGCGGCACGTATCAACGCGCCGCCGGGGCGTGGCGTTTTGCGTGATGTGGTTTACGGCGGGATCGATGGATCAGTCACCACTTTTGCCATCGTTGCGGGCGTTGCCGGGGCGGGGCTGTCACCGTTCATCATCATAGCGCTGGGGCTGGCCAATGTGCTGGCTGACGGGTTTTCGATGGCGGCGGGGAATTACTCGGGCACCAAGGCTGAACTGGATAACATCCGGCGCATTCGCGCGATCGAGGAGCGTCATATACATCTTTACCCCGACGGTGAACGGAACGAGGTGCGCGAGATTTTAGCCCAGAAAGGACTGTCGGGCCGTGTGCTGGACGAAGCCACCGATGCGATCACGGAAAACCATGACAACTGGATCGACCTGATGATCGAGGGAGAATATGGCCTGGGCAGCGTCGATCCGCATCCGCGCAAAGCTGCGGTGGCGACGTTTTTTGCTTTTCTTGTGGCCGGCATGGTACCGCTTTTGCCGTTTCTGTTTTCGGTGGACCGGGCATTTGCTGCTTCGGCCTGGATGACGATGGGTGTTTTCTTTGCCATTGGTGCCCTCAAAAGCCGCTGGTCGCTGGCTCCGTGGTGGCGGTCAGGGATCGAAACGCTGCTGATTGGTGGGGCCGCTGCCGCAATCGCCTATTTCG
Organism: Ruegeria sp. CDSA193; assembly: GCF_059611885.1. Taxonomy (NCBI): domain Bacteria; kingdom Pseudomonadati; phylum Pseudomonadota; class Alphaproteobacteria; order Rhodobacterales; family Roseobacteraceae; genus Ruegeria; species Ruegeria sp. CDSA193. Next base: position 30,310 of record NZ_JBXWPN010000003.1, on the reverse strand, counting down.
TCGGTTCACTGTTTCACCCCTAGCGGTCGGAATTGTCGCAGTTTGCCCGGTGCCGCAGACGGCTGCCGCTCGACCCGCTAGGTTGGGGCGCAACTTCAGCAGGTAAGGTGCCCGATGCAAGGTTCTGGGAAAAATATACTTGTTCTAGGCGCTTATGGGTTTATCGGCGCGGCGATGATGCGGTCTCTTTCGGATCGAGGTGCCAATGTATGCGGCCTTGTGCGCGATACAAACCTGGGTGAGAAAATCCTGCCCGGGATGTCTTTGGCTCAGGGAGATTTGCGCCAGCTCACGCACCCACACGATTGGCGGGAAATTCTGTCAGGTTTTGATTGTATCGTGAACTGCGCCGGGGCGTTGCAGGACGGACCAAAGGACGATCTCGAGGCGGTGCATCACACTGCGATTGCCGCCTTCGGGCAGGCCTGCGCCGCGCGCGGCATTGCCGTGATACAGATTTCTGCAACCGGAAGCAGCCCAGAGGCCGACACGGAATTTATGCGCACCAAAGCCTCCGGGGATTCCGCCTTGCAGGCCAGTGGTGTGCGGCTGTGGATTCTAAGGCCGGGCCTTGTGATCGGGCAGACTGACTATGGTGGAACGACCTTGTTGCGCATGCTGGCCGCAATTCCGCTTGTGCAACCGATCGCCTTTCCGCAGACGCTGGTTCAATGTGTTGGACTGGCCGATTTGTGCAGCGCCGTGGCGGCGGCCATTGATGAGACGTTGCCACAGGGAACCTATGATCTGGTCGAGGATCAGGCTCATTCGCTGTCCGAGGTTCTGGACGAAACCCGCCATTGGATGGGGTTCCCTAAGGCACGTGTTCGGATAACGGCACCGGCTGTGGTTGCTAAATTCGCCGCCGGTTGCGCCGATCAACTTGGGCGCTTGGGGTGGCGTTCGCCCCTTCGCAGCAACGCGATGACAGTCATGGCGAGCGGAGTTCTTGGTGACCCGGTCCCTTATCGCATGGCGACGGGTCAATCCATGCTCTCAATGCCCGAGATTTATCGCAGCATGGCCTGTTCCCGCGAACACAGGTTGGCTGCACGGATGTCGTTGCTGATGCCGTTGACGGTTGCGGTGCTCAGCCTTTTCTGGGTTCTTTCAGGTGTCTTCGGATTGCTGAGCCTGCCGCAAGCCACGCAAGTCCTAACCGTCGCGGGCTGGACCAGTGGTGCCGCTGTGGCCAGCGTGCTGTTCTGGTCATGTGTCGATATCGGTCTGGGGCTTGCGATCCTTTGGCGACCATGGGCAGAACGCGCCTGCATCGCTCAGCTTTGTGTGGCGGTATTCTACTTATTAGCGGCCTCATTTATGGTTCCTGCCTTGTGGCTCGACCCGCTTGGACCGCTTGTTAAAGTCATTCCCGCGATCATGTTGTCGCTGGTCGCACTACCAATGGTGAAAAGCCGATGATGGACCCGGATTTGATCTTGCGCTGGGTTCATGTGATCGGGGCCTGCGTCTTGTTGGGAACCGGGGCCGGAATCGCATTCTTCATGCTGATGTCCCATCGGTCACGCGACCCGCGTTTCATTGCCCAGACGGCGGCAATCGTGGTGCTGGCCGATATGCTGTTCACCACAACCGCCGTTGTTTTGCAGCCAATTTCAGGTGGCTTGCTGGCCTTCAGATTGGGCTGGTCACTGGTCGAAGGGTGGGTGCTGCTGTCACTATTGCTGTATGTCCTGACTGGTGTCTTCTGGCTGCCGGTCGTCTGGATGCAGATAAAGATGCGGAACCTCGCGCAAGAGGCGGCAGATCGCGATACTGCTCTGCCGCGTTCGTATTTCATATTGTTCCGGCTTTGGTTTGCATGTGGGATTCCCGCATTTCTGGCCGTTTTGGTCATAGTCTGGCTCATGATTTCCCGCCCTTCGATAGACCTGTTTTGATTTCAGGCCATGTCGCGGTATTCCGGACTGTTTCTACCTGATGCATCAGGTTAGCCTGCAGAGAATTTGATAGGAGAAACAGGTTGGAATCCCTTCTGGTCCTTCTTGCGTTGGTTGCGCTGGCTATTCCTTTGACTATTGTGCTGCTGCTTGTCAGTCAGGTTCGGTTGCGGCGGCGGGTCGTCCGGTTAGAGGCGGACATCCTGTCACTGAAACAAGGCACCAATACTGAACCAGAACCCGCGACAGAGCCCGAGCCCAAGGCGCAGGATATTCCGACCAAAGCGCCTCCAGTGTGGCCGATAGCCGACCAACCTGAGACCGAACAGCCAATCCCCCCGCAATCTCCTCAAGAAGCACTGGTTTTCAGCTCTGACCGTTTCGCGTTGCTGCAGGAATGGCTGCAGGAAAACTGGTTCTATGTCGTTTCGGCACTGTCGCTGGCACTTGCGGGGATTTTCTTGGTGCAATACGGCGTCGAGAACGGGTTGCTGCCGCCGTCGGCACGTGTCGTTGCCGCATTGCTGTTTGGCGCGGCGCTGATTGTCAGCGGAGAGGTCATTCGCAGGCGCTATGGCGATGGCGTGGACTCCGCGAGCGCCTATTTGCCCTCGGTGTTCTCAGGCGCGGGGCTGGTCACACTGTTTGGCGGCGTTCTGGCGGCGCGGCAACTATATGGCTTGATCGGCCCTGAATTTGCGCTTGTCGCCATGATTGGCGTTGCATCTGTCGGGCTGGTTTTGGGCTGGTTCCATGGTCCGCTATTGGCAGCTGTCGGACTGACAGGTGCCTTTGCCTCCCCATTCTTGGTCGGTGGCTCTTCGGATGATCCGACCTGGTTATATGGCTACTTCCTAACCATAACGGTTCTGGGCCTGGGCATAGACACCGTCCGCCGATGGGCGTGGATTTCGGTTCTGACACTGGTCGGAGGTTATTCTTCGTGTCTGCTGCTGGTCCTGTCGGAACCGATGACAGAGCCGGGCTATCTGACCTGCATCACCGCCTTTGCGCTCATCACTATTGCAATTCCGGTCCGGCGAATTTGGCCTGATCACACCGGCCCGATGGTCAGCGAAATGACCCGACGCCAAAGCGGCGAGGCATGGCCCGAGTTTCCGACGCGTCTGGCATTTGGTGCGGTTGCGGTCAGCTCGGCCATCCTGGCGCTGCACTGGCCGGATTCCGCCGGTGAGTTCTGGTTGAGCCTGACGCTTTTGGCTGGTCTGGCCTTTGCGATGATCGTTTGGACAAGCGGGGCGAGGGCACTTCAGGATATCAGTGTTTTCCCGATTGTTGGCCTTGTCTGGCTCGTATTTCTCCAGGGGTGGGATCGGGGCAAGGTCGCACAGCGTTTTGCTGAGACCTATGCCGAAACGCCCGAGGCGGATTTTCCCTTTGTCGTGACATTGCTTGTGGCACTGGGTGCAGCCCTGTCAGTTGCGGCGGCGTGGCGGTCGATGCAGCAGGGGCGCTATGGCGTGGTCTGGGCGGCTGGGGCGGTAATAACCGCACCGATACTTGCCATCGCTCTTGAGATCGCTTGGCGCCCGGCCGAGGTTTTGGGCGCGTATTTCTGGGGGCTGCACGCAATGGCTCTGGGTGCCTTGATGGTGGTCTTTGCCGAACGCTATGCGCGCGTGGATGGTGAACAACGTATACGTCCTGCGCTGGCCACGTTATCCGCGCTGTCCTGTCTTGCATTTGCCTGTGTCATCGTGCTGAGTTCTGGCGCCTTGACGATTGCGCTGGTTGTGACCGTTGTAGCCGCTGCCGCGCTGGATCGTCGGTTCAACCTGTCTCAGCTCAGTTGGTTTATCTGGGCCGGGGTCTTCACGGTGACTGTGCGGCTAATCCTGAACCCGGGCCTGTACTGGGCCAATACGGTGCCGGTCGGTGAAATGACGTTGGTCTATGGCGCCGCCACCCTTGGATATGTTCTCGCCTGGGGCCTGATCCGGGGATTGAACCGCCCCGTTGCAATCTTGCTGCTGGAAAGCGCAGCCTGGGCAACCGCGGGGATATTGCTGTCATTGCTGCTGCTGCGCTGGCTGGAAGGGTTCGGTCAAGGCGGGATGGAGGATAGCCATTGGGGGTTGGGCCTGATGGCGGTGATCTGGCTGCTGTTGGCGGCGGCACAGATACGGCGGTTCGATTTGGGCGGGCCGTTGAACTATGTCCGCTATGGGCTGGCGACGTTCTTTGCCGCCCATGCCCTGTTCCGACTCGCGCAAGCGCTGACCGAGGCAAATCCCGTTCTTTATGTGCACAGTGATCCCGTGTTGGGGCCTGCGCTGATGAACACGCTTGCCATAGCCTACCTTCTTCCTGCCGGGGTCCTTGCCATGTCAGCCTGGCGCATTGAACAGATGCCGGTTTGGTTGCGGCAGGGCTGTCTCGGTCTTGCGGGTGCGCTTGCAGCATATTGGCTGGGTGCTTCTATTCGCCATTTCTGGCAGGGTCCCGGTGGCATGTATGCCGAGGCTGGGGTCAGCCAACCAGAGCTTTACACCTATACCTTGGCCCTTTTGATTGCAGGCGCGGCGCTGTTTTATCAATCTTTGGCCCGTCGGTCCGACCTGTTGCGCAAAGTGGGGCTGGTTGTGATCGGACTGGCCGTGGCAAAGGTATTTCTGATCGACATCGCCGGGCTGGGCGGCCTGATCCGGGTCTTTTCGCTGCTGGTGCTGGGGCTTGCACTGGCCGGTTTGGCGTGGCTGAATCGCTGGGCAAAGCTGCGCCAATCGCCACAAGGGGCGGAACCTCTGGACCATTAGCTGTGGGCGTCCTATAAGCGCGGCCATGTATGCCCGTCTGGCCATCATTATTCGAATTATTTCCCCGGCGCTCTGACCACTGAGACGCCGGGCAAAGGTGTTTGAGAACTCGCACCGACCGCTTCGATCCCAATACGACCAGATCATCCAAAGGACGCCCCCAATGTGCGCCGACACGACCCAAACACCTGATTACAAAGACACGCTGAACCTGCCGAAAACCGATTTCCCCATGCGCGCAGGCCTGCCCAAGCGCGAACCCGCATGGCTGGAACGCTGGGAAGAGATCGGTGTCTATGACCGCCTGCGTGAAAAACAGGGCCGCACGCCCTTTACCCTGCACGATGGCCCTCCGTATGCGAACGGTCACCTTCATATCGGTCACGCGCTGAACAAGACGATCAAAGACATGATCGTGCGCAGCCATCAGATGATGGGCCACGACGCGCGCTATGTGCCAGGATGGGATTGTCACGGTCTGCCGATCGAATGGAAGATCGAGGAACAGTACCGCAAGAAGGGCAAGAACAAGGACGAGGTGAACGTTGTCGACTTCCGTCAGGAATGCCGCAAGTTCGCCGAGGGCTGGATCGACATCCAGCGTGAAGAGTTCAAGCGTCTGGGCATCACCGGCAACTGGGCCGATCCCTACATCACCATGGACTATCACGCCGAGGCTGTGATCGCGGATGAGTTCATGAAGTTCCTGATGAACGGAACGCTCTATCAGGGGTCCAAGCCAGTCATGTGGTCGCCGGTTGAAAAAACCGCGCTGGCCGAAGCCGAGGTCGAGTATCACGACAAGGAAAGCTTCACCATCTGGGTGAAGTTCAAGGTTGTGAATGCGGGCGATCTGGATGACGCGTTTGTTGTGATCTGGACGACAACCCCGTGGACCATGCCGTCGAACAAGGCTGTGGTCTATGGCAAGGACATCTCCTACGGGCTGTACGAAGTCACTGATGCGCCAGAGGAATGTTGGGCTGCTGTTGGCGACAAGTTCCTGCTGGCGGACAATCTGGCCGCTGACGTGCTGGGCCGCGCCCGACTGAATGACGACCAGTGGAGCCGCGTCCGTGATGTCACAGCAGATGAGCTGTCATCTGTCCAACTGGCCCACCCGTTGGCCGGGGCCAAGGGCGGCAATGGCGAATGGGACGACATCCGTGACTTCCGCGCGGCTGAGTTCGTGACCGACACCGAAGGAACGGGGTTTGTTCACTGCGCGCCGTCGCACGGGATGGAGGAATTTGAGCTCTACCGTGATCTTGGCATGCTGGAGCAGGTCATCACTTATAACGTGATGGACGATGGTTCGTTCCGCGCTGATCTGCCGTTCTTTGGCGGCAAATACATCCTGTCCCGCAAGGGCGGTGAGGGTGATGCCAACAAGTCCGTGATCGATAAGCTGGTTGAGGTTGGCGGGTTGCTGGCGCGCGGAAAGATCAAGCACAGCTATCCGCATTCCTGGCGCTCGAAGGCTCCGATCATCTATCGCAACACGCCGCAATGGTTTGCCTCGGTCGACCGCAAACTGGACGACGGCATGGGCGAAATGGGCGATAGCATCCGCGAACGCGCCCTGCGTTCGATCGACGAGTTGGTGAAATGGACCCCGCAGACCGGCCGCAACCGCCTGTATTCCATGATCGAGGCCCGGCCAGACTGGGTTCTGTCGCGCCAGCGCGCCTGGGGCGTACCGTTGACCTGCTTTACCAAGAAGGGCGCTTTGCCGACCGATCCCGATTTTCTGCTGCGCGACCCTGGCGTGAATGCGCGCGTCAAAGAAGCGTTTGAACAGGACGGGGCCGATTGCTGGTATCTTGACGGCGCGAAAGAGCGCTTCCTGGGCAATGACTATAACCCGGATGACTGGGATCAGGTGTTCGACGTTCTGGATGTTTGGTTCGATTCGGGCTCGACCCATGCCTTTGTGCTGCGCGACCGTGAGGACGGAACCGAGGACGGCATCGCCGATGTATATATGGAAGGCACCGACCAGCATCGTGGGTGGTTCCATTCGTCCATGCTGCAGGCCTGCGGCACCAAGGGCCGCGCGCCCTATCGCAACGTGGTGACCCATGGCTTTACGCTGGATGCTAAGGGCAACAAGATGTCCAAATCGCTGGGAAACACCATCGTGCCCGAAGAGGTCATCAAGCAATACGGTGCCGATATCCTGCGCCTGTGGGTGGCTCAGACCGATTACACCGCTGACCAGCGGATCGGACCTGAAATCCTGAAGGGCACCGCCGACAGCTATCGTCGGTTGCGCAACACCATGCGGTTCATGCTGGGCTCGCTGGCTGATTTTTCTGAGGCCGACCGGGTGGACCCTGCGGATATGCCGCGCCTGGAACGCTGGGTGCTCAGCCGTCTGGCCGATTTGGATGAACAGGTGCGAAAAGGATATGCGTCTTTCGACTTCCAGGGCGTGTTCAGTGCGGTGTTCACCTTTGCAACCGTTGATCTGTCGTCCTTCTATTTCGACGTCCGCAAGGATGCGCTGTATTGCGACGGCGACAATCTGCGCCGTCGTGCCGCGCGCACCGTGCTGGATATACTGTTCCACCGTCTGACCACATGGCTGGCCCCAGTTCTGGTCTTCACTATGGAAGAGGTCTGGCTGGAGCGTTTCCCGGGTGATGACAGCTCGGTCCATCTGGTGGACTTCCCGGAGACGCCTGCCGACTGGCGCAATACCGAGCTTGAGGCTGGCATGGCCAAGATCCGCCGGGTCCGCCGCGCTGTGACTGCCGCGCTCGAAGTTCAGAGACAGGATAAGGTCATCGGTTCCAGCCTTGAGGCCGCACCGATCGTGCATGTCGAAGATGGTGAAACCCGCGATCTTCTGGCAACGTTTGACGTCGATGACATGTGCATCACGTCCGGTTTGACCGTCACCGGAGATCCGGCCCCGGCCGAGGCGTTCCGCGTGCCGGAAATCGAGGGCGTGGCCGTGGTGTTCGAAAAGGCTGAGGGCGAGAAATGTCAGCGCTGCTGGAAAACCCTGCCTGATGTGGGGCGCCATGCACATGACGGCGTGTGCGGGCGCTGTAACGACGCGCTGAACTAGTCGACGTTCTGCGGCAGAGGCGGAGTCTTTTGCGAGGCTCTGCCTCGCGCTCCGAGGTATTTTTGGCCAGATGAAGATCCGGATCCGCAGAATTCGGGTTGTGATGCGCGCGGTTTCTGTCAGCCTGTTCGCATGGGAATGATTGCGGTTGAGACCCGTTTCGGGACTTTGGGTGTTGAAGAAACAGATGGCGCGGTGACGCGCCTGATCTGGAATGGCGGCAATCAGGGCGAAGTAACGCCCCTGTTGCAGGAGGCCGCCGCGCAGCTGCGCGCCTATGATCAGGGGCGGTTGGACAGGTTCGATCTGCCTTACCGTGTCGAGGGATCGGAATTCCTGCGCCAGGTTTGCGACCTGATGTTTGCCATTCCGCTGGGCGATACCAGAACTTATGGTGATCTCGCGAAGGAACTCGGTCAGTCCCCGCAACCGGTGGGGCAGGCCTGTGGCGCCAATCCCATTCCGGTGATTATCCCCTGCCACCGGGTGCTGGCCGCAAATGGGCTGGGCGGGTTTTCAGGTGATGGCGGGATTGAAACTAAGATCGCGCTGTTGCGCCATGAACGCGCCGCCGGTCTGCTGATCTAGAAAGCGGAATTCTGTTGCAATCCCGCTGGTTGATGCCCAATTTGTTTCAAATAGAGATTTCAAAGGATCGCATGGTATGACCGATCAACCAGACCTGGCAGCTCGTAAAAAGGCCATCATCGACCGCCTTATGTCACTTGAAGAGCAAGAGCTTGCGACCGCGCAGGCGCATTACGACGCTTTCCTGAAAGATTCGCAGCTTGATGACCGGGAAGGGCATGACAAGGATGACATCGCGGCCTCGCGTGAGAATGCCGATCTGGCAGCAGCCTTCGATGCGCCGGTTCATGCTCATCATGCCAAGATCGATGTGATCGAGAATACGGATTTTGATCTGACCGACAGGGTGCAACCGGGTGCGGTGGTCAAGTTCAACAACCGGCGCTTTGTGGTCTGCGTCTCGACCACGCGGTTCGAAGTGGACGGCAAAACCTATATGGGCATCTCAACCCAAAGCCCGATTTACCTGGCGATGGCAGGTCTGCAACAGGGTGATGTGTTCGCTCATAACGGAACCGAGTTCGAGGTGCAGGAGGTCCTGTGACCTTAAGCTTTGCGCGGCGGGATCACCTGCTGGGCAATTCCTGCGAACACCAGATACAAGCTGGTGATCACCAGACCCCAATGGGCCCAGCTTTCGGGGTGGAAATCGACCCAGGCAGCCCATCCGGCGAAGAAGGTCCAGGCAAATGCCATCGGCAATGACACATTGCGCCAACGTTCTGTGCGCACTGGGTGGATGAACTTCAATGGCAGGAACATCGCCAGCGAAAGCAGCGTCACCAGCAGCAGGATAACCCAGAAATTGGGCTCGAGCGCGAAGATCACGATGACGAACATGTTCCAGCAGCCCGGAAAGCCGGAAAAGGAATTGTCCTTCGTTTTCATCCGCGTGTCGGCGAAATACATGGCGCTGGCAAAGGTGATGACGATGATGGCGAACCAGCCGGTCCAGCCGTCCATCAAGCCCGATTTGAACAGGGCAAAGGCCGGGATGAACACATAGGTCAGGTAATCAATGATCAGATCCAAAAGCACGCCGTCAAATTCCGGGGCGTTTTTTTTGACGTGATAGTGCCGCGCCAAGGGGCCGTCGATACCGTCCACAATGAACGAGACGACCAGCCACAGATACATCAGGCTCCACTTCTCTTCGACGGCGGCCAGCATGGCGAGCATTGCAAATACGGCGCCGGTCGCGGTGAATAGATGTACGGAAAGAGCTTTGAATCTGTGTGTCATGGTGTCTCTTGAATGATGCGCGGGCCAGATGCAAACCAAAAGCCCGGTCAATGTGGATAGCGTTTGCTTAGGCTTTTGGGTGGGTGCGGTTGTAAACTTCCATCAGGCGCGCCGTGTCGACCGCAGTATATGCTTGGGTGGTGGACAGCGACGCGTGGCCCAGCAATTCCTGAATGGTGCGTAGATCACCGCCCGCAGACAGCAGGTGGGTCGCGAAACTGTGGCGCATGGCATGGGGTGTTACAGTGGAGGGCAGCCCAAGCTGCTGGCGCGCTTTGGCCATCACCCCCTGAATGGCTCGGGGGTTCAGGGGGCCTCCGCGAACCCCGCGAAACAGCGCCTTCTCCCTGGATTGGGTATGGGGGCACAGCTTTACATATTGATCTACAGCTGTTTGCGCGACCGGCAGGACCGGGACGACCCTTTCCTTGTTTCCCTTGCCGGTGATCCGCAGCGAGTTGGGCAAAGGAGTATCCGCTCCGGTCAGTGAGAGAGCCTCGGAAATACGCAAACCGCAGCCATATAAAAGAGTAACGACCGCAACGTCGCGGGCAGAAACCCAGTCGCTGGCGGATTGCATCTCGACCGTTTCAATCATCGCACGTGCGGCATCCTCGGCCATGGGTCGAGGGAGTTTTTGGGTAAATTTGGGGGCGCGCGTCGACAGAACTGCGGTCGGCTCAAACCCTTCACGCTCGGAAAGCCAACGGTAGAAGGTTTTCACAGCGGAAAGTTTGCGCGCAAGCGAGCGCGAGCCAACGCCGGATGCGCGCTGATCGGCCATCCATGCCCGCATGTCCGAGATTGTAATCCGTGCAATCGCCGCCATCCCCTGACTTTCGCTATGGTGCAGTGTCATGAAGGACAGAAATTCGGACACATCCCCCCGATAGGCGGTCAGCGTGTTTTCGGACCGGCCTGACAAGGCCCCCAGGCCATCAAGCCAGTTTCGCAGTGCGTCACGACAAGCCGGAGAAATAAGGCTCACGACAGCCAATGGCGCATCGACCGTTCGAAGACACCAGCAAAGAAAGTCAGAAGATCCGTGCCCAGCTTTGGCGTAAAGTGCCTGGGGTCTTTTGCGCTCATGATGATCATGCCAGGCAGGCGGCCTTCGCCCAAATCCAGCCTCAGACAAGCTTCGGAGCGCAGGTGATCCGCATCACTGCCGAATATCCTGTGCGCGGGGTGGATGATTTCACGCAAGACGACCTCGCGTGCTGGGCCGCTGTGGTCAAAGGTCAGATAGTTGTCGACGAAACCGGGTTCGACGATGGCCAGAACGCCTGCCAGTCTTGAGATTGCCGGGTCTTTCTGGACTGCCGTCGTTTCAAGAACCAGCGTAATGCGTTCGACACGCAGTATGTCAGCCACATCTGCACCAAGTATATGCAGGAATTCCTCAAATCCGACCGGTTCAAGTAGCCGAAGAATGGCCCGATGAACCTGATTTGTGCCGGCCAGATTTTCATAGGCTGCCGCAATGACCGAGCGGTGCGTATCCTCCAGCCGGTCCAGCCGGGCCTCGAGCCGTTGCATGGCTATGCCGCGCAGGTCGATGACGTTATTCCCGCGCGCCTGCTCATTTGCGGTGACGAGGGCCTGCATCAGGTCCTTGTCATCCAGAATGGCATCTGGTTCGGCCAGAATCGCCTCGCGCAAGGTGTCCTTGAGTATGGTGTTGCTGCTCATGTCCTGTCCGGTCTTTTTTATTTTTTGGCCTTATAGCACGGCTTGCCGGATCTGCCTCGGGAAAAATGAGCGTCAATTTGAATTTCGCGGGGAATGTGGTCGGGAAAACTCCGGTCTGCAGAGATCTGATCCGAGATCAGATTCAAAGCAGTTGGGCCGAGCGCGGCGCCAGGGGCGCCGCGCGGGTTCGCGCAGAATCAGAGGATTTTCTGACCCGTTTTGGCCCAATCGGACAGGAAAGTTTCAAGGCCTTTATCGGTCAGCGGATGATCGGCCAGCTTTTTGATCACGGCGGGTGGTGCGGTGATCACGTCGGCACCGATGCGGGCGCTGTCGGTCACGTGGTTCACCGTGCGGATCGAGGCGGCGAGGATTTCGGTCTCATACCCATAATTGTCGTAGACCTGACGGATATCGGCGATCAGGTCCATGCCATCTAGGTTGATGTCATCCAGACGCCCGATGAAGGGCGAGATGAAAGTTGCGCCGGCTTTGGCGGCCAGAATCGCCTGATTGGTCGAGAAACAGAGGGTCACATTGACCATCTGGCCTTCGTCACTAAGCGTTTTGCAGGTTTTCAGGCCCGCCCATGTCAGCGGCACTTTGACAGCGATATTCGGGGCGATCTTGGCCAGCTTGCGACCTTCGGCGATCATTTCGTCGGCTTCGGTTGCCACGACCTCGGCCGAGACCGGTCCGTCGACCAGATCGCAGATTTCCTTGGTCACTTCCAGAATATCGCGGCCTGACTTCAGGATCAGCGAAGGGTTGGTGGTCACACCGTCCACCATGCCCAGATCGTTCAGTTCGGCGATTGCGTCGATCTCGGCTGTGTCTACGAAGAATTTCATGCGGGCAGTCCTTTGATGGGTTGGCCTTGGTCGCGGATGGCTTTACCTCAAAGAGACCCATGCTGGAACCCCTTGCCAAGGATATGCATTGAGCACTCAGGAGTTTTTCGACCACGGTGAGCTGGTGGCGGTGCTGACCGCCCAACCGCTGGACCGGACGCTTGACTATAAGGCGCCCGAGGGCGGGTGCTTTCTGGGTGCTTTTGTCGAGGTGCCGCTGGGCCCGCGCAAGGTCTTGGGCGTGGTCTGGGGGCCGGGGCAGGGTGGCTTTGACCTTGCCAAGGCCCGCTCGGTGATCCGGGTGCTTGAAGTCGCGCCGATGCGCGAAGAGATGCGCCTGTTTCTGGGGCGCGTCGCCGATTACACGCTGACCCCGATGCCTGCGATGTTGCGATTGGCCACGCGCGCACCCGGATTGGGCGATCCGCCTTCGATGCGCAAGGTCTATCGGCTTGGCGACAGGGACCCTGACAGGGTGACCGACGCGCGGACCCGTGTGTTGGAGGTGCTGCGCGACTACGGCGGGTTGGCCTTTACGCTGAAGGAACTGGCCGAACAGGCGGGTGTGACCTCTTCAGTCGTGAAGGGGTTGGTCAAACTCGGTGCGGTTCGCGAAGAAGACAGCCCGCGCGATCTGCCCTATCCACATCTGGATCCGGATCTGCCGGGCAAGGCGTTGACCGATGATCAGGCCTCAGCAGTGGAAACCCTGCAATCTGGCCTGCGATCGGGTGATTATGGCACGACCCTGCTGAAAGGCGTCACCGGGTCGGGCAAGACCGAGGTTTATCTTGAGGCCGTCGCCGAAGCGTTGCGCCAGGGGCGGCAGGCGCTGGTTCTGCTGCCCGAGATTGCCCTGACCGCCGAATTCCTGACGCGCGTTGAGGCACGTTTCGGCGCGCGCCCGGCAGAGTGGCATTCGGGCGCGACGATGACCGAACGCCGCCGAGTCTGGCGCATGGTGGGGCAGGGCGATGCACAGCTGGTTGTCGGCGCGCGCTCGGCCCTGTTTCTGCCGTTTCGCAATCTTGGGATGGTCGTGGTCGATGAAGAACATGACACTTCGTACAAACAGGAAGACGGGGTGCATTACAGCGCCCGCGACATGGCTGTGCTGCGGTCCGCCATATGCGGCGCGCGCGTTATTCTGGCAAGTGCGACGCCGTCACTGGAAAGCTGGGCCAATGCCGAGGCAGGCAAGTATGAGCGGCTCGATTTGACTTCGCGCTTTGGCGATGCGGTGTTGCCCGAGATGAAGCCCATCGACATGCGGGCCGAGAAGATGCAGCCGGGGACGTGGATTTCTCCATCGCTGCGGCAGGCCGTCCATCAGCGGATCGAGCGGGGTGAACAATCCCTTCTGTTTATTAACCGCCGGGGATATGCGCCGGTCACCCTGTGCCGGGCTTGTGGCGAGCAGATTGCCTGTGATCACTGCGATGCACGCATGGTTGAACACCGGTTTCTCAAGCGTCTGATGTGCCATCAATGCGGTGAGACCAAACCCATGCCCGAGGTCTGCCCCTCCTGTCAGGTCGAGGGCAAGCTGGCCCCGGTCGGGCCGGGGATCGAACGGCTGGCTGAAGAGGCTGAGGCAACATTTCCCGAGGCAAATATTGCCATGCTGTCATCCGATCTGTTCGGATCGGCGCGCGCATTGAAAGCAAAGATCGAAGAGATTGCTGCCGGTGACGCCGATATCGTCATTGGTACGCAGCTGGTGGCCAAGGGGCACAATTTTCCGAAACTGACACTGGTGGGTGTCATTGACGCCGATCTCAGCCTGCATGGGGCGGACCTGCGCGCCGCCGAACGCACATTCCAGCTGATGCGGCAGGTGGCTGGCCGCGCCGGGCGCGCGGATAAGCCTGGACAAGCGCTGTTACAGACTTTCCAACCGGAACATCCCGTCATTCGCGCCATCCTTTCGGGCGATGAAGAAGGGTTCTGGAAAGCCGAGGCCGCCGGGCGGTTGGCCGCCGGTGTTCCCCCCTATGGACGCATGGCCGGTATCGTTCTGTCTGGCCTCGAGGTCGGTCCTGTTTTTGACATCGGCAACGCCATGGCCCGCAACGACGCCCCGTTGCGGCAGATCGGTGCGCAGGTCTTTGGTCCTGCGCCTGCGCCCATTGCGCGTATCCGCGGGCGACACAGGGTGCGGCTGCTGGTCAAAGCCCCCAAAGGAGCGCCAATTCAGGATGCCATCGCCCGTTGGATAGCACCGCTGCGGCTGAAGGGTGACATCAGGCTGACCGTTGATATTGACCCGCAAAATTTCTACTGACCTCTGCATTCATGCAGAGCCAATGTGCGTGCCCTTCTTCCCACTCGCCAAAACCTGAAAATGGGCGTAGAGGGACTCTCATGCTGAAACCCATGCCACTTTCCGAGGCGCAAAGCCTTCCGTTCTGGCGCCGTCCCATCACGCTTTTATTCGTGATGGCACTGACCATGCCCATTGCTTTCAACGCATGGAGCGCGTTGTTGAACAATTTCGTTATTGAAGTGGCGAATTTCGACGGTGCCGACATCGGCCTGCTGCATACCGTGCGCGAGATCCCAGGCTTTCTGGCTGTAGGCGTAATTGCCGTGATCTTGTTTGTTCGGGAGCAGGTGCTGGCGATGATCTCGCTGATCATGCTGGGTGTTGCGACTGCGGTGACAGCGTGGTTCCCAAGCCTTGGTGGCTTGTTGTTCGTCACACTGCTGAGCTCGATCGGGTTCCACTATTATGAAACCGTGAACCAATCCCTTCAGCTGCAGTGGTTGCCCAAGGACCGAGCGCCGCAATTTCTGGGCTGGATGGTCGCCATGGGATCAGCTTCGACATTGGTTATCTATGGGCTGATTGTCCTGACGTGGGATCGGTTCGATCTGTCCTATAACACTGTATTCATGGCTGCGGGCGGGCTGACGGCTTTGCTGGCGTTGTTCTGTCTGGTCGCCTATCCGCAGTTCGACGCGCCGACTCCGCAAACCAAAAAAATAGTGCTGCGCCGCCGATACTGGCTGTACTATGCGCTTCAGTTCATGGCGGGCGCGCGTCGTCAGATCTTTGTCGTTTTCGCCGGTTTCATGATGGTCGAGAAATTCGGGTTTGAGGTCCACGAACTCACCGGTCTTTTCTTGATCAACCTGGTTATCAACATTTCGGTTGCGCCGATGCTAGGCAAAGCTGTGTCCGTATTCGGTGAACGTCGCACTTTGATTTTCGAATATGCAGGCCTGGCCGTTGTATTTGCAGCCTATGGCGGCATTTATTGGTTCGGTTGGGGCGTTGTTCTGGCGGCTACTCTCTATGTGATTGACCATGTGCTTTTCGCTCTGGCTCTGGCGCTTAAAACCTATTTCCAGAAAATTGCCGATCCGGCAGATATTGCGCCAACCGCAGCGGTTGCCTTTACGATCAACCATATCGCCGCGGTATTCCTACCAGCGCTTCTGGGCCTGCTCTGGGTGTACTCGCCCGGAGCGGTCTTTGCAGTGGCTGCAGCGATGGCGTTGATTTCGTTATCGCTGTCGCTGCTGATCCCGCGCCACCCAGAGCTTGGGAATGAGACGATACTGTCGAAATACGCGCCCGCTCCGGCGGTATAGCTGCCAATGCTTGACCTTCGCGGGCCCGCACCCTAGGCGCTGTGTCAGCTGACACAGGAGGCTCCCATGCCCACATTCACCGCGCTTACCACCCTGACCGGCAAAAAGTCCGCCGATGGTCTGGGCGAAGCCATGGAGCGTCTTGATCCCGAACCCACGGGCGTGGGCGTATTCGAAGTCGAAGATGGCTCGGGCCTGTGGGAGATTGGCGGTTACTTCACCGAAGCGCCGGATGAAACGGCACTGGCGGTTCTGGCGGCTGCGTTCGGATCCAAACCCTTTGTAATCTCGGAACTGCCCGAAACCGACTGGGTCGCCCATGTCCGCCGTGAATTGGCGCCTGTCGAGGCCGGCCGCTTTTTCGTCTATGGCTGTCACGATGCCGACAAGCTGCCCGAAGGCCGTATCCCTTTGTTGATTGAGGCTGCAATGGCTTTCGGTACCGGGCATCACGGCACCACCCTTGGGTGTCTCAAGGCTCTGGATTTTCTGCTCGATCAGGGTTTTACCGCGACAAAAGTTGCAGATATCGGTTGCGGCACCGCCGTTCTTGCGATGGCCGCCGCTCGTGTTTGGGAGGGGGACATCATCGCCAGCGATATTGATCAGGTTGCTGTCGAAGTTGCTGAAGCCAACCTGAAGGCAAACGGCATGTCAGGGAAGGTTCAATGTGTCGAGGCTGCGGGGTTCGATCATCCGGAGCTGAAATCTCTTGCGCCCTATGACCTGATATTCGCCAACATCCTCAAGGGCCCATTGGTGGCCCTGGCGCCCGAAATTTCAGCGAATCTGCGGGTCGGGGGTAAGGCGATTCTATCGGGAATCCTTAACGAGCAAGCCGAGGATGTTGTTTCCGTTTATCTCCAAAATGGTTTCAATGCCTCTAGAAATGACCAAATTGGTGAATGGACGTCGCTAGTCTTAACCAAACAGGGCTAAAATCGGGCCATTTGCAGGAGTTTTGTGGAGTTTCGCCTCTTTTTTGTCGCAATCTGTTTTTACCGTCAATGACGTGGAATTGGGGGGCGGTTGATTTGGAGGCTGCCATGACTGGAAAACAAATTGAATTTGATCAGCGCGTTCATCGGCTGAACAAGAAACATTCGAAGATGACCCGTGGTTATCGTGCGACTATGCGCAAAGATGGCTTGGTTGTAATGAAACCACAGCGGGTTCAGTCCGCGGTGCCTGCAAAGGCTCTGCTGATCTGCTTGGCTGGGCTGTTCGCATTCAAAACGCTTTTGCTGACCAGCTTGGGGTCGTCGGCCTACCAGTATCGTGTCGATAGCCTTGCGCAAGGGACCGAAGTGGAGAAGGCGGGGGCATGGATCATGCAGATCGACCCGGTATCACAGGCCCTCTCGTCTCAACTCAGCAAAGTTCTCCGCTAAGTTTCTTCCGTTTTGAATAGAAACGCCGCGTATCCGGGGATACGCGGCGTTCTTCTTTGCCCCGAGGGAGAAGGGGAAAATCAACGGTAAGTTTGCTTTGCCTTAGCGGCGGCCTTCCACGACGATTTCAATGTCGCCACGGCACAGGCCGATATCTTCCAGCTCGCGGTCCGACAGACCGCTCAGCGCGTTGCGTGTAACGCGGGCATCATTCCATTCGACAACGGCGTTTACGACCATTGCGAAAGTCGCGCCGATACGGCCGACGAGGCCAAATGAGCCAGTGGTGGTGCGGGTTGTGTCCAGTGCAGCCATATCCTGTTTCCTTCCGGTTTGTGTTAAACTCTGATCTTGCGATCTGACGGGCATTTAGGGATGGTTTTCTGACTGCACAAGCATAGAAATTGCATGTGTCCTATGCGTTTTTTGCAATGCTCGAAAAACATGGAAACGCCTTAATTTATTGGCAATTTTGCCTTCATCAAGCTGGTCGGAACCCGACATTTTTCAGTCGCAATCAGCTCATTCTGTCGGAGACAGGACGACCGTGTCGCAATCTGACCATCAGTCAATTCGCTTGGAAAATGTTCTTGTTTCGTGCTAGTCGGTAAAAAAGAACACACAAACCCGAGCAGGCCGAGGCTATATATGCGAATTCTGGGCATTGATCCGGGGCTACGGACCCTGGGATGGGGCGTCATCGAATCACATGGCAGCCGTCTCAGTCATGTTGCCAATGGGTTATGTAAATCGGACGGGGATGATCTGGGAGAGCGGTTGCTATCGCTCCATAATCAGATCGTCGAAGTGATTGCCGAGCATCAGCCCGATCAGGCCGCCATCGAACAGACCTTTGTGAACAAGGACGGAGCCGGTACGCTTAAGCTGGGTCAGGCACGAGGTGTGGCACTGTTGACGCTGGCGCAGGCCGGGTTGCCGGTGGGGGAATATGCGCCCAATCGAGTCAAGAAAACGGTTGTGGGCGTGGGCCATGCCGAAAAGGAACAGGTTCTTCATATGGTCAAGTTGCAACTGCCGGGCTGTCAGCCCAAGGGCGCGGATGCCGCGGATGCGCTGGCGATAGCGATCTGTCATTCCTTTTATGGGGCAACGCCACAGTCGCGGATGAAACAGGTGCGGGCATGATTGGCAAGCTGACAGGCCGGTTGGATTACCGCGCGGCGGATCACGTGCTGATCGACGTGCGTGGGGTCGGCTATCTGGTCTATTGCTCGGACCGTACGATGGCTGCGCTGCCGGGCGTGGGTGAGGCGATCTCGATCTACACCGACATGGTGGTGCGCGAGGATTTGATGCAGCTTTACGGGTTCCTTTCGCTGGTCGAGAAGGAGTGGCATCGCCTGCTGTGCTCGGTGCAAGGGGTCGGGGCCAAGGTTTCGCTAGCAATCCTCAGCGCCTTGGGCCCCGATGGTGTCAGCAGGGCGATTGCTCTGGGCGATTGGGGGGCGGTCAAGGCAGCCAAGGGCGTGGGCCCCAAAACCGCGCAGCGGATCGTGCTGGACCTCAAAGACAAGGCGCCCGGCGTTATGGCCATGGGCGGCACGGTGACCGAGGCAATGGATGGCCCCGCGCTGGATGTGGTGGAACTGACTGAACCGACACCTGTGCCAAAACGGCCCACCATAAGCGCATCAGGTAATGCAGCAGCATCTGCCGGGGCATTGTCGGCACTCTCCAATCTGGGCTACGGCCCGTCCGAGGCCGCGTCAGCCGTGGCCGAAGCCGCGGCAAGCTTGCCCGAAGCGGGTGAGGCGGACCTGATCCGCGCTGCGTTGAAACTATTGGCTCCGAAAGGGTGATTGAATGGTAGATGCCGATCCCACCCTGCGCCCCGAGCCGTTGCCGGAAGACAATGACCGCGCCTTGCGCCCGCAGGGACTGGACGAATTCATCGGTCAAGCCGAGGCGCGCGCCAATCTGCGTATCTTTATTCAATCAGCTCGCCAAAGGGGTGAGGCCATGGATCATACGTTGTTCCATGGCCCTCCGGGTCTGGGCAAGACCACGCTGGCGCAGATTATCGCGCGTGAGTTGGGGGTGAATTTTCGGATGACATCTGGCCCGGTTCTGGCAAAGGCGGGCGATCTGGCGGCGATCCTGACCAATCTGGAAGCGCGCGATGTGCTGTTCATTGATGAAATCCATCGCTTGAATCCAGCGGTCGAAGAGGTCCTGTATCCGGCGATGGAGGATTTCGAGCTGGATCTGGTGATTGGTGAAGGCCCGGCCGCGCGCACGGTGAGGATCGAGTTGCAGCCGTTTACTCTGGTCGGGGCCACCACCCGGATGGGGCTGCTGACCACGCCGCTGCGCGACCGCTTTGGCATCCCGACACGCCTGCAGTTCTATACCGTTGATGAATTGCACGAGATTGTCACCCGCAACGCACGCAAGCTTGGAGCACCGGCTGATGACAGTGGTGCCCGAGAGATCGCGCGCCGGTCACGCGGAACGCCTCGGATCGCCGGGCGCCTGCTGCGGCGGGTGGTGGATTTCGCAATCGTCGAAGGCGATGGACGGATCACCCGCGATTTGGCTGATGGGGCGTTGACGCGGCTGGGGGTCGATCATCTGGGGCTGGACGGCGCGGACCGCCGGTATCTGAAGCTGATCGCCGAGAATTACGCGGGCGGGCCGGTAGGTATCGAAACCTTGTCGGCAGCTCTGTCGGAAAGCCGGGACTCGCTGGAGGAGGTGATCGAACCCTTCCTCTTGCAGCAAGGCCTGATCCAACGCACACCGCGTGGCCGGATGCTGGCGCAGAAGGCGTGGACGCATCTAGGCATGGCTGCACCCAAGGGGCAAAACGATCTGTTTGGTTGAAGCCGCGCGTGTGAGCTTTTAAGGGTTTCGCCAAACATTGTCCGATTGCCGAGGATTGCGCGTGACACCCGACGACATTCAAGCCCTGTTCACCCGCGAAAGCGGAGAGTTCCTGTTTGCGCGGTGGGGCCGCCCCATCGTGCCGATCGTCTTTGGGGTCGAAGATGAAAGTTTGGCCACGGTCAAAGGCGCGTTCGAGGCAGTGGTAACACTGGCAGGGCATCAGATGGCAGAAACCGACTCCGAGCTTGGGGCCAACTGCATGGTCTTTTTCTTCCGCGACTGGAAAGAACTGACAGAAGTGCCCGATCTGGACCGTTTAGTCCCTGATCTGGGGCCGTTGGTTGATCGGTTGATCGCGGCCGATGCCAACCAGTACCGGATATTCCGTTTTGAAGAAGACGGCGCCATTCGTGCGGCCTTTGTGTTTTTGCGGATGGACAATGAATTGTCGCAAATCCCCGCTGAAACGCTTGCGCTCAGCCAGGTGGTGCAAACGGTGCTGCTCTGGTCCGATACCGCTTTTCGCAACCAGTCGCCCTTGGCAGTGGCGGGTGACGCGACGATATTGCGACCAGACATTGCCGGGTTGATCCGGGCGGCATACGATCCTGTCCTGCCGGGCGCGGCGCAGGATGCCTCTCATGCGCTGAGATTGTTTGCCAGATTGGATCTACCGCAATGAAGCACGTCTATTCCGTTAAAGTATATTACGAAGACACCGATATGGGCGGCGTGGTCTATCACGCTAACTATTTGAAATACATCGAACGCGCCCGGTCGGACTATGTGCGGCGCCTGGGCAATGACCAAAATGCCATGCGTGACGCAGGTATCGTTTGGGTCGTGCGCCGGATCGAGGCGGAATACCTGGCCCCGGCCAAATTTGACGACGATCTGGAGATCGAAACCGAAATCAAGTCTCTGTCCGGTGTCCGTCTGATCATGGCGCAAGTGGTCAAACGGGGCGAAGAGGAGATTTTTCGCGCCATCGTTACCGCCGTCTGTATGAATGCGCAGGGCAAGCCCGTACGCCTTCCGGCAGAGATTCGCGCATTGTTGTAACAAATTGCAGGGCCCGGGTGGTTCTGTTGGCAATTCGCCCCCATCTGCGTTAGCGTTTGACAAAACAAGGCCGTAAGGCTGTCAGGCAAAACAAAGAGCAGGTTCATGGAAGCTGAAACGCTGGCGCTGGCGCAGGAGATCGATTTCTCCATGTGGGGGCTTTTTGCCCGCGCGACTTTTATCGTTAAACTGGTAATGCTGATGCTGATTGGCGCATCAGTCTGGTCCTGGGGGATCATCATCCAGAAACTGATCAATTACCGTGCTGCAAGGCGTGAAGCTCAGGTTTTTGATGAGGCTTTCTGGTCCGGGAACCCCTTGGATGAACTGTTCGAGCAGATCGGTACCCAACCCGATGGCAGTTCGGAGAAGATATTTGCCTCGGGCATGATCGAATGGCGCCGCTCGCACCGCACTGATGGCGGGCTGATAGCTGGTGCCACCGCACGCATTGATCGGTCGATGGATGTGGCCATCGCGAAAGAGGCCGAGGCGCTGCAAAAGGGCCTGCCCATTCTGGCCACGGTCGGCTCAACTGCACCCTTCATTGGTCTGTTCGGAACGGTTTGGGGTATCATGAATGCGTTCATCGAGATTGCCGAGCAGCAGAACACCAACCTGGCTGTTGTCGCCCCCGGTATTGCCGAGGCGTTGCTGGCCACCGGCCTGGGCCTGTTGGCCGCGATTCCGGCAGTGATTTTCTATAACAAACTCAGCGCAGATAGTGATCGGATCGTTGGAGGCTATGAAGCCTTTGCCGATGAGTTCGCCACCATTCTGTCGCGCCAGCTGGACAGCTGAGATGGGGGCTGCGGTACAGCAATCCTCGGGCGGGAATGGACGCCGGCGGGGTCGGCGTCGCGGTCGCGCGCAGCCGATGGCTGAGATCAACGTCACACCCTTTGTGGACGTTATGCTGGTGCTGCTTATCATCTTCATGGTGGCTGCGCCCTTGCTGACTGTTGGTGTCCCGGTTGATCTGCCTAAAACGGCGGCCAGTGCGCTGCCCGGCGATAACGAGGAACCTTTGACCGTCACGCTGACCGCGGATGGCAGGGTGCAAATCCAAACCACGGATATTCTGCGCGAAGAGCTGATTGGCAAACTGCGCGCCATCGCAGCAGAACGCAGTAGCGACCGAGTGTTTTTGCGCGCGGATGGTGCGATCCCTTATGCGCAGGTGATGCAGGTAATGGGCGCGCTTAATGCGGGTGGGTTCTCCAATGTGGGGCTGGTGACCGATACGGGCGGCCCGACACTGGACGACGGTGGAGAGTGAGGCCGCACGGTGGATACCGGCACCAAGATCTCGGCGATTGCCCATGTCAGTCTGATTGGTTGGGCATTTTTCGGCGGCACCTTCCGGTCCGAACCATTACCTATGGCTGTGCAGGATGTCTCGGTCATTTCGGCTGAGCAATTTGCGGCAATGACCGCTCAGCGGGATGCGCCCGAAGTGCCGACGCCAACAGCGCTGCAGCCGCCTGAGGCCCCAACAGAAGAGGATCCAGCGTCGGAACCGGTAGTGGAAGAGCAGCCTTCGTTGCAAGAGGCGGAACCTGCTGAATCCGACCCGGACCCGGATCCTGAGCCTGAACCGGTTGAGCCGCCGCCAGAGCCGGTGGTGATTGAACAGCCACCGGTGTTGGACACTCCCGCCCCCGAGATCGTCGACCTTACGGTGCCTTCTGGGCCAGAAGCACAGCCCAGCCCGGCCGAGAATGTTGCGCCGGTGCCGGTTGCGCCTCCTCCGCCCGAGGCCGCGCCTGATGAAATCGAAACCCCGGCCGTATCTTTGGACGAGGGAGCCGAGACCCCGCAGGAACAGCAGGATCAGACCGCCCCCGAGGAAAAGGCTGACGAGATTGTGACCGAAGCGGAAGAGCCCAAAGAAAACGCTCCCCGAACATCGCCGCGCCCGCGGATCCGCCCCAACCGCCCGACGCCACCGGCCGAGCCCGAAGTGGCAGAGACGCCCGAGCCCGAACCCACAGAGCCCGCGCAGACGGAAACAGCCATCAACGATGCGCTGGCCGAGGCGTTGGGACAAGGGAGTGAACCCTCTGGTCCGCCCTTGACCAGCGGCGAAAAGGACGCGATGCGATTGGCCGTTTCCCAATGCTGGAACGTTGGGTCCTTGTCCACGGATGCTCTGCAGACAGTTGTTGTTGTCGGATTTTCGTTGACCCCTGATGGCAAGGTGGTTGGCGGCAGCTTGCGCATGATCGACAGCTCAGGCGGTTCTGACGGCGCAGCCAGACAAGCCTATGAGGCCGCTCGACGTGCCATTTTGCGCTGTGGAGCCAAAGGATATGACCTGCCAACCGATAAATACGAGCATTGGCAGGATATTGAGATTACATTCAATCCCGAGAGGATGCGGATCAAATGATGAGACTTCTGACCAGCCTGTTGCTTGGCCTGACACTGGTGTCGGCACCCGTTCACGCCCAAAGTGGGCCGCTCCGCCTGGAGTTGGATCAGGGGATCATCGAACCCTTGCCCTTTGCGGTTCCAAGTTTTGTTCCCGATAGTACGGCGGCAGCCCAATACGCCCAGGATATCTCGCGGGTTGTGGCGGCGGATCTGACCGGAACGGGGCTGTTTCGCGAAATTCTGTCTGATGCTTTCATCAGCCAAGTGGCCAGCTTTGAAGATCCCGTTCGGTTTGCGGATTGGAAAGCCATCAATGCCGAGGCTTTGGTGACAGGTGCTGTGAATGTGTCGGGCAATCGCCTGACGGTGCGGTTCAGGGTCTGGGATGTGTTTTCTGGGCAGGAGCTGGGCAACGGTCTGCAGTTTGCCGGGACGACTGAAGGGTGGCGGCGCATGGCCCATAAAGTGGCGGATCAAGTCTATAGCCGTGTAACGGGCGAGGGCGCCTATTTCGACAGTCGCGTTGCCTTTGTCTCGGAAAGCGGCCCCAAAAACCAGCGCCTGAAACGGCTGGCGATCATGGATTATGATGGTGCGAATGTGCAGTACCTGACCGACAGCGCCGCCATTGTTCTGGCACCACGCTTTTCACCTGCCGGTGATCAACTGCTCTATACCAGCTACGAATCCGGTCAGCCGCGCATCTATGTTCTGGATATCGAGCGGGTCAGGCGGACTGAGTTGAACACCCAGGGCGGCACGATGAGCTTTTCGCCCCGGTTTTCGCCGGATGGACGGTCGATCGTCTATTCGCTTATTCAGGGCGGCAATACGGACCTGTGGAAAATGGATCTGGCTTCCGGGCAAAGCGTGCGGCTGACCAATACGCCCGCGATCGAAACCGCCCCCAGCTATTCGCCAGACGGTTCCCAGATCGTGTTTGAAAGCGACCGTTCGGGCACGCCACAGCTTTACATCATGCCCGCAAACGGGGGCGAGGCGACGCGGATCAGCTTTGGTCAGGGCCGTTATGGAACGCCGGTCTGGTCCCCCCGTGGCGATCTGATTGCGTTTACCAAGCAGAACAAAGGCCGATTTCATATCGGTGTCATGCGAACAGATGGCAGCGAAGAGCGTTTGCTGACCTCGTCGTTTCTGGACGAAGGACCGACATGGTCCCCTAATGGTCGCGTGATCATGTTCACCCGAGAAACCCAGGGCGCAAGTGGCCGGGCGACGCTGTATTCGGTTGATATCTCGGGACGCAACCTGCGCCCGATCCGCACCCCGGATGGGGGCAGCGATCCGTCATGGGGTCCACTGCAGAATTGATCACGGCTGCTGGCAGGAAAAGTTCACAAGGAACCTGCACTATGCTACAGAGACGGCAATAAAGAGAAAAAACAACGAGGCACCTGAGATGAACGTATTGGGCAAAATCCTAGCACTAGGTGTGTTTGGCGCGTTGGCAGCCTGCACCAATAACGATCCGTCTGCGCTGGGCGGCGGCTTTGGCAATGGCGCAAATGGCGGGCTGGCCGCGGGCTCTCCAAGTGATCCGCGCTCGCCTGCATATTTCCAGCAAACTGTTGGTGACCGGGTTCTGTTTTCAGTCGATCAGTCGACGCTTACTCCGCAGGCGCAGTCAGTGCTGCAGGGGCAGGCCGACTGGCTGATGGCCAACCCCGACTTTGTGGCAACGATCGAAGGCCATGCGGATGAGCAGGGCACGCGTGAGTATAACCTCGCACTGGGTGCGCGCCGGGCAAATGCCGCCCGCGAGTTCCTGATTTCCCGCGGAGTAGCGGGCAACCGGCTGACAACTGTCAGTTTTGGCAAAGAGCGTCCGATCGAGATTTGCAGCACCGAGGACTGCTATTCGAAAAACCGTCGTGCAGTCACGGTGCTGACCGGATCAACTTTGGGATAAGACGATGAAACTAGCAGGATGGGTTCTGGCCGCAGTTTTGGCGACCGCCGGTTTGGCACAAGCACAGGATCAGCAAACCTTGGCGGATATCCGGCAGGAACTGACGGTGCTGCATGTGGAAATTCAGCGGCTCAAGCGCGAGTTTTCAACAACCGGCTCTCCGGCCCCGAACCTGTCCGGCAGTTCGATACTTGAACGCGTTGATGCCATAGAGGCCGAGTTGCAGCGCCTGACGCGCCAGACCGAGCAGTTGAACCAGCGTGTACAGAATATTGTAACCGACGGCACCAACCGCATCGGTGATCTTGAGTTTCGCTTGGTCGAACTGGAAGGCGGCGACCTGAGTACGCTCGGTGATACAACAACTCTGGGCGGAGAAACGGACATCACATCCGCAGCCCCTACTGCTCCGACAGCGCCAACCGATGCCGACCTGGGTGAGTTGGCAGTAGGCGAGCAAGCGGATTTCAATGCCGCTGCTCAGGCGCTGGCCGATGGAAACTTCCAGGCCGCCGCGGATCAGTTCGCAGTATTCGATACATCATATCCCGGAAGCCCGCTTGCGCCCGAAGCACACCTAAAGCGCGGACAGGCGTTGGAGGGCATTGGCGACACCCGCGAAGCGGCAAAGGCATTCCTTGCCAGCTTCACCGGCGATTCCGAAGGCGCCTATGCGCCTGAGGCTTTGTTCGAACTGGGTGCTGCGCTGGGCCGTCTGGGACAGACCGAACAGGCGTGTATCACACTGAGCGAGGTTAGCGTCCGGTTCCCGGCCTCGGCATTGGTCTCCAGCGCCACGCAGGAAATGACGTCACTGGGTTGTACTTGACCACACAAGGCACACTCCTGAAATCCGAACTCCGCGCGCGATTGCCGGAAAACCTTCCGCGCCGTCTAGGTGTTGCGGTATCCGGTGGCGGTGACTCAGTTGCTTTGCTGAGTT
This sequence comes from Ruegeria sp. CDSA193, assembly GCF_059611885.1. Lineage (NCBI taxonomy): Bacteria > Pseudomonadati > Pseudomonadota > Alphaproteobacteria > Rhodobacterales > Roseobacteraceae > Ruegeria > Ruegeria sp. CDSA193. The sequence goes on along the minus strand of NZ_JBXWPN010000003.1, from coordinate 4,037 downwards.
TGTTGAAGCACATCGCCCAAGAGGAACAGGTTGAGCTGTTTGTCGCCACGGTGAACCACAATCTGCGCCCCGAAGCGGTGGCGGAGGCAGATTGGGTGGCGCAGCTTGCCCAGGGTCTGGGCCTTCCACATGAGACGTTGCACTGGCAGGGGTGGGACCAGACAGGTAACCTGCAGGATAGGGCGCGGCAGGCCCGGTACCAGTTGCTGTCAGACTGGGCGCGTGACAAGCAGATCGGCGCGATTGCCCTGGGACACACCGCCGATGATCAAGCCGAAACCATGCTGATGCGATTGGCGCGCGCTGCTGGTGTGACGGGATTGTCCGGCATGCCCGCAATGCGGAACTATCAAGGGATCATGCTGCTGCGACCGATGTTGGGGATTACCCGGCAACAACTGCGCGATTATCTTGCCGAGATTGGGGCAGATTGGATCGAGGATCCATCGAATCACGACCGGCGGTTTGATCGTATCAAGGCGCGCAACGCGTTGACCGGCTTATCCGAAATTGGGATTTCGGTGCATTCTCTGTCCCGCGTTGCTGAAAACCTTGCTCAAGCCCGTGAAGCATTAGAGCAGATTACGCAGGAATCCGCCCGTCAGGTCCTGAGTGTCGATGGCGGCGATATCTGTGTCAATCGCGCGCGATTTTCCACTCTGCCTGCGGAAATCCGACGTCGTCTTCTTATAGGTTGTGTCCGCTGGATTGCGGGCCGCGGATATCCACCGCGTCAGGCTGCAACAGACCGGGCGCTGCTCGCGATTGATCAGGGTGAGGCGGCAACGATTGGTGGATGCCTCTTGATCCCAAAAGCCGATAAAATGTGGATTTGCAGAGAGCTAAATGCCGTTGAGAGCGCACCCGGCGCACCCGGTCAGATTTGGGATGGACGGTGGATCCTGTCTGGCCCGGCGATTCCCGACGCGCAGGTTCACCCGTTAGGTGCGGCTGGTTTGCAGGCCGTGCCAGATTGGCGTGCACTTGGAAAACCGCGCGCCGCGCTTCTGGCGTCTCCGTCCGTCTGGAGTGGAGAGGTCTTGGTATCTGCACCTATGGTGGGTTTCTCAAATGGTTGGCTTGCAGAACTGACGCCAGAAGAGCCCGAGTTTCACTCTTCGGTTTTATCGCATTGAACCTGCTTGAATCATCTCTATTTTAAAGATCAACCCGGCAGATCCCCATCTGCCGAAATCTTTTGGGAGATTTTTCTTGGGCAACGCTCGTAACATCGCCTTTTGGGTCGTTCTGTTTTTGCTGATCCTTGCACTGTTCAATCTGTTCAGCGGACCAGGTGGAACGCTTCAGAGCAATGAAAGAACCTATTCTGATTTCGTGACCGCTGTTGAAGGCGGCGAAGTCAAAAACGTGACATTGGATGGCGAACAAATTCGCTATACCACGCAAAGCGGCGCAAGCTATGTCACGATCAAGCCCGGCGATGCCGAGGTGACCAAACTGCTGATCGATGAAAGCATCCCGGTTCAGGCTGTGAAACAACAGCAATCGGGCATTCAGTCTTTCCTGGTCACTCTTCTTCCTTTCCTGCTGCTGATCGGTGTCTGGGTCTACTTCATGAACCGGATGCAGGGTGGCGGCAAAGGTGGCGCGATGGGCTTTGGCAAGTCCAAAGCCAAGATGCTGACCGAAAAGCATGGCCGTGTAACCTTTGATGATGTCGCTGGCATCGACGAGGCCAAGGAAGAACTGGAAGAGATCGTAGAATTCTTGCGCAATCCGCAGAAATTCAGTCGTCTGGGTGGCAAGATTCCAAAAGGCGCTTTGTTGGTGGGCCCTCCGGGGACCGGTAAAACGCTGCTGGCCCGCGCCATTGCGGGTGAGGCGGGTGTGCCCTTCTTCACCATTTCGGGTTCGGACTTTGTTGAGATGTTCGTCGGTGTCGGTGCATCCCGTGTCCGCGACATGTTCGAACAGGCCAAGAAAAACGCTCCCTGTATCGTCTTTATTGACGAGATTGACGCTGTTGGCCGCCATCGTGGTGCCGGTTATGGCGGGGGTAATGACGAACGTGAACAAACGCTCAACCAGTTGCTCGTCGAGATGGACGGGTTCGAGGCCAATGAGGGCGTGATTATCCTGGCGGCCACCAACCGTAAGGACGTTTTGGACCCTGCGCTGCTGCGTCCAGGCCGTTTCGACCGCAACGTGACTGTCGGCAACCCCGACATTAAAGGCCGCGAAAAGATCCTGGGCGTTCACGCACGCAAGACACCCCTCGGACCTGATGTCGATCTGCGCATCATCGCGCGCGGGACTCCGGGCTTCTCGGGTGCTGATCTGGCCAACCTCGTGAATGAGGCCGCGCTGATGGCCGCCCGCGTCGGTCGCCGCTTTGTTACCATGGAAGATTTCGAGAATGCCAAGGACAAGGTGATGATGGGTGCCGAGCGCCGCTCGATGGTGCTGACCCAGGACCAGAAGGAAAAGACTGCCTATCACGAATCAGGGCATGCCGTAGTTGGTATGACGCTGCCGTTGTGTGATCCGGTCTATAAGGCAACGATCATTCCGCGTGGTGGTGCGCTGGGCATGGTGGTGTCACTGCCAGAAATGGACCGCCTGAACTATCACCGCGATGAGTGTGAGCAAAAGCTGGCCATGACCATGGCCGGTAAGGCGGCTGAGGTGATCAAATATGGCGAGGACCATGTCTCGAACGGTCCGGCGGGCGATATCATGCAGGCCAGCCAACTGTCGCGGGCGATGGTGATGCGCTGGGGCATGTCGGACAAGGTCGGCAATATCGACTATGCCGAAGCGCATGATGGCTATTCGGGCAACACTGCCGGGTTCTCGGTCTCGGCCCATACCAAGGAACTGATCGAGGAAGAGGTCAAGCGCCTGATCCAGCAAGGATATGAGCGTGCGCATCAGATCCTGTCAGAACAGAACGAGCAATGGGAACGTCTGGCCCAAGGGCTGCTGGAATATGAAACCCTGACCGGTGACGAGATCAAACGCGTCATGAATGGCGAGCCGCCCAGCGAAAGCGATGACGAGGGCGACAAACCTGATGAGGGCAGCGCCCCCAGCGTGACAGCCATTCCGAAAACCAAGGTTAAGAAAACTCCGCCCGATGGCGGGATGGAGCCGGAACCAACGGCTTAAACTTTCAAAGACCCGGGCCTGTCCCGGGTCTTTTTTCTTTTCAATCGCGAAGGTTTGCCCTTTATTCCGCATCAGATGTCAGTTCTGAAAAAGGGATAAATATGCCGGTATTGCGCGAAACCGAATTCACGGGCGAAGTTGTTTGGTTGGGCCACGTACCAGCAGGTAAAACTCTCCGGGCCAATTCCGTGGACAGTCTGGATTTGGGTTTCTCGGGTGATCAAGGCGCGCGTCACGAAGGCGTGAATCGTACCTCTTGCGTACGGGTCAAAAACCTGTACCCGGTGGGCACCGAAATTCGCAATGTGCGACAGTTATCGATCCTGTCCGCAGAAGAACTTGATGCCATCGCGCAGGAAATGGGCTTGGGTAAGCTGGACCCGTCCCATCTGGGTGTCAGCATTGTCTTGCGCGGCATTCCGGATTTCACCCATATTCCGCCCTCGTCTCGTTTGCAGGTGGAAAATGGCCTGACGCTGACGATCGACATGGAAAACCGGCCCTGTATCCTGCCAGGGCGCGAGATCGAGGCTGACTTGCCCGGATATGGTGCGGCCTTCAAGCCTGCAGCGCAAGGACGGCGGGGAGTCACGGCTTGGGTCGAAAGACCCGGAGAGCTGAAGCTAGCCGATGAGCTTACACTGTTTGTCCCCGATCAGAGAGCCTGGACACCATAAGGGACCGCAATTTCCGATCGGAAGGCGCCGATGTGACGCTACGACGTTTCAAGGCGCAATTATGTCGGAATCCATAGCCACCAATTTGGTACACAACGGTATGGAGTGAGCAGCGCCGGCGTTCTGCGTCGGGTTTGCACGGAATTCAATCAGGGACCGAAACCCAATGAGCTATAAATCTGACATCGAAATTGCGCGTGAGGCGAAGAAGAAGCCGATTCAGGAGATTGG